>JBBRPS010000794.1:0-4571 GCA_038227745.1 Gemmatales bacterium | reverse complement strand
GTCAGGATCGGAGTCCTGACCCACGGACCTGCTCACAGCTCCCTGCCATACGGCAGCGTCAGCGTCAACAGTTCGCCGAGCGCCTTGCCCAGCTGGCGGGCGGCGCGGCGCGTCTGCCGGGCCAACCGCCACAGTTCGGCGGCCACCGTCGGCGTCCGCACCATCAGCCCGAGCAGGCGCAGCACCGAGACGCGCTCTCCGGCCAGCAGCGACGCCAGCCGCGGCGACAGGGCCGTGTGGACGTCGTCGGAGATGACGCGCACGCAGCCGAACGGCACGCCCTTGCGACTGCAGGCGCGGGCCACCGCGGCGCTCTCCATGTCCACCGCGGCCGCACCGTGCGTCCGCCCCAGGTCCGCCTTGGCGTGCGGGTCGGCCGCCATGCGCGCCACAGTCAGGAGCCGGCCCCGATGCAGAGGCGGCTCCCACCGGCCCTCCGGCAGGTCGCCGGGCCAGGTCACGGGCCAGCGGTTGCCCTCGGGGTCCGCGACCTCTGTCGCCAGCAGCACGTCGCCGACGCGGTAGCCGGGTTGCAGCGCCCCCGCGAAGCCGGCCGACAGCACGACCCGGGGCCGGTAGGCGACCCGGTCGAGCAGCGGGCCGTCAAGGAGCCAGTCGAGCGCCGCGGCGGTCCGTGCCCCGCCCATGCCCGTCTCCAGCACGAGCACGGAGAGCCAGGCCGGGCCGCAGAACGACGCGCGGCAGGGGGCGCCCGGGACGCGCTGCTGTGGGCGGAACTCGCGGCGGAAAGGGCCGGACTCGCGTCGCAGGGCGAACAGCACGCAGAGGTCGTTGAAGGTCAGTTCCGTCAAGGCCGGCACTCGCAGTCGGTTCGCCGCTTCAGGAACGGTTTGGGTCCGGGGGCGCGCTTTGGAGTGCGGCGCTCGGCGCCGCTTTCTCTTTCTTTTTTTGTTCGCGGGTCTCGGGGGGAGGAAATGATAGTGCGAAAGCGGCGCCGCGCGCCGCACTCCAAAGCGCCCCAATAGGATCACGGCAGCCACTCCGGTGGTAGGAAGGGACGGAGAAACGCATACCCCGCCAGCCCCAAACCCAGCAGTAGCAGCAGGACGAACAGTCCCAGCGGCACCAGGGAACTCGTGGCCGATGGCCGCTCGCGCGGCGGCGCCGGCGGACGTTCGCGCTTCGGCTTCGGCCGGGGAGGTTCCGGATCGACCTCGAGCTCGTAAGTCGGCGGCGGGGCCGCGGCCGGCTGCGGCGGGCGGGGCAGAGGTTTCGGCCTGGGCATCGGCAGCGGGACCGGGGCGCGCTCGAACGGCGGGGGGGCGATGGGCCGCGGCGGTGGTTCCGGTCGGGTTGGCGGCGCCGGCCCGGACAGCGTCTGGAAGATCTCGGGCGGGGCCGGCGGCCTCTGGGGCGGCGGCGGCGCCCCGAGGGTCTGGTCGAGCTCCGTCGGCCGCTCCTCCGGATCTCCCGTGGGCACGATGCTCATCCGCGCGAAGATCACGCTGCCGGCGTCAGGGGGCGGCGCCGCCGACGGCGGGGGCAACACGAAGGCCCTCGGCGGTGCGGGCGGCGGCAGCACCTGCTCCCGCTCCGGCCCCTCGCCACGGCCCTTGCGCTGCTCCGCGCGCAGGAGCTGCTCCGCCTTGTCGGGCGGGTAATTGCGGCGCAGGTTGCCGACGTACCCCTGCACGTCGGGCGAGCGCAGCGCCTCGGCGAACGAGGGGAACGGTTTGAGGAAGTGGTGCGGGTTAAGGCCGAGCAAACGGGTCAGCATGCGGTCCGCCTCGGCCGCCTGGCCGGCGTTCAGGGCCGCGTCGGCCGCCAGCACCAGGAACCAGTCGCGGTGCTTCGGCTGTGCCTGCCGGTCGTACAGGTCGGCGAGGTCGCCGTACACGCGCAGAATCTCATCCGGGGTCATCGCTACCTTCTCCCGCCCGCCATTCGCTTGGGCGCCTTTACTCTAACGCCCTACAATAGCTCCCGCAACACGGCCCGGCGAGGACGCCGGCCCACCCAGGCAGGAGACGGCATGCCGACCGACCCCCACGGACCGCTCGCCGACGTGCGCGTCCTCGACGCCTCGCGGGTCCTGGCCGGGCCGCTGTGCGGCCAGATCCTCGGCGACCTGGGGGCCGACGTCATCAAGCTCGAGCGCCCCGGCGCCGGCGACGACACGCGCGCCTGGGGGCCGCCCTTCCTCGATGGCCTTAGTGCCTATTACCTCTCCTGTAACCGCAACAAGCGCGGCATCGCCCTCGACCTGGGGCGCCCCGAGGGCCTGCGCCTGTTCCACGAGCTGGTGCGGCGCAGCGACGTCCTGCTCGAAAACTTCCGCGCCGCCAGCGCCGACCGCCTGGGCCTCGGCCCGGAAAAGCTGCTGGCGGTCAACCCGCGCCTCATCGTCTGCTCCATTTCCGGCTTCGGCCGCACCGGCCCGCTGAGCGACCTGCCAGGTTACGACTTCGCCGTGCAGGCGCTGAGTGGGCTGATGAGCATCACCGGCCCGGTCGAGGGGCCGCCGTGCAAGGTGGGCGTCGCGGTCACCGACGTGCTGACCGGCCTGTACGCCGCGTCGGCGGTCCTCGCCTGCCTGCACGCCCGGCAGCGCTCGGGGCACGGCTACGCCATCGACCTGGCCCTGCTGGACTGTGCCGTCGCGGCGCAGGTGAACGTGGTGCAGGCGTTCCTGACGAGCGGTGCCGTGCCGCCGCGCCAGGGCAACGCCCACCTGCAGATCGTCCCCTACCAGGCGTTCGCCACCGCGGACGACTGGGTCGTGCTGGCGGTCGGCAACGATGGCCAGTGGCAGCGCTTCTGCGAGGCGGCGGAGCGGCCCGACCTGGACGCCGACGCGCGGTTCACGACCAACACGCTGCGCGTGCGGAACCGCGACGTCCTGGTGCCGGTGCTGGAAGAGGTGCTGCGCGGCCGGACGACGGCGGAGTGGGAGCAGCGCCTGGTCGCCGCGGGCGTGCCGCACGCGCCGGTCTGGGATTACGCCCGGCTGTTCGCGCAGCCGCAGGCCGAGGCGCGCGGTCTGCGCGTGACGGTGCGCGACGCGGAGGGGCGGCCGGTTGACCTGGTCGGCACGCCGTTCCACGTCGGCGGCGCGACGCTGCCCGAGCCGTCAGCACCGCCGCAGCTGGGGCAGGACACCGACCGCGTGCTGTCCGAGTTGCTGGGCCTCGACGCGGGGAGGCTGGAGGAACTGCGACGACAGGGGGTGATCGGGTGAGGCGACGGACGAGCTTCCGCGCCGGAGTAATAAGATAATTCCGCCATGAACACCGACATCGCCAAACTCCTCGAACTGGCCCGCACCGACCAGCCCGATCCGTTCCAGCAGCTCGTCCACACCCTCCGCACCCAGGGCGAGAACGACGCCGCCGTCCTCCTCGAGGCCCTCGAGTCTCCCGACGAGACCCGCCGCCGCGCCGCCGTCACCGCCGCCCAGGGCCGCACCGATCCCGACGTCCTCCAGGCCGTCGTCGCCCTCGCCCACGACCCCGCGCTGGCCGTCCGCCAGAACCTCGCCTATGCCCTCGCCCCCGGCTGGCCCCTCGACGCCGTCGCCGCGCAGCTCCTCCTCGACCACGACCCGGGCGTCCGCCAGTCGGCCGTCTGGGCCGCCATCGCCCCGCCCTGGAGGCCGTCCTGGTCCGCCGCCTCGGCGAGGAGCCAACACCTGGGTCCGCCTCGACATCGCCAACGCCCTCGCCGAGGCCAACTCGCACGCCGCCCTGCCCGCCGTCCTCACCCGCCTCGGCGAGCCGGGCCTGCTCACCGCCGCCGTGCGCGAGCGGCCGTTCGCCGTCCTGCTCTTTGATGAGATCGAGAAGGCACATTTGAACATCTACAATCTCTGTCTGCAAATCTTCGACGCCGGCCGGCTGACCGACACGCAGGGGCGCACCGCCGACTTCCGCCGCACCATCATCCTCCTGACGTCGAACGTCGGCTCGGCGCAACCTCTGGAGGGTCGGTCGGCTTCGGGCGGCGAGCGGCGCAGACGCCGGACCGTGAGGCGACGCTGCGCGAGCTGGGCCGCTGGTTCCGGCCGGAGTTCCTCAACCGCCTGGACCGGATCGTAACATTTCGGCCCATGAGATCGAGAAAAAAGTCACGAAGGGAGGTTGACGTTTGCCCCGGGTCAGTTACCATGAATGAGTAAGCATTCACGCGAAGCACGCCACCCGCCGCAACGCCATCCCTCCACAGAGTGGGGCGGGTTTCTGTCACCGGAGCAGACAGAACCGTGGCTCGCACTCCCCAAACTTTTCCCCTGCTCGTACGGAACGGATGTTGTCTCACAGCGCCCCACCTACGAGGGGAGGGTGACGCTCTACGGACCGCTGCCGCTCGAAAGAACTTCCGGCGATATTCGGCGCGTCGGCGGGGTGCCAGTGGCGCGGCCGAGCCAGCGGCCGGCCTTCGCCGCTCAGCGGGCTTGCCGCCCTGCCCGCCCGCCAAGGATTGCACAATTTGTACGCATTCGGTGATCGCAGCTGCCTGCTAAGCTGTGACGGGCCTTCTTCTTCGGTTACAACAGGGGAATGGATCAGGATGACTTTTCCCCTGCGCTCTCCCCTCCTTGCCCGGCAGAGCCG
>JBBRPS010000793.1:0-4589 GCA_038227745.1 Gemmatales bacterium | reverse complement strand
TGGAAGCCGTCCGCGAGAACCTGCTGGCCCTGTCGGACGAGTTCTGGCAGAGCATCCAGCACAACGACCCGGAGGCGCTGGAGGAGGGCGTGCAGTTCAAGCGCGCCTACAACGAGAAGCTCGCCGCCTTCGAGCGGTTGGAGGGCGAACTGTCGGCCCTCGTGCAGCAGTTCACCAACGTGCGCCTGGAAGGTGAGGAGCAGACCGGCGCCGAGGACGAGCCACTCCAACGGAGTAACGGAGGCCGGTGGTGTCGTCATGAAGGTGTGAAGGGGGCGTCGTCGAACGGGGCTTCCCACAACTCCAGCGGCGGCACGATCTCGACGACAAACTCCCACCAGGGGCACCCCTCCTGGACCACTGCGCGGTCGAGGGCGACGCCGCGCTTTTCGTCCACAGCGATAATGCGTTTGTCCCGGATCACGACCGCTTTGCCGAAGTGCTGCTGCACGTCGGGAGAGTGCGCGGCCCACTGCAAATCTTCGTGCATCCTCTTTTCATGAGACGTCAACGGGACGGACACGATCGCACGCTTCGGCGCGGCGGCTTGTCCGGGTCGATCGTTCGGAGGAATCGTCATGGCAAATCCTCGCAAGGGTCGGGCTGATTCATGATCTTACCGCGCCGCCCGTGCCGCCAGGGCGGCGGACTTTTTCGAGTAGGGAAGGCCAACGCAAACAATACGGCGGTTCGAGGCGAAACCTACCCGTGGAAACTGCCAACTCCCGGTTCGCTTGTTCCAGTTGGTTGAGGCGCGCTCGTAGCTCCTGGTTGTCGCGCAGGAGCTGCGCACACGTACCCCAGGTGTTGGGAGATACTCCTGCCATGGTTTCGATAGTATTCCCAATCTCTCAATCGGCAAGATGTCCGTGAACGGTTACAGGCGGGGCCGGCGGGGGACAGGCGGGGAGCGAGAAGGACTTCGCCGCCGTCAGCTCCTTCCTCGCCGCGTCATAGAGCTTGACGTAGTACGTCTTGCCCGGCTGGATGACGAGCGGAGGGTGGAAACCATTGGGGACGTGCGTCTGGCCCTGCCCGGCGATGGCCTTGTTCGAGTAGCCGTGCGCGAAGTTGGGGTCGTCGCCGACGTTCGCGTACGAGCCGTCCGGCGGGAAGTAGTTCCAGGACAACAGGGCCACGTCTGCCGTGCCGGGCCGGTCCAGGCAGTTCTTGAGCGGGACCACGTTGAACGCGAGGGGGACGCGGACCCCCAGGTCGTTCGAGAGCGTGTTGAAGTTAAGGTTGGCATACCCCCGGTGTCCCCACTTCGGCTGCCGTGGGTACGGCTCGCCGCCGCGCTCCATGTTCCCGACCGGCAAGTGCCACCAGTACCACACCGGCTCGAACTCGACCACGCGCGCCCCGCGGGCGAAGGCCGACGTCGCCCAGCGATCCAGCTCGGCGACCGGGCACGCCTGCGCGTTCCTGTACATCCAGCTCTGGTCCGACAGCCCGAACCCCAGCGCCCCCCTCACCAGGAGCGGCTTGAGCGCCTGCGGCCAGGCGTCTCTCTTCGGCCGCGACGCCTCGTTGGGCTCGTTGTTGGCGTACATCACGATCGTGGTGTTCGGGTACGCCGTGATCAGTTCGCGCAGCTCTTGCTCGTTCTGCAGCTGGCCGACCGCGCCGTCGGGGTGGGAGGCACTCGGGCCATAAAGGTCGAACGGCGTGCGGTGCTCGGCCGACCAGTACCAGTCGGACCAGAGGAAGAACATGCCGCGATCGTGGGCGAGCTTCACGTACGGCTCGATGAGGGCCTTCTGGTAGTACGGGTCCCCGGGCAGGTACTGCTGGTACGCCCGGCACCAGTCGTGATGACGTTTCCGGCAGGCGACGATCGTAAAATTCTGGGCGAACGTCTCGTGTGCCCTCATGCCGGCGAAGTGGGCGCCATACTTCCGTTTGTAAACCTCGGCCTGGCGCGGCGAGATCGCCAGTCCGTGGCGCACATCGTAGGGGGCGTGGACCGGGGTGACCCCCAGGGTCAGGACGTCCGAGGAGCACACGTCGAGGACGAACGGAATGCCGTCGGCCGCCAGAGCGTCGAGCACGTTCCCGATCTTCTTCGGGTCGGGGTTGGTCGGCGTGAGCAGCGCGTAGACCTCGTAGCGGGCCTGCAGCCCTTTCAGCCGGGCGATGATCCGCCGCAGCCCGATGAGGTCCTGCGTCGCGATGAGCCCGTTCGCAAAGCCCTGGTCGAGTGAGAAAACGAGGGCCTGACGTTCGAGATACCGACGCTTTTCGGGAACCCTCAGGAGGGGAGTGCCCCTGCGGAGGAAGAGGGCGGGGCCGTCCGCGGTGCGCAGGCCGGCGAGTCGGATCGTTCCCGTGACGGGTTCTGCGGCGGGGGGAGGCACGCCCGTGAGCCGTACGGCGGACGGCCTGTCGCCGCCGCGGAACACGATGGCGGCGACCGCGAGCACGGCTCCCACGGCGAGGAGGACGAGGCGGTTCCCGAAGCGCGCCCTGTGGACGGTGCCTGTCTTCATTGGTGCCAGAGCTCCTGAAGGCGTGCGGCCGCCGACCGCTCTATTTCGTCGAGGTCAGGAGGTTCCTGCGTTCCCTCGCCCGCCCGGGCGGGCGGTCCTGCCCGCTTTCGCTCCCTGTCTGCGGTGCTCTGCTGAAGAGCCGGCTCGGCGTTCCCACCGAGCTTCATCGATCTGATTTGTGCAAAGCTTGTGTCGGCGCCGGCGGGCAGAGGGGTCGCTTCATGTAGCCCCTGGTATTCCCCGCCGAGAAAAAAAGTCCCGTAGGACGGCTCTCCTGAGCCGTCCTACGGGACCGATTGACTGGCCGAGGTAACAGTCTCTCGCGCCGGCTCCCGGAAGGCCCGATCACTCAGATCATCGTACGCCCCGTGGTGGCCTCAAGCGAAGGGCCGAACCTTGTGAGACCGCAGGTCGGCCCTTGTGCTCCGAGCGTGTGTGCCGGTTGGGGAAGTTGCTCACCCGGCCCCCCACCCCGGGGCGCCCCCGTCCCGCCTCCCGGACGGGCCGCCGGCAGCTGTTCGGGGGAGACGGCGGCCTGTGCCAGCTGCGCAGGGGGAGACGTGATCGACCGGGGTCGGCCAGGTCAGGGCCTTCGCGTGAGCTGCCCTGGCCAGGTCGGTGAGGAGCGTGGAAAATGAGCCTGATTGGGGCCGTCGATGTTCAACCGGGGCCGAAGGAGCCCCCGGAGGGACCATGCTGTTCGACATCTTCTCACTGAGCGCGGGAGTTTACACGGCCGGCGGGCTCATCAGGGTCCAGCTGCGCTGTCCGCGGTGCGGCGCCCGCAGCGAGGTCCATGTCCGGAACGGAGACTGGAACGATCTCGCCTGCCCGGCCTGCCGGTTCTTCACCCGGCAGTTCCTGCGCGCCGCGGCCGCCACCGTGGAGCCGTTCACCGGGCGGCTCGGTCACGCCACCGTCGCGCCCTACCGCTTCGACTGGGCCAGGATCGGGTGGTGGGGGGCGTGTTTGGGCCCCCGGGAGGAGCGCCGCGTCCCCGTCTGCTTTCAGCTCGCCGGGCGCGGGCTGAACGGCCGCTCCTTCCTCTTCCGGTGGACCGCCCGGCGGTTGGACGACGATCGTGAGGTCGCGTCGAGCGCCGCGGTGTGGGAGCCCTGCCCGTGCCCCGACCCCGCGTGCCGGCGCAACCGCCTCATCTGGTGGCTCCCCCCGACTGGCGCCTGGGACCAGGAGGCGCTCGCGTGCGACGTCCTGGTGACGACGGAGGACGGCGCGGCCCTGTTCGAGCGGCGGCTGGAACTGGACGTCGCCCCGGTCGAGGCGACGGGGGCTGACGAGTCCGCCACCGAGGACGGCGGGGCCGAGGCCGCCGCACCGCCGCCCAGCCCGCAGCAGACGGAGGCCGAGGTCGTCGAACGGTTCCACCGCCTGTACTACTACGGCTCGCCGGGGGAGCATCAGGTCTGGGCGCGGACGTTCTGGCTGAACGTGCCGTGCCTGCAGTGTCCCCTGGACCTCTGGGTGTACCAGGAAATCCTCTCGGAGGTGCGCCCGGACCTGGTCGTCGAGACGGGGACGCTCTTCGGCGGCAACGCCTTGTTCCTGGCGCAGGTGCTCGACCGGCTCGGCGGCGGGCGCGTCGTGACGATCGACCTCAACGACCTGCCCCGCCCCGCCCACCCGCGGGTGTACTACGTCACCGGCTCGAGCACCGACGCCGAGTTGGTCCGCGGCCTTTTGGGAGAGCGTTCGGGGGAGAAGTGCCTGGTGATCCTCGATTCCCACCACTCGCGGGAGCACGTCCTCGCGGAGCTGAGGCTGTTCGCCCCGTACGTCAGTTCCGGCAGCTACCTCATCGTCACGGACAGCAACATCAACGGCCACCCGGTGGCTTCGCGCTGCGGCCCCGGCCCTTACGAGGCGGTCGAGGACTTCCTGCGGGAAAACGACGAGTTCCAGGTCGATCGCGCGCGCGAGAAGTTCAAACTGACCTTCAACCCCATGGGCTACCTGAAACGGGTCAAGTCCCCGCGGGGAGAGCAGCCTGACCGGGGTGTCACCCCGTAGTTATTCCTTCGGCGGGGACACAAGCCCGACGCGCCAGCGAGGGATCCCCTCGCTGGCGCGTCGGGCTTGTAT
>JBBRPS010000792.1:0-4600 GCA_038227745.1 Gemmatales bacterium | reverse complement strand
GGAATTCTCACGTCCGAGGACAAATCCGGCGGGGTTATGCTATGCCATGAACTGAATCAAGGCAAGATGCACGGGTAACGGATGTACGGGTTTGTCCGGTCCAACAAGAATGCCAAGTAATACTTGCACAGATCCTTTGCGTTCAACTTGATGTCGGTCGTGTGACAGACCTTCCAGGGAGACTTCACCACCTCCGGTTGCCCCTTGTCCCAGACAGGAAAAATCACCTTGCAGCCGATTCTGTATTCACTGATCCAGTGAGCGATTGCCGAGGCGGGGGCGAAGATGGCCGCGAATCCGGAGACCGTGATCGCGACTCCAAGGAATACCCTAACGATGTTGAATCGCATGGAAAGCATAAGTTCAAGTGCAGCATAGCCACACACTCTTGGTCCGCAAATCACTCCGTCTTGACAGGCGGTTAGTTGTTGGGCTTCTCCGGCTCGGGCTCTTCAAATCCGAACAGGCCCGTGTCCTGCAGCAACTCCATGATCTTCCTCCTGGCCTGCTCCTTCCCCTTCTTGAGATTCTTCTCCCGCCCGAAGTCGTTGTCGCAGGCGTAGACCATCTCGAAGCCCGCCTCGACGAAGCCGAGGTCCAGCCCCCCGCACCCGCAGAACACGCTAACCACCTGATGACCAGCCATCTCCGCACCCATACACGTAGACAGATGTTCAGTAAACAATATACCCCAAGCCGAACGCCGGGTCATCGGAAGAATCGGCCTTGAAGGCGAAAAAACTTCAACCCGCCGCCGCACAGATGCCACAAGCGGCCAGGCCCCTGCCAATAAGTTCAGGAACAGGCAGAATGCGCAACCTCGGTTGGATATGATCTTTGATACGCGAGACGGGAAAGCGCAAGGCTTGCCAAGAAATCCGAAGATTCGGCAAAAATCGGGCCGCACGTCGTTGATTTTCAATTTCTCGGCGGTTAGAATCGACGGAAAGCGCTCAGCGACAACAACACAATCTGGAGTCCGAATGCCCGTTTTACCCCAAAGGGGGGGCGTCTCGGGGGGAGCACGGCTCGCTTCCCCTCGCGTGGAGAGACCAGCAGCGAAGACATCGCCGACGAGTGGCACCCCTGTCCGGTTCTTACGCTATCCAGGAGGGAAGCAGCGGATACTGCAGCGACTCATGCAATACCTGCCGAAGCGGTCCGAAATCAAGGGCCGGTTGGTCGAGCCCTTCGTCGGCAGCGGGGCGGTCTTCTTCGCCATCAACCCGCGGAAGGCTTTGCTGGCGGACCTGAATACCGAGTTGATCGATCTGTTCCGGGGAATCCGTCGTCACCCGGACGAGGTCTGGCGACGCTTCAGCGCCTTCCCCTCCTCAAAAGAGGGGTATTATGAGGTCCGAGCCATCGATCACGACAGCCTCGACCTAGCCGGCAAGGCCGCAAGGACCCTGTACCTCAGCCGCACCTGCTTCAAGGGCATGTGGCGGCACAACTCCAGCGGTCAGTTCAACGTGGGGTATGGCGGGCAGGACAGGCGGTGGGCGATCTGCGGTGAGTCGCTGTCGGAAGTCTCTCGCCGGCTAACCAGTTCGTCGCTCCGCTGTTGTGACTTCGAGGAAACGATTGGGGAATGCACCGAGGAGGATTTCCTGTTCCTCGATCCGCCGTACAAGCCTGGACAGAAAGAGATCTTTAACGACCACTACTCGTGGTCCCGCTTTCGATTCGCGGACCACGCGCGGTTAGCGTCAGTACTCGGAAAGGTGACGGAGAGGGGCGTTCGGTGGGCCATGACGACCACGTCCCATCCCGATGTCCTCCGTCTGTTCTCGGGCGTCCGAACCATGCCCCTGCCCAGAGGAAGCAAGGCAAAGGCCTCCTCTGGCGAGGTTCTGATGTTCAACTACGAGGAGGCCCAATGAAGAATTTCTTCGAGAAGGCCGCGATGCAGAACCACCCGCTCCGGATCCTGGAGCGGTTTCTGGAAGCCGAGGCGGCCAACGAGCAGGCGAAGAAGTACGACAAGATGCGCTTCGTCGGCTATGTGCTGGACATCGGCTACGACACGGTCACGATCATTACCTCCGACCCCTTCAAGATCGCGGTGGGCGGCGTCCCGCGCAACTCGCTGCTTCTGATGGTGCCAAGCAGTCTGGAGGGGTTGCACCCACACTTCACGATCCTGCGCGTCTTGGAGTCGGCCCCAACGCCGCTCTCTCGCGAGGTCCAGCAGACGTACTTCGAGCTGCAGAAGAAGTCCATGCCCGAACTGGATGTCTTCACCCAGGGCGAACTGCAGTGGGGCGCCCTCAAGACCGGCGTGCTGGGCATGTTCTACCCGCACCTGGAAAAGGCGGATGCGATCGAGTTCTCCGGCGACGTCAACAACTTCGTCAGCGCGCACAAGTATCGGGTGTACGCGCCGACCGACGACCTGCTCCAGGTGATCGTGGATTGCCTCGTGCCCGCCGAGAACCGCTTCAACCTGGGCAAGCTCCGACTCACCGAATGCCGCCTGGTCACGCCAGGCAAGTCGCAGTCGGACGTCAACGTCCACATCTCCATGAACGACTTCATGGGGACACGGACCGCCATGTTCGGCAAGACTCGCCAGGGCAAGAGCAACGTCGTGAAGCTGATCTCGCAGGCGCTGATCGACGTGACGGCGACGACGAAGAATGTCGGCCAGCTCATCTTCGACATCAACGGCGAATACGCGAACGACAACCCCCAAGACGGGAGCCGTTCACTCAAGAGCGGCAACCCTGACCGGTGCCACGTCTACGCCCTGACCCCCAAACCCAACACGCCGTCGAAGCCGCTCAAGCTCAACTTCTATGAGCAACCCGAGAGCAGCATTTCCATTCTGGGCGGCCTTCTGCGCGACGACGGGCGAGCGTCCGGGTACGTCGCCAGCTTCGCCAGCGTGGAGTTGCCTACGGTGGACGCAGTCAAAACCTTGCCACCCGGCAGCGACCAGGTGCGGGCCACCCGGCGGCTCCAGATGTACTGGGCAATCCTGAAGAAGGCTGGCTTCCAGGTGAACGAGCCGCGCCTGCTCGCGCTTGCGCCGTCGGGCCGCAACTCGACGAAGTTCAACCCTGCTTTCCGAGCGGACCTGCGGGACGCCGCCTACGCAGCCGCGGGCATCACTCCGACCCCGGCTGCGCCCTTGACGCTCGACCAGATGGTCAGGGAATTGGAGACCATCAACCGATTCCGTAGAGCCAGCACGGGCAACCCGCTACTGAACAGTTCGTCGGGCGGCCCCCTCTTCGAGGCCGATGAACTCGCATTGCTCGAATTCCTGGAGCCGCCCCCCGGCCGGAGCGGCGTCAGCCTCATCAACCCCTACCGCCAGTACCACGACCCGAACGCGGGGGACTTCCAGGCCGACATCTTGAAGCTCCTCGACGCCGGCGACACGGTCATCCTGGACCTGGGCAACGCGAACCCCGAGGTGATGATCTACTTTTCCAACTCCCTGTCGAGGGCGGTGTTCTCCCATCAGGTGACCAAGTTCACGACCAACAACCTCGGCAATCACTTCATCCAGGTCTACTTCGAGGAGGCGCACAACCTCTTCCCGAGGATCGAGAGCGAGCCGACGATCTACACGCGGTTCGCCAAAGAAGGGGCGAAGTACCACATCGGCATGGTCTACTCGACGCAGTCCCCGACGACCATCAATCCCGATCTGCTCGCGCAGACGGAGAACTTCTTCATCGCCCACCTCTCCTCGCAGGACCAGGTGGCGGCGTTGGCGAAGATGAATGTCTCTTATGACGGTCTGCAAGACGACATCCTGCGCTGCAACACGCGGGGATACATGCGAATCCTGACGCGGTCTCACCGCTTCGTCATCCCCGTTCAGGCCAAGAAGTTCGAGGTCCCTGCACAAGTTCCGGAGGAAACCGATGCCGTACCCGAAGGGAGATCGCCTGCCCGGGGAGCGCGCAAGCCGACTCGGACATCTTGACGTCCTGAACAGCGATCTCGTCAAGCAGCTCTGCCAGGCCTTCGAGAGCGGGCCGGCGAGCGTGACCATGCCGGTGACGGACTGGCAGCCTCTGCCCACGGGCGGAGAGCCGCTGCCGCTCGTTTTCGGCGTGGACGGCTCTGTGCAGGTGATCAAAGACGAGGTCCCCCCGCACAAGGCGCTGGGGTTCGTGAAGACAGCCCTGCTGCGCATCGATACCCAGGCGCTGGCGGCGATCGACAAGGACTCGCCCCACCCGCTGCAGCTGCGAGACATCCTCGCCGACGCCGCCCTCTACCACGCGACCGTGTTCCCGCTCCGGCACGTGAAGGTTCCCGGCGTGTCCACGTACCACGCGGTTCGCCGGATCATCTTCGAGTCGATGGCGGACGCCTCGCTCCAGCGTGAGCCGCTGGAGACACTCAAGTGGCTGGCCTACGAAAAGTGGGATGGGAACTCCAAGAGCATCCCGCTATTCGAGTGCCCCCACTGCGAGAAGACCTGCGCGACCCTGCCCTACTGTCCCTGGCACGAAAACCTGCACTGAATTCAGGAGAGCCGCGACAGCCCGTGTTGTCGCGCTTTCCGCATGAATTCTGCGGTTTCCGAAGAGTGACACCACACTGTCATCGCTACCGACTTGGATGCAAGTTTTCGTGC
>JBBRPS010000791.1:0-4622 GCA_038227745.1 Gemmatales bacterium | reverse complement strand
TCGCTCCAGCGCCGCCAGCGCAAGGGCGTGCAGGTAACGGGCCTCGTTGTACTGCGACACTATTTGATCTTGCAAAGAGTGTGCCCGGATCACCTCTTCGCTGGTCGCCGCCCCGATCTTGGCTCGGGAGTCCACCGCGTCCTCGACGCGCCGCGCCGGCGCGATGGCGGTCACGAGCTTGCGGGCGTGCCCGTCGGCCTCCCTCCACTTCAGGTAAGCGGCCTCCGTTTCCAGCACAATCAGGTTGCTCGTCTTGTCCACCACGGCGGCGGCGCGGGCGCTGAAGTCGCGGGCGCGGTTCATGCGGTCGTGACGGCGGCCGGCGAGCGTGGTGGGCATGTCGAGGCCGACGGCGCCCGGGCGGTACTCGCGGTTGCTGACCCCTTGCGGGATCGGCCGGGAATGGATGTCGGAGACGGCGGCGAAGGTGCGGAAGGTGGGCCTCAGGCTGGTGCCCTGGGCGGTGACTTCGAGGTCGGTGACCTGGGCGGCCGTGGTCGCCTGGACCAGCTCGCCGCGGCGCGACAGGGCAAGGTCCGTCAACTGGTGCAGATCCAGCGGTGCGCCGAGGTCCGGCAGCTGGGTCAGCAGCAAATCCAGCGGGCAGTCGGCCTTCAGGCCCATCGCCTCGCGCAGCGCCGCCTTCGCCAACTCCATCCCCTTGAGCGCCTCCAGCTCGCGCAACTCGTACAGCTTGGCGTAGACGTCCAGCCGGTCCACGTCGATGGCGGTGACCTTGACGTCCGGATCGCCCTTGACCTTGAAGAACCGGCGGGCCTGACCGAAGTTGACGCGCAGCCGTTCGAGGACGTTCTTGACGACCTTCTCCTGGTCGCGGGCGTAGAGGACGGAGAAGTAGTTGCGGGTGACGGCGTAGACCGTCTCGGACTCGGCCTGCTGCACGCCGGCGGCGGCGATGGTCACGCCGAGGGCCGCCTGCTCCTTGCGGACGTGCAGCTCCCGGCTGACGAGGGAGGCGAGGCGGAGGCGGTCGAGCGCGTGGCGGTTCGTCTCGGCGGCGGCGAGGCTGGCGCGGGCGGCGGCGAGGGCCGGTTGCTGTTCCAGGCCGATGCGGATGCAGTCGTCCAGAGTCAGCGGCTGTCCGCCCTGCTGCGGCAGCGCGGGCTGCTGGGCCTGGGCAGCCTGGGCGGAGACGCCGAGGCAGACGATGAAGGAAACCAGGAGCCGTTTCAGGAGCGTGGACAGTAAGGTTCGGCGCATGGGGGGAGTCGTGTCCATCAAGGGTCCATCCTTATCCGTACCGGATCGCAGCGGGCCGTCCGGCGTGCGCGGCGGCGGCCGGGGGACCTGGCACCCCGGCGGCAGGGCGCCCGGCCGGTCCGCGCGGCAGGGGCACGGGCGTTGGGGCGCCTGGTAGGACATAGGATCGACCGTGGATCGGCCGCCCCTGCAAGAGGATTGAGGCAGAACAGGGAACGCTGTTGTAAAGAGCGCGCTGAGAGCGGACGGGAACGGATCGCCCGTGGGGCGAAGCTGGCGCGGTCGTGCGGGACAGGCAAGCGGGATCGAGGTTCGGGGTTCCTTCGTAGGCGACTCGCTCCGCGAGTCGCGTTGGGATTGGGTGCGAGCCATGGCTTCGGCTCCCGGAGCGACTCGCGGAGCGAGTCGCCCACGAATCGAGGCTCGCCCTCCCTTGTCGCCCGCACGCCGTGGTTGCCACAATACCACGGACGACGGACCCCGAACCACGGACCTGCCATGCACGAACCGTACACTCCCGCCGCCGCCCGCGCCCTGGAGGCGGCCGCCGGCTGGGCACGCCGCCACGGTGCCGCGGCCGTCGAGCCGGTACACCTGCTGGAAGCCCTTCTCGAAGAGGAGGAGGGCCGCCCGGCGGCGCTGCTGGCCGGCGCCGGCCTCCCCGCGGCGGACGCCCTGCGGGCGCTGACGGCCGACGCGGCGCCGCCGGTCGTCGACGCCCCGCCGCTGCCTCGGAGCGACCTGGCCGACGAGGTGATCCGCGGCGCCCGCGGCCTGGCCCACGAGACGTTCGGCGAGCGCACCGTCGCCACCGAGCACCTCCTGCTCGCACTGTTCCACCAGGATGAGGCCCTGCGCCGCTCCCTCGAAGGCCTGGGGCTGTCGTTCCGGGCGCTTGAGGACGCGATCCTGGCGATGCGCGGGCCGCCACTGCAGCTCGACGAGCCGCTGCAGTTGCACGAGACGACCGACCAGGTGGACGTGGCCCGCATCCTCGACGCGGCCGCCAACCGGGCGCGCGAGGCGCTGCGCGTGGTCGAGGATTACTGCCGTTTCGTCCTCGACGACGCCTTCCTCAGTGGTGAGCTGAAACGGCTGCGCCACGACCTGACGGCGGCGCTGGGCGAGCTGCCGTCGCTGCTCCTGCTGGAGGCGCGCGAGACGCTGCGCGACGTCGGCACCGACCTCTCGACGCCGCAGGAGCTGACGCGGTCGTCGGCCGCCGCCGCGGCGCAGGTGAACCTGAAGCGCCTGCAGGAGGCGTTGCGCAGTCTGGAGGAGTTCGGCAAGGTGCGCAGCGCGGAGCTGGGCCGGGCGGTGGAGGGGCTGCGCTACCGCGCCTATACGCTGGAGCGGGCGCTGGTGCTGGGCGGCGCGGCGCGGGCGCGGCTGGCGGAGGCGCGGCTGTACGTCCTGGTGACTGGGTCGCTGTGCGCCGGCCCGCTGGAGTGGACGGTGCGGCAGGCGGCGGCGGGCGGGGCGCAGGTGGTGCAGCTGCGCGAGAAGGGCCTGGACGACCGGACCTTGCTGGAGCGGGCGCGGGCGGTGCGGCGCTGGACGCGCGAGGCCGGGGTGCTGTTCATCGTGAATGACCGCCCGGACGTCGCGCGGCTGGCGGAGGCGGACGGCGTCCATGTCGGCCAGGACGAACTGCCGGTGAAGGAGGTGCGGCGGATCGTCGGGCCGGACGCGCTGATCGGCGTCAGCACGCACGACCTGCGGCAGGTACGGCAGGCGGTGCTGGACGGGGCCAGCTACATCGGCGTCGGGCCGACGTTCCCGTCCGGCACCAAGGAGTTCGTGGAGTTCGCGGGACTGGAGTTCGTGCGGCGGGCCGCCGCCGAGACGTCACTGCCGGCGTTCGCGATCGGCGGCGTGAGCTTGAGGAACCTGGAAGAAGTGCTGGCGGCGGGGGCGCGGCGGGTGGCGGTGAGCCAGGCAATCTGCAAGGCGGACGACCCGGCGGCGGCCGCGGCGGCGCTGCGGCGCCTCCTCGACGCGCGCTGACGGAGGGTCAGCGCTGCGTCAGGCCGAGGAGTTGGCGCGCCGTGTGGCGGAGGCGCCACGACAGGCGCCGGTGCCAGCGGTGGCCGCTGTGGCGCCAGACGGTGCGGAAGTGGTGCTGGTGGGACGCCAGGATCTGCACCCGGCCCGCCCGGCGCTCGGGCAACAGCAGCGCCAGCGCGAACCCGCCCCACATTTCGCCGGGCGGGGAGGTTTCCTGGCAGCACCGCCCCGACACGAAATCGACCTGCACCTGGTCCACGAAGGGACTGGACTCCCAGTCGGCCGTGAGGATGCCGTGCCGGACGTCGGGGTGGAAGCTGTCGTGCATGAGCACGTAGACCGGGCGGGTCGGCACGAGCCGCAGGACGTCCGCGACGTCGGCGGCGACGCCGCGGGCCGAGTGGTCGCCGTCGATCAGGACGAACCCCACCCCGGCGCGCTCCTCGTTCAGGCGGTGGATGAGCGGCCCCAGGGTGTGGCGCGAGGAGCCGGGGAGGAACTCGACGTTCGGGAACCGTGTGCCCAGGCGGCTTTCGCAGGTCGGGTCGATGTCGAGGGAGTAGGCCTTCTGGGCGTAGGCGGCCATGACCGTGAGGCTGCCGCCGAAGTGGGTGCCGATCTCGATGGCGACGGGGGGCCGCAGGCGTTCCAGGAGGGTGACGAGGGCCAGGCGCTCCTGGTACTCCATCTGCCAGGGGTCGGCGAAGTGACCGAGGCCGAGGGGCCCGGCGAGGCGGAGCCACGGCGTCAGTTCTGGCCCCGCTTGCCGAAGCGGTCCCGCGCCATTCAACGGGCGGTTCATCGCGGTCTCCCTTCCATGGGTTCCCGAGCACAGGCGGCGTTTCGAGAGCACTTGTCCCCAGCAGAACGGAAGCCTTGCCGCCGCCCGCTGTGGGACCTCCACTCTCGCAATCGGCGTTCACGCCAGTCGGCGCCGCGTCAGCCACAGGGCCGACTGGCCGTCGGCGCTGAACTGCTCGATGGCGAACAGGTAGCGGCCGAGCAACTGCGGGTGGGCGGGCAGGGCGTCCCAGATCCCCTGGTCGATGATCCGGTTCTCCTCCCCCAGGTCGAGCAGCTGCACGAACCAGCGGCGGCGGCCCTCCGTCGCCTCGCGCCCCGACAGGACGGCGACCCGGCCGTGGGCGTGGGCGCGCATCACCCAGGGCAGGAACTCGCTCGTCACGACGCGCCGGGGCTGGCCCACCAGGTCGCACAGCACCAGGCGCCGGCCGGCGCGGCTCAGCACCTGCGCCCGCCCGGCGAGCGTCACGGCGTCGAGCGGGACGCCCGCGTTGGCGTGGGTGGCCTGGTTCAGCGCGCCGCGCCGCGACACGAGGACCGAACACAGTTCCTCGACGCGCTCCGCCCCCGCGGCGGCGGCCACGGCGACG
>JBBRPS010000790.1:0-4624 GCA_038227745.1 Gemmatales bacterium | reverse complement strand
CGTACAGCACCTCCGCGATGCCGTACACCGCCAGCAGCAGGGCAAGCGACGCCAGGGGCAGGACCACGGCCTCCGGGCTGCCGCGCGGGTGCAGTGCCACGCCGACAAGTTCCGCCAGGGCGTACAGCACCAGGAGCCAGGGCAAGGGCGGTCGCCGCGCGCGCAACTCCTTGCGACCGCGGCGGACGGCCATCAGCAACCCCAGGACGAGGAGGGGCAGCACCACCCAGACGGCCGGCCACGCCCAGCGATGCAACTGCTCCGCCGCGTAGCCGCGGACCTGCAGCCCGGCGGCGTCGGGGGAGACGGCCGCCGACAGGAACCCAGACGGGGTGCTCTTCCCCTCCAGGGCGGGACTCACCGGCCAGTCCAGCCAGGCCATGCTCACGCCCGCCAGCAGCAGCCCGGCCACCGGCGCTGTGATGCCGAGCAGCACGGCGCCGGCGACGTTCGCCCCGGCCGGCCGCGCACGGTGGCGCACGGCGGCGAACAGGGCGCCCAGCGGCAGCCCGACCGCCGTCAGCAGCGCCGCCACCAGCCCGGCCTGCGGCAGGGCGGGCCACGCCACGCCCCCGCCCAGGCAGAGCGCGACCGCCGTCACCAGCCAGGCGCGCCAGGCGAACGCGGGCCGGGCGGCCAGTTCCCATGCCGTTACCACGGCGGCCAGCACGATCAATTCCGCAGCCTCGCCGCGCAAGGCCCGCTCCAGGGGCGGCACCCAATCCCAGTTGAGCGGATGCAGCGACAGGGCCAGGGCGGCCACCAGGCCCCAGAGGTAGCCTTGCAGCCGACGCAGCATGAGGAAGGCCCCCCCCGCCAGGGCGACGGCGGCAAAGACCACATCCCACGGGGCCGCCGTGCCCGGTGCGCCGCGAAAGATCGCGGTCAGGAGCAGCGCCAGCAGCAGGATCGTCAGGAGGAGTCCCCACGGCAGTCGCCGGGCAGCCGGCTCATCCATCACGCACCCGTTCGCCAAGGATTCGAGGTCGTCTCTCGTCCCTATATTGTAGGCGGCGTCCGGAACCTCGGTGGCAAAGGACGGCAGGAACCCGGAGCCGCCAACCGCGCCGCGTAAACATTTGTATCCATGCGGGGGATAAAGATTTCGTGGATTTCCGAAAAACAGTATTGACAGGGAGAGAAGGGTCGGTTAACTTCCTCCCTTAGATACGCTTCGGCCTCTTCTCTGTTCCGGCCCCGCCGCTTCGCACCCGCGAACGGCGGGGTTTTTTGACCGCTGGACTTTTCCCGCCGCCTTCCTCACGCCGGTTCCACCGAAAACCAGGCTCGCCGTGAGGATGCTGCTGCCTTTAGCCGGGATACCAGCTGCGACAGAGACGCACGGCGGGGAGTTTTTCCTTTCCTTCACCCGCCCGCGAGCCGCCACGCTATAATGACTGGGCGCCGTGAGGATTCCCCCCTGAACGGATTTCCAGAGAGGTTCTACCTGCTAAAGGAGTCTGCCTATGCTGTCTCAGGAATGCGTTCGTGAACTGCACACTTCGTGGTTGCCGAACATCACCGACGTGGGGCTGGACCGATTGATCGACCTCCTGGAAAAAGGCAGTCCGCTGCTGATCCACGGGAGCTTCACGCGGGTCGTGCCGATGGGTTGCCTCGCCACGCACGCGGCCTGGCACCACCCCTGCACCGCTCACCTGACCCTGGAAGCCGGCATCTCCTGGCTGCACCACGTGGCTGGCCTGAACCCGGCCACCTCGGACGTCATCCGCGTGTGGGACCGCTGCGTCGCCAACGACTGGGAGGTCCGCGCCGACCTGCTCACCGTCTTCAAGGACGATCGCCACTGCCGCATGGAGCGGCAGCGACCCGCGGAGCGGACGCGCTCGACCGTGACCGTGTGAGGCGCTCGCCCCCCGGATGACCATGCTGCCGCGCGTTCTCGAGCCCGAGGTAATGGATTCGGCCGAGGAGGCCCGTGACTACGACGCGATGGACCACGCCCAGGTCAACCGCGTGTTCGTCGCGGACTTCCTGGCCGTCGGGGCGAGGAAAGCCCCCGTCCTCGACGTGGGCACCGGGACGGCGCAGATCCCGATCGAATTGTGCCGGCAGGCGTCCGGCGCCGAGGTGGTCGGCGTCGATCTGGCCGAGCAGATGCTGCGCGTGGGGCGCGCGAACGTCCGCCGGGCCGGCCTGGAGCGGTTCGTGCGCCTGGAGTGCTGCGACGCCAAGCAGTTGCCCTTCGCCGCGGGTTCGTTCGCGGCGGTCATTTCCAACAGTATCGTTCACCACATCCCCGAGCCCGGGGCCGTTCTCGCCGAGATGGTCCGTGTGCTGCAGCCCGATGGCGTGCTCTTCGTGCGCGACCTGCTGCGGCCTGTGGACGACGCCACCGTCCGTCACCTGGTAGCGACTTACGCGGGCGGGGCCAATGCGCATCAGCAGAAGATGTTCGATGACTCGCTGCGCGCGGCGCTGGCGCTCGACGAGGTGCGGGCAATGGTCGCGAAGCTGGGCTTCGACCCGGAAGGCGTGCGGCAGACGACGAACCGGCACTGGACGTGGTATGCGCGGTGAGAGTCCGTCTCTGGGTTTCGCGTTCGCGGGCACTCGCGAAGCGACGGCGTCTCTGTTCTCGGAACGGTCATGCTCACTCCGAATCATCGTACCATACGAGTCTGGGGAGTGGTCCCCGAATGTTCTCGAGCAACCGTGGGGAGGGAATCCGGATGACCTCGGGCGGTTCGTCGGTGACGAGTTGGACATAGATCGGAACGTAGCCAAAGCGCTCGTAAGCGCGCATGGCGACGGCGATGTTGTCGTCACCGCTCTCGACCACCTGGCCTTCGTGGACCGCGACGTACTTCCCCCGATGAGTTGCGAGAAGTTGCGGCTGCAGCTTGAGGAAGGCACGGTACTCACGCCGCCACTTCGTCTCCGGCGGGGTCGGGAGCACAGGTGCCGGTAGCATCTCGGATTCGCTCATCTCGGGGACTCCGGAAACGTCAGGACATTTCTCACCTGCAATTATACGCAGGTCTTTTCGAGAACGGCGCGGGCAATCGGTACGGCCACCGGGCCGGTGGCCGTCAGGGGCGCTATAGCGCCCACCCCTTGCGGTACTCGCGCCGCAGATACTGGTCGGCCGCCCGCGTGTTCGTCACGCGCCCCGCCTGGCCGTCCCACCGCAGTACACTGCCGGAGCGGTAGGCCGCGTTGCCCAGCAGCACCGTCTCGGCGAGCGCGCCGCTGTAGTCGAAATTGCACGTCGTCGTGCCGCCGCTGCGGATCGCCTCCAGCCACTCGCGGTGGTGGCCGACCGAGTTCGGGATCGTCGGCCGCGGCGCCTGGAAGCCCCGGAAGCGGTCCTCCGGCAGCAGGCGGTGCCGGTTGTAGTCCGCCAGCAGGCTCCCCCGCTCGCCGACGAACAGGACGCCCGAGGTGAAGTCCCCGTGCGTCACCTTCCCGTTCAGGTCCGGCCCTGGCACGCCGTGGTACCACGTCAAATGCACCGGCGGCTGATTGGCCCTTGCAGGGTATTCATAGTCCACTTGCAGCAGATCGGGCACGCGGTTGTCGCCCTTGTAGGTCACGCGGCCGCTGGCGGTGACCGAGGTCGGCAGGCGCAGGCCCAGCGCCCAGTGCGGCAGATCCATGAAGTGGCAGGCCATGTCCGCCAGCACGCCGCCGCCGAAGTCCCACCACCAGCGCCAGTGGAAGTGCAGGTGCGCCGGGTCATAGGCGCGGTACGGCGCGACGCCCAGCCACAGGTCGTAGTTCAGCCCCTTCGGCACCTGCAGCGGCTGCGGCGCCCGCCGCCGGGCGTCGGCGCGGCGGTTGCACCAGACGTGAACGCGGCGGACCTGGCCGAGCACGCCCGCCTGGACGATCTCGACGGCGCGGCGGTAGTTGCCGTCCGCGTGGATCTGCGTGCCCATCTGCGTGACGACGCGCTGGCGCGCCGCCGTCTCGCGCATCACGCGCACCTCGTGGACGGAGTGGGCCAGGGGCTTCTCGCAGTAGACGTGCTTGCCGGCGCGCATGGCCGCCACCGCGATCGGCGCGTGCATGTGGTCCGGCGTGCTGACGACGATGGCCTGGATGTCGTTCTGGTCGAGCAGACGGCGATAGTCCTCGTAGAAGCGTGCCCGGGGGTGGTCGCGGCGCGCGGCGACAGCGTTGTTCTGATCGACGTCGCACAGGGCGACGATGTCCTCGTGGCGGACGCCGGCGAGGTTGGCGCCGCCGCGGTTGGCAACGCCGATAACACCGAGGCGGAGGCGGTCGCTGCGGGCGGGCTGGCGCTGGGCGGCGTCGGTCGTGCCGGTCACGTAGGCCGAGGCGGCGACTGCGGCGGTGGTCTGCAAGAAGCGGCGGCGGGAGAGGCGTTGCCTCATGGGTCGGATGCTCCTGGGGAGGGACGGTTGGGGGCAGTGGTTTGATTATCGCGCGCCGCGGAGTCGGTGCAAGAGGAGACTCGGCCGTTCGCTGGACGGAGTTTCGGGAGTTTGCTCCTTTGGTGCAGGTTCCGGGGTGTCGATGGCGAACGGCCGGCTTACGAGATCGTCCAGCTTCCGGGTCTTACGCAATAACGCTTTACGGCGGGGGGTGGACAAAGGTGGGGAGAACAGCTGCAATGACAGGGTTGTCACACCGCTGT
>JBBRPS010000789.1:0-4626 GCA_038227745.1 Gemmatales bacterium | reverse complement strand
ACGTTTCGGCGTCCTGGCCGGAATACAACCAGCGGTATGCCCACCCCTTCGAGTGGACTTGGACCAACCACAAGATGCGTCAATGGTTCGCCAAACACGCCTCTTGAATTCAGTGCAGGTTTTCGTGCCGACGACACTAGTCTGGCGCGCGGCGACGGTTTCCAGCAGGCCGAAGCCCTTTACCTCGCGGCGGCCCTGGAGCTCGGCAACGAGCCCGGGGCACGTATTCGGTGGATAGAGGCCCTGCAGCGGTCGCTGGTGCCGATGGAGACGGCCTCACGTCGGGTCTTCGCCGGCGCGCTGGCGTACAGCCCGGATGGGGAGATCCTGGTTTCGGGAGATTACGACGGCGGAGCGCTCCGCATCTGGAGCACGCGCGACGGTACCCAGGTGCTCCGGTTGGCCGGGCATGCGGCCCGTCCGGATCTGGACTTTAGCGATGTACGGGGCCTCTGTTTCCATCCGGACAGGCCGCGGGAGATCATCTCGGTGGGCCTCGACGGCAAGGTGCGGATCTGGGATCGGGTTACCGGGAAGCAACTCAGGGAGACTTCGCTCGGACCGAAAAACGTGCCCCTCCTGGCCTCGGCCGTTGAACCGGGGGCCCCTCCCGGCGCCGGCCGCCAGCTCGTCACCGGCGACCTGGAGGGCAATCTGGTGTGGTGGGAGCTGAACACTCTGCAGAAAGTCAAATCCATCGGCTTGGCGGACGCGCAGCAGGTGAACGTCGTCCGTTATCGACCGGACGGCCGCCAGTTGGCGAGCGCAGGCCCGGACGGCCGCATCCGGCTTTGGGACAGCGAAGGCCACGCCCTGGGCGACCTGGTCCCGCCCGGCTGGAAAGAGAAGTCGCCACGAGAGTTCGCCATCGTGAACCTGGCTTATAGCCCGGACGGCCGGCAACTGGCCAGCGCCGGCAACCGGGGTCGCATTCGCGTGTGGGACACACACAGCTTCAAGCTGCTCCACGAGTTCGACGGGATCGGACCGGAGTGGAAGGGACGGAGGCAGGTCCGTGGCCTGATCTACGCTGCCCCGCTCCGCCTCTGGTCGGCGGGCTCGGACGGATTCGTCCGCCTCTGGGACACAGACAAGGGCACGCAGATCGGGCCTGGCGACCGGCGACACGCGGCCAGCTTCCGCGCGAACCGAGACGTGGAAGCTCTGGCTATCCACCCGGGCGGGCGGGAGATCGCTTCCGGCGGCAAGGACGGTGCCATTCGCACCTGGGACGCCGGGACCGGCCAACCCCGAGCCCGTCTGGAAGGGAACCGGGGCGTGCGAGATGCACCGACCGTCTTTGGCACCAGCGCCAGTGCTTTCTGTGTCGACAAACACGTCCTGATAACGGCCAATGATGTCCCGGCGGATGCATTCCTCCGGTCATGGGACACGCGCACGTTCCGCGAGCAGCGCGCCTACACCGGGCTCCACAAACTGGAGCCGTTGTGGCGGAATTTGAATCGGGTGTCGGCCCTGGCCGTTCATCCGGACGGCAGGCGGTTCGTGTCCTCCGAGCCGACGGGCGAGCTGGTCTGGTGGGACACGGACACCGGGAAGGTCCTCTTCAAGAAGGCGGCCCACACGCCGGAGGATCCTCAGGAGTTGGCCAAGTTGGCGAAGGGCTTGGGTTGGGCGCCGGAACGGGTCAAGGCGATCGCGCAGGGCACCTTCTCCTGGTTCACCGTGGCCGGGCTTGCCTGGAGCGCCGACGGGGAGCGCGTTGCATCCGCCGGCGCCGACGGGCTGTTCAAGCTATGGGACGCCCGGGACGGTTCGCTGCTCGCGCAGTGGAAGGATGAGGAGCCCGAAGCCCCGACGTTCCCGGGCAGAACAGTCCAGGAGCGCTCGCCGGAGCTGGTGAAACTCCTCTCTCTGGAACGGAGGCTCGATCTGCCCTCGCAGGGCGTCCTGCTGTTCGACCGCGCTGGCCCCCGCCTGATCACCGCCGGCGGCGACCACGTCGTCCGCCTGTGGGACCTGGGCCAGAAGCCCCCGCGCGTCGTGGACCGGCTGCGCGGGCACGGCCGCCGCGTCAACGCCGGCGCCCTGAGTGCCGACGGCGAGTTGCTCGCGACGGGATCAGTAGACGGCGTGGTCATCCTGTGGGACGTTCGGAAGAAGGCTCCCGTACGGCAGATCTTCCTTCAACCTTTGCGGGAACCGGACCTTTCCCGGGTCCCCTTCCGGATGAGCGAAGCCTACCGGGAATTCGTCGAGGCACGGGGCGAGGAGCTGCGCCGCGTGGTGCGAAGCCTGGCGTTCTCCCCGGACGGGCAGCGGCTGGCCGTGGCCCTCCACGAAGGCTCCCTCTCCCTGGTGGACGTAGCCACGGGGAACATTTCCTATCGGGGGATCGGGCACGAAACCGACTCCTACGGCAAGAGCGCGATCACCGCGTACTTCACCCGCGACGGCGAATTGCTGACGGTCGGAGGGGACGGGACCGTGCGCCACTGGGACTTGCCGGCCTGGTCCACCGGGCGCCAGGCGCTCAGCCCCTTGCAGGGGGTCCTCCCCCTGTGGAGGTCCTGGGACGCGAGGGGCTGTGTGCTGCTGGCGGGCGGTATCGTCGTCAGCTGGAACCCAGGGGACGGCCGGATCCAGGTGGAGCGGAACGGTTGGACTACCCTCAACGGAGAAACGATCGGCAGCCACAACATGGCCCTGGGCGAGGGTCGCGCGGACGGCAAAGTGGTGGTGGCCACCGAGCGCGGCGAAGCGCTCGTCCTGCATCTGAAATCGGGTAAAGTCCTTGGCGTGTTCCAGGGGCCCGACGGCAAGCGGAAACTGCGTGACCCGCGCCCCATTCACAAATGGACCGGCCTTCTCTCGCCGCCCATCAGCGCTGTCGCGGTGGAACCCAACGGCCCGCTCGCCGCCTCGTCCTGGGAGGGGGGCGGTGTGGACGTCTGGCGGATCGACCCTGCCCCGGACGGCCGGTGCCAGTGGGTCAAGACCTTGCCCCCGCCGGCCGGCGCCGGCGAAGTGGCCGGCATCGCCTTTCGGCCCGACGGCCGCCAGCTGGCGGTGGCCTACTCGCGCGGTCCGCTGCACCTGTGGGACGTCGCCACCGGGAAATCACAGTTCCCGAAACTGGTCGGCCCCAGGGACGCCAGGGGCCTCTGCTACTCTCCCGACGGCAAGCAGCTCCTCCAGGTGGCCGCCAGCCGCGACCTGTCCGTCTGGGATCCGGACACCGGCCGGCGCAAAGTGATCAAGGCGCCGTCTCCCGACCAGCTTTCGTACGCAGCGGGGTGGGTTTACAGCGCGGCCTATAGCCCCAACGGCAAGTGGCTGGCCACAGGGGGGAAGCACGGCCTCATCCGCCTCTGGGACACGCGGAGCTACGAAGTCGTCGCCGTGCTGTCCACGACGCCCATTCGGTCCAGGGCACGGGTCCCTGATCGGGCCCTTATTTCAGGGGCGAGTACCGTGGGCTTGATGGGCTCGTCGCTGGGGCAAGGGCCTGTCCTTGCCGCTTCGGCACTTTTCGCCGGAAGGATCCGTGTTCCGGGCCCCGGGCTCGCGGGGGAAACCGAGACGATTGGGAGTGTCACGTTCACCGCCGACAGCTCCCAGGTGGTTGCGGTGCGAGTCGAGGGCGACATCCGGGTCTACGACCTGCAACCCATTCAGGACCTCCTGGCGGCCCCGGCGACGAAGTTGCTGGAGGAGACGGAGCGCGTCACGGGCCTTCGGCTACAAGGCGACAAGTTGATCCCGGTGGAGAAGAACCAGCTGGCCCGGGAGGGCGAGACGCTTCGCCCCGCGTACCGCCAACACCCGTTCGAGTTTTTAGCCCGCGCGAGCCAGGGGAATGCGTTGTCGCAAGCGGGTCGCCACAGGGAAGCCCGGGACTTGCTGGAGGGCCTGCTCAACGAACCCGGAGTGCCGCCGGTGATGGGCGAAATGGCACGGGGCTTTCTTGCGAACGCTTATATTCAGATGGGTGACTTCGCCAGAGCAGAGGCCGAAGCCCGAAAGTCCCTGGCCGTGAACCCGAACAACGCCGGTGTCCGAGGTTTCCTTGCGGGGAGTTATCTCGCGCGGTCGCAATTCGACAAGGCCGTGAAAGTCCTTCGGGAGGCTCTTGACGCCCCTGGCATACTGCCCGACGCGGAGGGCACGACGCGCCTGAAGCTCGGCGTGGCCTACTGGCAGATGGGTCGAGTTGCGGACGCCGAGGTGGAACTTCGCAAGGCGATGAAGGTGTTCAGCCCCGCTTATGAAAACATGAAGCCCTGGGCCGAGGTGTATCTGCGATTCCTTCACGCCGCGCGCTGGCGGTTTGACCTGGCCGAGAAGGAGCTCAAGAGCTTCATTGACAGGCCCAGGCTGCCTCCCGCGCTGCAGGGGGAGGCACGGCTCTGCCTCGCACGGGTCTATCTGGCGACGGCCGAGCCCGACAAGGCCAGGGACGAGATCGAGAAGGTGTTGCGGAGCAAACCGAGAGATCCAAACGCCCTGCTTCTCCTCAGCGCCGTTGCTAGTGTCCCTGGCACGAAAACCTGCACTGAATTCAGGAGAGCCGCGACAGCCCGTGTTGTCGCGCTTTCCGCATGAATTCTGCGGTTTCCGAAGAGTGACACCACACTGTCATCGCTACCGACTTGGATGCAAGTT
>JBBRPS010000788.1:0-4627 GCA_038227745.1 Gemmatales bacterium | reverse complement strand
TGTTCGGGTTTTGGTTGTCGTGTCCTTGACGCATGATTGGTGGGGTACTTATGAAATTGCGTCTGGGGCGACACGCGCCGCACTCCAAAGCGCCCCCCAGACCACCCGCTCGCAAATCGCTCTAAGGCAGCGTGACTCACAACGAGGCGGGGGCGCCTGGCCGTTGGTCCACCGACAGCCAGGCGCCCCCGCCTTTTCGCACCCAGGGTCTTGTGGTTCGTCGCGCGCCGAGATAATTTAGGGGGTAACAAGACCCGCCTTCCTGAACTCGCCGAGACCACCCGATGAAACACCGAGCGCTCTTCCTCCTCGCCGGGCTCGCCGCCCTCTCCCTCACGACCATCGCCCGGGCCGACGCCCCGAAGGGCACTGTCGAGTTCAACCGCGACATCCGCCCCATCCTCTCCAACACCTGCTTCGTCTGCCACGGCCCGGCGAAGTCTACCCGCAAGGCCGACCTGCGCCTCGACGTCGAGGAGGCGGCCTTCGCCGATCGCGGCGGCTACCGGGCCTTCGTCCCCGGCAAGCCCGAGCAGAGCGAGGTTTACCGCCGCATTGTCACCAGGGACGCCAAGGAGCGGATGCCGCCGGTCAAGCACAGCAAGCACCTCACCGCCCGCGAGATCGACCTGGTCAAGCGCTGGATCGAACAGGGCGCGAAGTGGCAGGGCCACTGGTCGCTGATCGCGGCGAAGCGGCCGGAACTGCCCCCCGTCGCCGCGAAGGCGTGGCCGCTCAACCCCATCGATTACTTCATCCTCGCCCGCCTGGAGCAGGAGAGCTTCAACCCCAACCCCGAGGCGGACCGCCGCACCCTCCTGCGCCGCCTCAGCTTCGACCTAACCGGCTTGCCGCCGGCGCCCGAGGCGGTGGACGCCTTCGTCAACGACCCCGCGCCGAAGGCGTACGAGAAGGCGGTGGAGCGGCTGCTGACCTCGCCGCACCATGGCGAACGCCTGGCGCAGTATTGGCTCGACGTGGTGCGCTACGCCGACACGGCCGGCTACCACAGCGACAACCACCGCGACGTCGCCGCGTACCGCGACTACGTCATCAAGGCGTTCAACGACAACCTGCCGTTCGACCGCTTCACGGTCGAGCAGCTCGCCGGCGACCTGCTGCCCGGCGCCACGCGCGCGCAGAGGATCGCGTCCGGCTACAACCGCCTGCTGCAGACGACCGAGGAGGGCGGCGGCCAGGCCAAGGAGTACCTGGCGAAGTACGCCGCCGACCGCGTCCGCAACACCTCCACGATCTGGCTCGGCCTGACGATGGGCTGCGCCGAGTGCCACACGCACAAGTTCGACCCGATCACCACGAAGGAGTTCTACTCCTTCGCCGCCTTCTTCGCCGACCTGAAGGAGCGGGGAGTCGGCCGGCAGGAGCAGACCCAGCTGCCGACGCTGGAACAGGCCGCCCACATGCAAGGACTCGAAGAGCAGATCGCGCCGCTGGTCAAGGCGCTGACATCCCCCGATGTCCAGGCCGCACAGGCGAAGTGGGAGGCGTCGTTCAAGGGCGCCGCGGCGAAGAAGCTGCCGGCCAACGTCGCCGCCGCCCTCGCGGTGCCGGTAGCGAAGCGCAACCCGCAGCAGAAGAACCTCGTGGCCAACCACTACCAGGGCACGCGCCCGGAGTTGCTGACGGTCCGCAAGCAGCTTGCCGACCTGCAGCGGCAGAAGGAGGAGCTGAAAAAGGCGATCCCGTCCACGCTCGTCTCCGAGGCGGTGCCGCCGCGCGTGATGCGCGTGCTGCCGCGCGGCAACTGGCTGGACGACTCGGGCGAGGTGGTGCAGCCCGGCGTGCCCGCGTCGCTGTCACGGCTGGACGTCAACGGCCGCCGCGCCAGCCGGCTCGACCTGGCGCGGTGGATGGTGGCGACCGACAACCCGCTGACGGCGCGCGTGTTCGTCAACCGCCTGTGGAAGCTGTTCTTCGGCCAGGGGGTCGTCAAGACGCTGGGCGACTTCGGCGCGCAGGGCGCCTGGCCGACGCACCCCGAGCTGCTCGACTGGCTCGCGGTCGAGTTCCGCGACAGCGGCTGGGACGTGCGGCACGTGGTCAGGCTGATGGTCCTGTCGCGGACCTACCGCCAGACCTCGAAGGAGAGCGAGGAGCACCGGCGGCGCGACCCGTTCAACGTGCTGGTCGGCCGGCAGGGGCGCTTCCGCCTCGACGCCGAGATGGTGCGCGACAACGCGCTGGCCGTGAGCGGCCTGCTGGTGCGCCAGGTCGGCGGCCCGAGCGTCAAGCCGTACCAGCCGGCCGGCTACTGGGCGGCGCTGAATTTCCCCCGTCGCGAGTGGCAGAAGGACCAGGGAGCGGCCCTGTACCGCCGCGGCCTGTACACCTACTGGTGCCGCACCTTCCTGCACCCCAGCCTGCTCGCCTTCGACGCCTCCACGCGCGAGGAATGCACCGTCGAACGGCCGCGCTCGAACATCCCGCAGCAGGCGCTGGTGCTGCTCAACGATCCGACGTACGTTGAGGCGGCGCGCGTGCTGGCCGAGCGGGTGCTGCGCGAGGGCGGCCCGGACGCCGAGCGGCGCCTCCAGTACCTCTACCGCCGCGTGTTGGCCCGCCCGGCCCGCCCTGCGGAGGTGCAACTGCTCACGAAGTTGCACGGCCAGCACCTGCGGCAGTACACGCAGGACCGGGCGGGTGCCGAGGCGCTGCTGCGCGTCGGCGACGCGCCGGTACCGGCCGACCTGTCTGCGCCGGAAGTGGCCGCGTGGACCTCGGTGGCGCGGGTGGTGCTGAACCTGCACGAGACGATCACGCGGAACTGACGCTTTTCCTTTTCGTGGCCGACTCGCTCCGCGAGTCGGTCTTCGCGCGGGCTACCCGACTCGCGGAGCGAGTCGGCCACGAACCGCCACCCGCAATCGCAAACTCTCAAAGGGGGCTTATCCATGAACGACCTCCCGCGACAGATGATCGAGCGCCTGACGAGGCGCGCCTTCCTCGGCCGATCCGGTGCCGGGCTGGGCGCCTTCGCGCTGGCGTCCCTGCTGAACTCCGACAGGCCGGCCGCGGCCGACGCCCCCGGCGCAACGGTCCCGCGCTGGCGCGGCGTCGCCAATCCGCTGCACCTGGCCCCGAAGGCGAAGCGGGTGATCTGGCTGTACATGGCCGGCGGCCCGTCGCACCTGGAGACGCTCGACCACAAGCCGGTGCTGGCGCGGATGCACGGCCAGCCGATGCCGGAGTCGTACACGCGCGGCCAGCCCATCGCCCAGCTCCAGGGCCAGCGCCTCACCTGCTTCGCTCCGCAGCACCCGTTCCGCAAGTTTGGCCGCTCCGGGCAGGAGATCGCCGAGATCTTCCCGCACGTCGGCGCGGTCGCCGACGAGCTCTGCATCGTCCGCTCGCTGCGGACGGTGGCGATCAACCACGACCCGGCGCACACGTTCATGAACACGGGCACCACGATCTCCGGCCGGCCGGCGATGGGTTCGTGGCTGACCTACGGCCTGGGCAGCGAGAGCGACGACCTGCCCGGCTTCGTCGTGCTCACCTCGCAGGGCCGCTTCGGGCAGGCGCAGCCGATCGCGGCGCGGCAGTGGCACAGCGGCTTCCTGCCGAGCCGGTTCCAGGGCGTCGAGTTCCGCGGGACGGGCGACCCGGTGCTGTACGTCACGCCGCCCCGTGGCGTGGATAACGGACGGCAGCGCGACGTGGTGGACGCGGTGCAGGCGCTCAACCGCATGCAGGACGCCGTGGTGGACGACCCGGAGATCGCGACGCGGATCGCGCAGTACGAGATGGCGTTCCGCATGCAGACGAGCGTGCCGCGGCTGATGGACGTCTCGGACGAACCGCGGCGGGTGCTGGACCTGTACGGCACGCGCGGAGGGGACGGCACGTTCGCGGCGAATTGCCTGCTGGCGCGGCGGTTGGCGGAGCGCGGCGTGCGCTTCATCCAGCTCTACCACCGCGGCTGGGACCACCACGGCGGCATCCGCGACAGCATCCGCAACACGGCGCGCGAGGTCGATCAGGCGTCGGCGGCGCTCCTCACGGACCTGAAGGGGCGTGGGCTGCTGGACGACACGCTGGTGATCTGGGGGGGCGAGTTCGGGCGGACGCCGATGGCGCAGGGCAACGGCCGCGATCACCACATCAAGGGCTTCTCGTGCTGGCTGGCGGGCGGCGGCATCAAGGGCGGCATCAGCCACGGCGCCACCGACGAGCTGGGCTACAACGCCGTGGACAACATCGTCGAGGTCAACGACCTGCACGCGACGCTGCTGCACCAGCTCGGCATCGATCACCGACGGCTGACGTACCGCTTCCAGGGACGCGACTTCCGCCTGACCGACGTGGCGGGGAATGTGGTGCAGGAGATCCTCGCGTGATTTTCGTAGGGTGGGCACTGCCCACCGTGAGCGTTGGCGCCGACACTGCTCATACTACAAGTGGTTCGGCCGCAGTGCGGTGGAGGGGCCGAAAGGGGCCGAAAGGGGGGGCCGAAAGGGACGGGGGCCGAAAGGGGACGCATCTTGCGCCAAGCAAGCTTGGGAGAGGAGGAAGTAATGTAATCCATTACGGAAACCTTTCGTAGGAATCCTGCGGGTCCGAATCCCGCCTGGTAGAGCTTGGCCGAGCAACCAGAACCGCGTCTTGC
>JBBRPS010000787.1:0-4632 GCA_038227745.1 Gemmatales bacterium | reverse complement strand
GGGGCGAGGGGAGGAAGAAGACTCGCCGCCTGCCTTATCGGGGCGCAGGCGATAAAACCAATCCCTGGCCGGCCCGGACGGTGCGCCGGCGAACCGTCCCCGCCGCGCCCCAGGGAACGCCATGGCAATTCAGTCTGCAAACCCGCTCCCCGGCCGCGACGAACAGCCGACGCGCGTGCGCTACCTCGTCGTCGCCCTAACGATGCTGACCGCCGTCTTCCTCTACCTCGACCGCCTCTGCATTGCCCCCGCGGAGCGCTTCATCAAGGAAGACCTCGGCCTGAGCAACGGCCAGATCGCCCTGGTCATGTTCGCCGCCTTCCTCACCTACGCCCTGGCGCAGGTGCCCGCCGGCTTCCTCAGCGACCGCTACGGCGCCCGGCGGATGCTGACGCTCTACGTCCTCCTCTGGTCGCTGTTCACCGGCCTCACGGGACTGGCGACCGGCTTCGTAACGCTGATGCTCATGCGCTTCGGCTTTGGGGTCGCCCAGGCCGGGGCCTACCCGACCTGTGCCGGCCTGGTCGCCAACTGGGTGCCGCTCACGGCGCGCGGCATCGCCAGCAGCCTCGTCGCGGTCGGCGGCCGCTTCGGCGGCTTCGTCGCCCCGCTCCTCACTGCCCTGCTGATCGTGCAGTTCGTGCCACCCGCCACACCGTCCCGATTCGGCCCGGACGACCTGCTCGACTTCCCCTGGCTGTGCCAGCGCTTTTGCGAGGAGCCGGTGGACGTCGGCACACGCATCCTCGACGGCCTGCCCCCCCAGGCGAAGGAGCGCGTGCTCCGGTACGCCAAGGAGGTGCGGGCACAGAAGGAGCGCGGACCGAGCAAGAACCAGGGCCTGGTGGGCCTGTCCCTCCCCGAGCCGACCGCGGCGGAACGAGCGGTCGTCGCGGGGCGGCTGAACGAGCTGTTGCGGGACCCCGCGCTGCGCGAGGCGCCGTACTTCCGTGGGGTCGCCCTGCCGCGCGAAGCGTCGGCCCTCCTCACCGTGCCGGTCGAGCAACTCTCCCCGGAACAACTCGAACGGCTCAACCGGCTGCTGCTGGAAGCCGCCTACTCGCAGGGGGTCAGAAAGGTGTACGGCCTGGGCTGGCGTCCGGTGATGATCGTTTTCGGCGTGGCGGGAGTGCTCGTTGCCGGCCTGTTCTGGCTGGGCGTGCGCGACCGACCCGACCAGCACCCGCTCTGCAACGCCGCCGAGGTGGCGCTCGTCGAAGACGGCCGGCCGCGCGACGGCGGCGCGGCACCGCGGGGGGTGCCGCTCGGGCCGCTGCTGCGCAGCGGCAGCATGTGGCTCATGTGCCTGTCCCAGGTCGGCACCAACATCGGCTGGGTGTTCCTGGTGACCTGGCTGCCGCGCTACCTGGCGGAGGCACACGGCCTCCCGATCGAGGAGCGCGGCGTGCTGGCGAGCATGCCGCTGCTGGTGGGCTGGGCGGGGATGCTCGCGGGCGGCTGGGCGACGGACCGCCTGACCCGTGCCGTCGGCGTGCGCTGGGGACGGGCGCTGCCGGTGGCGCTGTCGCGCTTCGCGGCGGTGGGGGCGTACGCCGCGTGCCTGCTCGACCTCAACCCGTACGCCGCGACCCTCGCCTTCGCCGTGGTCGCCTTCGCGACCGACTTCGGCTCGCCCGCGACCTGGGCGTTCACGCTGGACGTCGGCGGCCGCAACGTCGGCTCGGTCCTCGGTTGGGGGAACATGTGGGGCAACCTCGGCGCCGCCGTCTCGCCGGTGTTGCTGAACGGGTTACTGGATGCCTCCGGGGGGAAATGGGAGGTGGTGTTCCTGGCATGTGGGGCGGCGTTCCTCGTCTCCGGGGTGGCGGCGCTGGGCATCGACGCCACGAAGCGGATCGGCTAGAGCGGTCTGCGAATGCTCGTGGCGACAAGCTGGCAGCTTGTCGCCACGACCACACGCCAACCGCGGCTAAACGGTTATTTCGTTGGGAAATTCGACCGCGCATTGACCCGAATCGCGGCATCATGGGGGCAGGCCGTCACGCACGCCGGGCCGCTCGGCAGCGTGCTGCACAGGTCGCACACCACCGCCCGCTCCATCACCAGCTTCTCCGTGATCTCCTCCGACAGGTCCTGCGCAATCGTCGAGGCGATGTCCTGCGGGATCGATGGCTTGCGCACCTCGTCCAGCCGCAACTGCAGCAGCGTCTCGCCGCCCGCCAGCGTCCCCTCCACGCACACCGCCAGCACATTGCGCCCCTTGCAGAACGGGTGCGGCCCCGGCTCCGGCCGCTTCGCCGGTGGGGGCGGGGGCGGCGCGGGGGGCTTCGGCGCGGGGGGCTTCGGCGCGACGCGGGGCACCAGGCCCGAAGGCTGCTTCCAGAGCGGCTCCACGCGCGCGGAGGGCGTCGCCGCCGCGGGAGGCTTGGCCGCGGCGGCCACCGCCGCGGGAGGCTTGGCCGCGGCGGCGGCCGCCACGGCCCCCGAATCGCCGCCGGCCGACTTCGGCAGGAAGTACTCGCGCTTACCGCGCTGCTCCTTGTCCGGCTGCACCTCCCGGCCGTTCACCCACAGCGTCACCTTCTTCGCCGCCGACGTGATCTCCACCCGGAAGCGCGTCTTCGCCCGCGCCGGGTCCTTCTCCAGGTCGAACTCGTGGCGGAAGTAGAACGTCTGCTCCGGCGAGACCAGCTCCACCGGGCTGCCGTGGTCGAGGAGCCGCGCCAGGCTTTCCTTGAACTCGCGGTCGAAGACGACCGGGGCCGCGCACGGCAGCCAGCGGTGGTCGCGGAAGCGCGGCCGGTACCAGTCCGCCTGCTTGACCGCCGACGCCGGCAGACAGCGCCAGCCGCGCGCCCCCTCCGCGATGATGCCAATATCGTGCATCTGGATCGACCCGTAAGGGCAGTGCGTGCTGCACAGGCCGCAGCCGATGCACCAGTCCTCGATGATGATCTGGCGGTCGTCGCCGCGGTGGATCGACGCCACCGGGCAGTCCATCAGGCACACCGGGTCCAGGCACGAGCGGCACGTCAGCGGCACCAGGTACTTGCCGAAGCGCGGGCCGTCGAGGAACAGGCGGCTGCGGCCATCGTCGTGGGTCGCCACGCACGCCTTGACGCACTCGTCGCAGCGCGTGCAGCGGTCCAGGTCGATCAGCATCAGCTTCTGGCCCTGGATCAGGCCCAGCTCCTGGAAGTTCTCGGACAGCTGCACCTGGCGCGTGTCGTCCCAGACGGGCACCTGCAGGCGCTCCAGGAGCTGCTTGCGCCGAACCGCCGCCTCGGCCTCGACCTTCTTCTTGATCGCCGGCGCCAGCTCCATCATCTTGCGCACCACCGAGCCGGGGATGCGCACCAGCTGCGCCAGCCCGTACTGGTTGGGATGGCCGTCCGCGACGGAGGTGGTGTTGCGCGCTTGCTTGGTGAGAATCGCCTGTTCGCCGAAGAACTCGCCGGGGGAGTGGTGCGTGAGGGTACACGCCAGGCCCTCCGAGCGCGCCCCCGTCCCCAGGGCGTCGGGGTACAGCGCCTCGAGGAGGTAGCGGTTGCACTTGCGCAGCTCCAGGTCGGACCACTCCTTGCGCTTCTCCGGCAGGTCGCGGATGCGCTCCTTGAACGCCGGGTTGTCGATGAGGTCCTTGAACTCCTTGCTGTCGGGCAGCTGCCGGGACTTGATGATCTCGTTGAGCGCCGGCAGGACGGGCGCGCCGCCGAAGTTCTGGCCGTCCTGGGTAGCGAGGGTGCGGGCCGCCGCCCGCGCCGGGTCGCCCAGCATCTGCCAGACTTTCGCCTTCGGCCCGGTCTTCTCCTTCTCGCCGGCGAGGAGGGCGGCGCACAGCTCCTTGCCGGAGCGCACGTGGGCGCTGCGCAGCAGCGACGTGACGTTCTTCAGCACCTTCACCAGGCCGTTGCGGATGACGAAGAAGTCGTCGGTGCGGTCGTGCTCGTCGAAGATCACCTGGCCCGGCTCGAAGCTGACGATCTCGAGGCGGTCCATGATGTCGCGGAACTGGGCGTCGGTGAGGTCGGTGAACAGGGGCAGCTTGCGGACGTGCAGCTGCAGGTCGCGCCGCCGCGACATCTCGTCGGCCTGCGCCTTGTAGGCCGAGTCCTTGAGGAGTGCGTCGAGGATGTGGCGCAGCATCTCCAGCACGTAGCAGTCGCGTTTGGCGACGACCGTCTCGGGGCGGGGGGTGCGGTACAGGCAGCTGCGCTCGCCGAACAGGACGCCCTCGGCCAGCGGCTCGCTGATGGCCCCGAACTCGTCGAGGGCGGCGGCGCCCATGGGGCGGTAGACCGTCGAGGTGGCCTCAGTCGGCTTCATCTCACCCAGGATGGTGCGCTGGGTGAACTGCCGCGTGAGCATGAAGCTGGCGGGCGCGGAGCGCGGGATCGCGAGGGAGACCTTGCCGACGTGGCGCAGCTCCGGCGGGGGGTTGGGCTGCTGCAGCCGTTCGAGGCGCTGCCGCAGTCCCGCCACCTCCTGTTGGACGGCCGACGCCTTCTCGCCGGGCGCCCCGCGCCAGACGCCGAGGCGCGCGCCCTCCAACTCGGGCTCGCGCAGCGCGAGGGCGTCCTCGGTGGTGAGCACGTAGAAGGCGGTCCAGCCCGCCTCGCCCTGGCGGTAAATGATCTCGCCCTGGCGGTAGTGGCGCAGGACGAGGGCGCC
>JBBRPS010000786.1:0-4637 GCA_038227745.1 Gemmatales bacterium | reverse complement strand
GTCGCGGTGGAGGATGCCGCGCTGGTGCGCGTAGTGGACGGCGCGGGCCACGGCGGCGAGGAGTTCCGCCGCCGCGCGCGGCGCGCCGACGAGGCGAGGCAGGTGCCGCGTCAGGCTGCCGCCCTCGATCAGCTTCATGCTGTAATAGTGCTGGCCGTCGTGTTCGCCGACTTCGTAGATGGGGACGATGTTCGGGTGGTCGAGGTGGGCCGCGGCCTCGGCCTCGGCGTAGAAGCGGCGGACGTCGGCGGACGAGGCGAGGGCGCCGGCTCGGATCATTTTCAGGGCGACGAGACGGTGCAAGCTCAGCTGGCGAGCGCGGTGGACGACGCCCATGCCCCCCTGGGCGATTTCCTGGATCAGTTCGTAATCGCCGAGGTAGCGGATGCGCCGTCGCTCCGGCGGCGGACTCTCGACCCAAATGGGCTGGGGCTGCGCCCGCGCCGGCAGGAAGGAGGACGACAGCGAATCGGGCCGACGGAGGACGTCGATCTCGTCGGCGGCGACGAAATAGGAGAGCAACTCGTCGGCCACCTCGGGGTGGTCCGCGATGAGGCGCTCTCGGTCCACGGGCTCGCCGCGATCGAGGCGCTGCATGTAGTCCGCCAGCACCTCCTCCAGGCGCGCCTGGTCGGGAGAGTTGGGGGGAAGGGCGGCACTCATGGCGCGTACCTCAAGGTGTCAGGCCGCGGAACCCACGACGATTAGACCCGATCCCCCGGCCGGCGACAAGGCGCGGCCCTAATCTTCGCGCATCCGGCGGCGCAACGTCTGGAGGCCGCGCTTGATAAGGCCGGCGGTCGCCGCCGCCGTCCGGCCCATGTGTTCCGCGATCTCCAGCAGCTGCCAGCCTTCGAGGTGCCGCAGCCGGACCGCCAGGCGCTGTTCGGGCGGCAGGCTCTCCAAGGCCCGCAGCAGGCGGTCCGCCTCCTCCCCGCGCATGACTCGTTGGCTCGGGGACGAATCGTCGCCGTCGAGCTCGCGCTTCAGCGGCGACGCCGCGCCGTGCGAGTCGTCCATCGACTGCTCGCGGCGGACGTCGCGCTTGAGCAGCCGGGCGTGGTCGCGGACGGCGTTGGCTACGTTGTGCCCAAGGATGCCTTCCAGCCAGGCGCGCCAGGCGGGCTCGTCCTCCCCCTGAAACTGGGCGAGGTTCCGCTGCGCCTCCAAAAAGGTCATCTGGATGAGGTCCGAGGCGTCGACGCGCACCGCGACCCGTTCGTCGAGCCGCCGCGCCGCCAGGCGGTGCAGCCCGTCGCGGTACGCCTCCAACAATTCCCCGAGGGCTTGCCGGTCGCCCTGACGGGCGCGGGCGATCAAGTCCATTTTTCGCGTGTCGTCCCTCATCACCCGCCCCATAACAAGGAAAGGCACAAAGCGGGCGCGGGCGAGGCGCGCAAACTGGGAAAAGTCCGAGAGTTGGGCAAGCCGGAAGTTGTCCGGGGGTGCGCTGCGTGATTCCCGGCTATGATAGGAAACCCCCTCGGGGTAGCGTTGCCGATTCTTTACCGCGAAGCGGTTACCTACCCCAGCACCCCCGGACAACGGCGGCGAGACGGCCGGTTCGTAGGCCGCCGACGTCCGCGAAAATGGAACGCGGCCGCGGTTTTCTCTTTGACAACGACGCAACTCTGAGGATACTGGGGAACGAGAATGGCTTCCGCTCGGGAGCCCTCGTTCTTCACCAAGGGGAGAAACGGCCCATGTCACGAACGCGCGTCGTCGTCGGACTCCTCGCCCTCGTCCTCGGCACCGGCGGCTGGCTCGCCGCCCAGGACAAGAAGGGCGACGACAAGAAAGACCCGCCCGCGAAATTCCGGAACACGATGCCCAAGTACTGGACGAAGCTCGGCCTCTCGGACGAACAGAAGCAGAGGATCTATCAGGTCCAGAGCGACGTTCGTCCCAAGATCGAAGAGCTGAGGGCCAAAATCAAGGAGCTGGAAGCGACGGAGAAGAGGGAACGCGAAAAGGTTCTTACCGACGGGCAGAAGGCTCGTCTCAAGGAACTCATCGAGGCCGCGGCGGGTCTGGATTCGGGTTCCAAGAAGGAAGACAAGCCCAAGAAGGACGAGAAGAAGCCCGAGGAGAGAAGGGTCAAACCCGATCCGGATAAGTGAACGCCCACCGCTCGCGGCTTCGCAGGTGCGAAGCCGCGAGCGGCGGAATTCAGTTCAACACCTTCCCCAGCGGCTCCGCCAGCCGCTTCAGCGATTCGAGCAGTTTTTCCATCCCCGCGAAGTCGAGTGACTGTGCCCCATCGGACAGGGCGTGATCCGGGTCCGGATGCACCTCGACGAGCAGTCCGTCCGCCCCCGCCGCCAGCGCCGCCAGGGCCATCGGCGGCACATAGTCGCGCTTGCCGGTCCCGTGGCTCGGGTCGACCAGGATCGGCAGGTGCGATAGCTGCTTCGCCGGCGGAATCACCGACAAGTCGAGCGTGTTGCGGCTGTGGTCGGAAAACGTGCGCACGCCACGCTCACACAGGATGACGTTGTAGTTGCCGCCCGCCATGACGTACTCGGCGGCCATCAGCCACTCTTCGAGCGTCGCCGACAGGCCGCGCTTCAGCAGCACTGGCTTGGCCGCGCGCGACACGCGGCGCAGCAGGCTGAAGTTCTGCATGTTGCGGGTGCCGATCTGGATGACGTCCGCCGCCGCCTCGACCGCGTCGGCGTTCTCCGTGTCCATCAACTCCGTGACGATGCCGATGCCGGTGCGCTCCCGGACGCGCGCCAGGATTTCCAATCCCTCCAGGCCGAGGCCCTGAAAGGCGTAGGGGCTCGAACGCGGCTTGAAGGCGCCGGCGCGCATCAGACGCTCCCCGCGCGCCGTCAGGAACTCGGAGGTGCGCAGCATCATCGCCTCGTTCTCGACCGAGCACGGCCCGGCGATGACGGTGAACGTGCCGGGGCCGACGGTCGTCTGCGGCAGGCGGACGTAGGTGTCGGCCTCGTGCATCTCGCGGCCGGCGAGCTTGTAGGGCTTGGTGACGCGGATCAACTCGCTGACGCCGGACAGCACTTCTAGGGAGCGCGGGTCGACGGCGCCGAGATTGCCCGTGATGCCGATGGCGGTGCGCAGCGCGCCGGGGAGCGGGTGCGGCGTCAGGTTCATCGAACGAATGACGGCCACGACCGCGTCGATCTGCTGCGGCGTGGCGTGACTCTTCATGACGACGAGCATGAAAACCTCGGGGGCTGGCGCCGGCGTGCGAACGTCCGCACGCCAGCATACCAGCCCGCCGCCCTGACGTAATCGCCACTTACTTCGCGAACTCACTCTCGTCGAGCTTTTCGAGAAGCTTGATCTCCTCGATTTCCAGTTCGAGGTACTTCTTGCCATCGTGGTTGACGACCACCTTCTTCGGCACGGCCATGCCTTCCTTCTTCTGGTATTCGAGGATGACGCGCTCCTCGGTGATCTCGTTGCCGCTCATCGGGTCGGTGGCCCGCCGCTCCATCTTCGCCAGCAGCCCGGTCGCCTTGTCGAAGTAGAGGCTGATGTCCTTCTGCCCCTTCGAGGCGACGCGGACGCCGAGCGCCGGCTTGTCGTTGACCTTGACCTCGCCCAGCGACGACAGCTCGAACGCCTTGTCCTTGAGCAAGGTCGTCATCCGCGACGCCTTCATCGCGTAGACCCCCTCCTCCAACGCCGCCTTGATGTTGTCGCTGATGGGCACGTCCATGTCGTTGGCCACGATGGAGTATTTGTCCCCGTTGATGATCGACACGACGCGGACCTTGGTCCCGTTGATCTCGAAGTCCACGATTTCCTTGGACTTGTCGGGCAGCATGTAGCTGGCTTCCTGCGCGATGTCGATCGTCATGCCGGCAACGTCCAGCTTGCCCTTGCCCTTCGTCTGGCCGGCTTTGTACTTCGCCAAAGCTTCTTCGCCGCCGTGGGCCTTGATCGCCTTGGCGACCAGGTCGCGAGCCTCGTCGGCGCGGGCGCCGCCGCTCGCCCACAGAAAGGTTCCGGCGATTGACGCGATCAGAACTGTGCGCATGTCCGCTCTCCAGAGTAACGATGGGAGGGTATCCCGCGAAGGCCCTGTCGCCGCCGCGTCCGACCCTCATTCTATTCGGTCGACGAACGGACGGATTTCGGGCGCGCCGGCGGGAAACATTTCAGCGCGGCACCAAATACGTCCCGGAGAGCCAATCCGGGAGCGCGCGGCGCGGGAAGCGTACCGCCAGGGCCGCGTGCGCGACCAGGATCAGCAGCGCCAGCCCTTGCAAGACGGGACACAGCCAGAGCAGGTCCAGACGTTCCGTGTCGATCCACGCAATCGGCGCCAGCGCCGCCAGGACCGGCGCCCACACCAGCGCGGCGCGCCAGGCGGCTTGCAGGCGGAGCGCGTCCCGCCCGGAACGGCGCACCAATGCCAGCCCGGCCAGGCGCAGCGCCAGGCCGCCGCGCCAGGCGAAGGCGCTGAGGGTCAGCGTCGCCGGGAAGAAGGCGAGTACCGCGATACAGAGGAGGGTCAACGACCGAAAACGCCCGCGTGCCGTCGCGTCGGTGTCGCCGCGGGCGCGGGCAGCGCTCTCGGAGAGGTCCCCCGCCGTCAGGACGAGCGGTTCGCCCACGGGCAGGCCGAGCCGCTCCGCGCGGACGTGGAATTGGTCGCCCGGCAG
>JBBRPS010000785.1:0-4650 GCA_038227745.1 Gemmatales bacterium | reverse complement strand
AGCGGCGAGGAGGTTTGGCACCTCGATGTCGGCTCATCGCATCCTGGGGGTGGAGAAGCTCCCAAGGGTTTGGCTGTTCGCCAATGAAAGCGGTACGTGAGCTGGGTTTAGACCGTCGTGAGACAGGTCGGTCCCTATCTGTCGCGGGCGCAGGAGGCTTGGGCGGTTCTCTCCCTAGTACGAGAGGATTGGGAGGGACGTACCTCTGGTGTGCCAGTTGTCGCGCTAGCGGCAGCGCTGGGTAGCCACGTACGGCCGGGATAAGCGCTGAAGGCATATAAGCGCGAAACCCTCCGCGAGATGAGGCCTCCGGCTGCTTCGGCAGCGCAGGCTCCTGAAAGACCATCAGGTCGATAGGCCGGGTGTGTAAGTACGGCAACGTACTCAGCTAACCGGTACTAACAGCCGAGCGCTTGGCCGCATTGATCCTCTGCTCGGCAGGGATACGGGGTATGCCACCCCCTTCCCGCCGCTAGGGGCTCACCAAGAGAACAACCCTTACCGCTACCAATTGATATACCCGCCCGCCCCGTTTAGCCGCGGTTCTTAGAACCGCGGCTAAACGGGGCGGGCGAAGCGTCTTCCCGGTGAGCATACCTGGTTGGATACACCCGTTCCCATTCCGAACACGGCCGTTAAGCAACCAGGGCCGATGGTAGTGTGAACAACGCGAGAGTAGGTCATCGCCGGGTATTCTTGAAAGCCTGGCAGCGAAAGCTGCCAGGCTTTCTTTGTTCCCCTCCCTATAATCATCAATCGCGACATCTGGCTTCCCCTGACTCCCCGAGGGCCCCATGAGCGAGCCGTCCGAAGTGCTGTGCGCCGGCATCATCGTCGCGGACCACGTCTGCATGCCGATCTCCCATTTGCCCGCCGCCGGCGAACTGGTGATGACCGAGCGCATGCTGCTGACCATCGGCGGCTGCGCGGCCAACGTTGCCGTCGACCTCGTCAAGATGGGCGTGCGCGCTTCCGTCGTGGGCCGGGTGGGGGGAGACGTCTTCGGCCGGGTCGTCGCGGATTTACTCGGCGAGGCCGGCGTGGACGTCTCGGCCCTCAAGGTCAGCCCCGCGGCCGAGACCAGCCAGACGATGATCGTCAACGTCGCGGGGCAAGACCGTCGCTTCATCCACACCTTCGGCGCCAATGCCGAATTCCGCGCCGCCGACATCCCCACCGACCCCCTGCGCGACTGCAAGGTGCTGTACCTCGGCGGCTACCTGCTCATGAAGAACGTGCTGCACGACGAGCTGATCCCCGTGTTCAAGGCGGCCCGCGCCGCGGGCGTCAAGACCGTCCTGGACGTCGTCACGCCGGGGCCTGCGGATTACCTCGACAAACTGGAGCCGTTGCTCCCGCACGTGGACGTGTTCCTACCGAACAACCTCGAAGCGGAGCTAATCACCGGGGAAAAGGACCCGCTGCGCCAGGCCGAACTGTTCCACAGACTGGGTGCGGGCACGGCCATCGTGACGCTCGGGCCCGACGGGGCGGTTCTGGTGCGGGAGGGCATGCAGCTGCGGTCTGGGGTGTATTCCATGCCGTACGTCGATGGGAGCGGCGGCGGCGACGCTTTCGACGCCGGCTACATTTATGGCCTCCTGCACGACTTCGGGCCGGAGGACTGCCTCCGCGTGGCGAGTGCCCTGGGTGCGAGCTGCGTCCGCGCCATCGGCACCACGCCGGGGGTCTTCACCCGGCCGGAATGTGAAGATTTCCTTCACGAACACACCCTGCGGGTCGAACGGCTGTGACTCCCTCATGTCCGCAAGGGACAGAAGCCCTTTTGGTGTCGTGAGATGTGGCGGATGCACAGCTCGCGCAGATAGTGAACGCAAGAACATTGTCGGAGTTGCGAGCAAAAGGTTCCACTATTTTTCAAGATTCCTCTTGCTTCCTCGGTTAGAGATAGTATCCTCTCTATGTCCCGCTGCCTGATGACTTCGGTGACTGGGCGACGCCGAAGAAGTCAACAGCGGGACACTTTTTTCACCCTATCACAATCTTTCAACTCCTTCCCTATCAACCCTATTAAACGTCTCTATTGTGGTGATCACTCTCTGAGATTTAGGCAGGCGAGTCGCCTCGTTCCCACGCTCCGCGTGAGAATGCGCTGATAGACGCTCTGCGTCAAGGCAGCGTGCCGACGTCCCCCTCTCTTGACGCAGAGCGTCCACAGCGGCATTCCTGCGCAGAGCGTGGGAACGAGGGGACTCCCCTGCCAATATGGAAAGGATTTCCCCACAATATACGTGAACCCGCCGGCCGCTCCTGCGTATGCTCCGGCGCGCGGTATCCCCATGCGAGGGACGAAGGACAGTCATGCGATCCGATAACGTCATCATCGTCATCCCTGGCGACAACCCGCCGCAGCTGCAGGCCTCGCCGCACCTGGAGCGGCTGCGGCAGTACGGCGAGGTAGTCCTCCATGCCGACAGGCCCGCCACCCCGGAGGAAAAGGTGCGGCGCACGCGCGACGCCGTCTGCCTCATCAACTCGCGCGGCGCGGTCAAGTGGCCCGGGGAGGTGCTGCGGCAACTGCCGCGGCTGAGGTTGGTGGCAACGTGCGGCATCGGCACCGACGCGATCGACCTGGAGGCGGCGCGGGAACTGGGGATCGCCGTGTGCAACATCCCGGCGCGGACGGCCCCCATCGTCGCCGAACACGCCCTGGCCCTGATGCTCGCCACGGCGCGGCGCGTCGCGTTCCAGACCAACGAGCTGAAGCACGGCCGCTGGTCGGGCCTGGACAACGTCGGACTGCGCGGCAAGGTGCTCGGCCTGCTCGGCGCCGGCAGCATCGCCGCCGAGACGGCCCGGCTCGCGAAGGCCATCGGCATGAGCGTGCAGGCGTGGACGTTCCACCCCTCCGCGGCGAGGGCGGCCCAGCTCGGCGTGACCTTCGTGGACTTCGAGGACCTGCTGCGGACGTCGGACGTGGTGAGCGTTCACGTGAAACTGACCGACCGGACGCGCGGCCTGATCGGGGGCCGTGAGCTGGGGCTGATGAAGCGCGGCGGCCTGTTCATCAACACCGCCCGCGGGGCCATCGTGGACAGCGCGGCCCTGGCCGCCGCACTACAGAGCGGCCACCTCGCGGGCGCCGGCGTGGATGTCTACGAGGTCGAGCCGGTGCCGCCGGACCACCCGCTGCTGGCCTGCGCCCACGTCGTCCTGACGCCCCACAACGCCGACCAGACGCCGGAGGGGATGGAACTCCTCAACGCCGGCGTCGTGGACAACGTCATCGCGTTCCTCGAAGGCCGGCAGCAGAACTGCGTGGTGTGATCTGTTCTCCCCTCGCCCCCAAACCGAGGGCGAGGGGAAGCCGGGAAGGCGTGCGTCAGGGCACGAACGATGGGCGCCGCTCGCGCGTGAGGCGGTCTTCCTGCGCCTCGCTCCACATGAAGAAGTCGCGCGGACTGCGCGCGTAGGGGTGCGAGGGGAAGACGACCATTGGCTTCGGGGCGAACTTCGGCGCCATCGGCGCCTGGCCGGGCATCGGCGGCTGGGGAAGGCCGGCCGGCGGACGCATGCCGCCGCCTCCGGGCAGGATGCCGTTAAATGGCGCGTACGGAGGGTGCAGCCAGTAGTTCGGGCCGATGTAGCTGCCGTCGGGGCACCAGGTGTAGTAGCCGGGCCCGCAGGCGTCCGGTGCGAGCCAGCGGACTTGCGGGGCGTAACCCGGGTATCCCCCCTGGGGCGGCTGCATCGCGAAGGGGGGCATCGGGCCCTGGGGACTCATGGGGGGCTGCGGGCCGTAGGGCGGCATTGGGTACTGGGCGATGGCGAGAGAAGCGCTCAGGGCGGCGGTGAGCAGCGCGCCGAGCCAGGGGGTGATCGCTCGCATGGCGACTCCTTTCGGGGGGTCGGTCCTTGGGGTGGGAGGCGGCCGTTGCCTGCCCCGCAAGCGTACCCCATAACCGCGTCCGCGGCGGCAGGGCACGGCGCGGTGGGTAGGAAAATCGCGGGCGGCGGAGTGGGGAAGGGAGAGAAATGCGGGCGGCGCGGGGAGAAACGGAACGAGGCCCGGCGCTAGGGCGCCGGGCCTCGGAGTGAAGTCCTGTCCCGGGCATTCGGGAGCGGTTACTGCATGCTGCCCGGAGGGCCGCAGGGCGGGCCGCCGGGGGCGCCGCTCAGGCAGCCGTTCGGCACGGCCCATTGCATGCTCGGGCTGACGAACACCGGGGCGAACTGGATGCGCTGAGCGCCGCCACACGGGCCGCAGCCACCGCCGCCGCCGCCGCAGGCGGCGTTGATCTGGTAGCCGTGGTTCTTGTAATAGGCCACCCAGTCGATGTGGTCCAGCGCCTTGTAGTAGTGCGACAGGGCGTCGTAGTAGTCGTGCCAGAAGCGCTGCAGGCGCTCCTCCTCGCAGGACATCCCGTGCGTGCGGTGGGCGAAGATGTTCCACCAGGGCTGGTAGCCGCCGTAGTGCAGGTATCCCCAGCCGGCCATCGCCGACTGGCTGCCCAGGGCCACGCACAGCACGGCGCAGATGAGCTTCGTCGCGAACCGTTTCATTGCGACTCCTTTGACAGGTGGGCCCGATCCTGTGAGAGGCCGCCCCAGTCCTGGCACCCCCGCGGGCCCGGTCTGCTCGGCAGGGCGTTCACCGCCCTCACAGGGAGTACAACGCGGTGCGGCCTT
>JBBRPS010000784.1:0-4654 GCA_038227745.1 Gemmatales bacterium | reverse complement strand
TTCTTTCTTTGGCGTGCAGCGCCTCGACCGCGCGCAGGAAAGAAAGAGGGAAAGCGGCGCCGAGCGCCGCACTCCAAAGCGCGCCCCCCGCTACTCCCGAACGCAAACCGCGGCTAAACAGTTATTTCAGCTCCTTGAATTTCAGGTTTTTGAACTCGATGGAGTACCCCTCCGCTTCCAGGCCGAGATGGCCCGCGTGTACCTGGCAGCCGTCCCACACGGCCGTCACCGCGCCGTTGACCCACAGCGTCATCGTCTTGCCCTTGCAGGCGACCTCGAAGGTGTTCCACTCGCCGGCCTCCTTGCCGCGCTGCGGCCCCTTGAGCTTGTTCTGCGGGATGCCGACCATCTTGCCGTTCACCAGCGTCTTGCCGAAGAGGTAGCCGACGTTCTTGCTGCCGACCTGCGCCTGGTGCCAGACCTTGCCGTCCGCGGAGTTCCGCACGTACACGCCGCTGTTGTAACCCCCCTTCTTGCCCTCGAGCTTCTTGAAGCGCCACTCGACGTGGAAGATCCCGTCGGCGAACTCCTTGTCGTACAGCAGCATCTCGTGGATGCCGACGCCGTCGCAGAGGAGCATGCCGGTGTCTCTGTCCACGCTCCAGGGGTTCCGCTTGTTGAGCTTGCCGCCCGGCGGGATCGGCACGCGCTTCCAACCCCCGAGATCCTTGCCCGGGAGCAGGTCGAGCCAGCCCCTGGGGTCGGCCTCGAGGGCGCTCTTCGTCTCCTTCTGCTCGCCGGCCGGTGCCGGCAGCAGCGACGCCAGTCCGAGGAGCACGGCCCCCGACAGCAACCACTTCAACCGCATGATGACATCCTCTTCAGGGTGCGCATGTCGCCCCGCCTTGAAAGGGCGGGCCGCGGCGGAGTTGTATTGTATGCGGGGGGAAGTTTCCGGTGCTTTCTTCCCTCGCCCCGCTGAGGAAAGGAGAGAAAGAGTGGGATCAGCGCGCGCTGGCGGCGCGCAGAGTGCGGGCCAGGGCGTGGCCCTTCTCGGTGATCTGCAGGGCGAGCGGCTCCCCCTCGCGGTCGTAGAAGACGGTGAGGTTGTTCAGCCACTCCAGGTTGGCGATGACCCTGCGGGCATGGTCCGCGGGAGCGCCGGGGAAGCAGCGGCGGAGGAGATCCGCGACGGGGCTGAAGGTGTGGTTGTGGAGGTAGGCGAGGATTTTGCTTTCCTCGGGGGTGAGCATGGAGTCGTCCTTTCAAGGGGAGCCAACCGGCCGCGCCAGCCCTCCTATCGAACAATAACTTCATGCCGGTTGCAACGCGCCAGAGCGCGGCGCCGTCCCCTCGCGCCAGCTGCGTCTCGTCAGGACCGTTAAAACAGGCAACGCTTGCTGTTCCGGCCCGGCCCGGCAAGTTGCGGCGCCGCCCAGGGTGTGCCGCCGTGAGATCGAGTAATCCATGGTGCGTCAGCTGCCGATGAAGGGTGACGGGAAACCGCGCATCTTGTCATCGCCCGGCAACGAGGAGCAGAACCATGATTCTCGAACTGTACGACCGCGTTGCAGCCCTAGTGCAGGAAGGCAAGCACGACCAGGCCCGCAAGGAAGCGATCGCCATCCCGCTGGAGCACATCCGCACGATGGCGCTCGTGCTGATTGAGCGATCGAGGCCGGTGACCTAGCCGGCCGCGGTTCGCCTCCGTCCGGCCGCGGGCCGAGGACCGTCGCGTCTGCGACCCGCGGCCGTCCCACGACCGAGATGCTGAGATCCCCGCCAGCCCGGGGCGCCGGTGAGTTTTTCTCACCGGCGCCCCGGGCTGCGTTCCGTTTGGCGGGCTAGTCGTCCGTGAAGTCCGGCAGGGGGATGGGGCCGCGCACCGCGATGGCGTAGGCCGTGGCGTAGGCGCGGCAGTGCGAGATCGACAGCAGGATCTGCGCGACGTGCAGCGCCACCGCCTGGTCGCGCGAGGCGCCGCGCATGCACACCTGGGGCTTGCCATCGGGGTCGTTGCGGATCTCCACGTCGGTCCAGCACATGCCGCGCTGCCAGCCCGTGCCCAGGCACTTGAAGACCGCCTCCTTGGCGGCCCAGCGCCCCGCGAAGTGCTCCGTGGCGTGCTTGCGGCGCTGACAGTACCGGATCTCCCGCGGGGTGTAGACACGCGTCAAAAACAGCTCGCCGTGCTGCTCCACCAGGCGCCCGATGCGCAGGCACTCGACGATGTCGGTGCCGATTCCAACGATTTCCATGCGGTTCTCACGTTTCGGCCCTGCAGTTCGTCCCTGCTGATCTTAGCAAAGCCCGCCCCACCCTGTAAAATGCAACTTTTCTCGACCCGCCCCTCGCCCGAGGCGCCCATCCCAGCGCCGCGCCGGTCCACTGGAAGGAAAACGCCATGACGCACAGCGCCGACGAGTCCCAGGAGGTCGATCTGCTCGCCGACCTCACCCCCGAGCAGCGTGAAGCGGTCATGCACTACGAAGGGCCGCTGCTGATCCTCGCCGGCCCCGGCAGCGGCAAGACGCGCGTCATCACCCGCCGCGTCGCCCACCTGCTCCGCCAGGGCGTCAACCCGTGGAACGTCCTCGCCATCACCTTCACCAACAAGGCCGCCGGCGAGATGCGCCAGCGCATCGAGGCCCTCGTCCCCAACTCGCGCGTCTGGGTCAGCACCTTCCACAGCCTCGGCGCCCGCCTCATGCGCCAGCATGGCGAGCGCTTCGGCCTCGACCGCAACTTCACCATCTACGACCAGGGCGACCGTGCCAAGGTCGTCAAGAGCGCCCTCGAGGCCGCCGAGGTCGATAACTCGCGCTTCACGCCGGAAACCATCGCCGGGGCCATCAGCAAGGCCAAGAACCAACTCCTGACGCCGGAGCGCTACGCCCAGCAGGCGACCGACTTCTTCAGCCAGACCGTCGCGCACGTCTACCCGTTCTACGAGAAGCGCATGCGCGACACGAACGCGGTGGACTTCGACGACCTCCTCCTCTGGCCCGCCCTCGCCCTCAAGAACGACGAGGAGCTGCGCGCCGAACTCGACGCGCGCTTCCGCTTCGTGCTCATCGACGAGTACCAGGACACCAACAAGGCCCAGTACGCCATCGCCCGCGGCCTGTCCGTGGACCAGCCCAACCTGTGCGTCGTGGGCGACCCCGACCAATCGATTTACCGCTTCCGCGGCTCGGATATCCGCAATATCCTCGATTTCGAGCGCGACTTCCCCGACGCCCGCGTCATCGCGCTGGACCGCAATTACCGCAGCACGCAGTCGATCCTCAAGGCGGCGAGCCACCTGATCGCGCACAACCGCCAGCGCAAGCCGCACGCTCTCGTCACCGAGAACCCGGCCGGCAGCCCGGTCGGCGTGCTGACCTTCGAGAACGGCATCGAGGAGGCCGACGGCGTGGCGCGGCGCATTCAGGAGGCAGTGAAGGGCGGCCGCTCGTACCGCGACTTCGCGTTGTTCCTGCGCATGAACGCCCTGTCGCGCGGCGTCGAGACGGCGTTCGTCAAGTACCGCGTGCCGTTCCAGATCGTCAAGGGACTGGCGTTCTACGAGCGCAAGGAGAACCGGGACGTGCTCGCCTACCTGCGGCTGCTGGTCAACCCGCGCGACGACCTGTCGTTCCTGCGCGTGGTCAACGAGCCGACCCGCGGTGTCGGCAAGGTGTCGCTGGAGCACCTGCAGGCCTACGCCGCCCCGCGCGAGCTCAGCCTGCTGGCCGCCGCCGCCGAGGTGGACAAGGTCCCGCAGATCAAGGGCAAGGCGGCGAAGGGCCTGCGCGAGTTCGCGCGGATGATCTACGACCTGGGCAAGCTGGCCGACGCCCAGCCCGACGAGGTGCTGCGGCAGGTGCTCGCCCAGAGCGGCTACCGCGACATGCTCAAGGACAGCAAGGACCCCGACGATCAGGAGCGGCTGGCGAACATCGAGGAACTCATCACGGCGGCGAAGCAATTCACGGCCGAGGACAGTAGGCGGACGCTCGGCGACTGGCTGGAGAACATCACGCTGGCGTCGGACCTGGACGGCTGGGACGAGAAGCAGGACTGCGTCAGCGTGATGACGCTGCACGCCGCCAAGGGCCTGGAGTTCCCGGTGGTGTACATGCTGGCGGTCGAGCAGGGCATCCTGCCGCACGAGCGCAGCCTGGCGCGCGCGGAGGAGGTCGAGGAGGAGCGCCGCCTGACGTTCGTCGGCATGACGCGGGCGAAGGAGGAGCTGTACCTGTGCCACGCGCGCATGCGCGAGTTCCGCGGCCAGACGCTGTACGCGGTGCCGAGCATGTTTTTGGACGAACTGCCGCAGGACGCCGTCGAGGCGGTGGACCTGGCGGCGCGGCCGATGACGGGGAGCGTGGGGGCGGTCGAGCAGTGGCGCAGCGGCGGCAAGGCGGCGGAGGCGGGCTGGGCCGACGCGGGCATCACGCCGCGGACCGAGAGCGGCGGCGGCGCGGGCGACGACTACCGCGAGGGGATGCTGGTGCAGCACGGCACTTACGGGTTGGGGCGAATCACCGATGTGCATGGCTACGGGCCGAAGAAGACGGTCAAGATCCGCTTTCAGGTCGGCGGCGCGCGCTCGTTCCGGGCGAACATGGCGAAGCTGACGATTATTCGTAAACATTGACTCGACGGGCGGCTGTTCGGGTTCGTGGCCGACTCGCTCCGCGAGTCGGGGAGCGCCTGGGGCGAATCCCCG
>JBBRPS010000783.1:0-4659 GCA_038227745.1 Gemmatales bacterium | reverse complement strand
TACGAACACCGTTGCGGCGACCGCGACGAGCACGATAGTGGCGACCGCGACGAACACGGCGGTGGCGACGCCGACAGTTGTCGCAACGGCAACGAACACGGCTACGCCGACGGCGACGAGCACGACGGCCGCAGCGACGGCAACGGCCGCGGCGTCGGGCACATCCGTCGCAGCCACGGCGACCGCCGGCGCGCCGGTGGCGACCAGCACCACGCAGATCATCCGCCAGCAGAGTCCGACGCCGACGCCGGCGACCGCTACGGCGGTGGCTACGTCGACGAAGTCCCCCGCGGCGCTGGCGACGCGGCCGCCGTCCGGCCCGACGTCGCCGGCTGGCGGCCAGCTCGGCGGCGGTCAGGGTCCCGGCGGGCGCCCGATCGGCCTGCCCAGCACCGGCCGGTCGCAGGCGGAAGAACGCAGTCTTACGCCGGCGCTGGGTGTGCTTGCCCTGTCGGTGCTCGGCAGCGCCGCGCTGCTTGCGGCGATGTATCGCAGGCGCGGCGTGCGCACGCAGGGGCGGAGACGCTAGCGCGAGTTTGGTAGTGCAGCAGGAGAGGCTCTCGTTTCAGAGCCTCTCCTATTGTGGAAGACGACAAGCGAGGTCTTGTACTTGAGGGGCGGACGATGGTATCGTCTCCCCGCTTGATCTCGTGAACGCATGCAGGGAGGTACATCCCATGAGGAAGTGGCAGGCCATACCGGTGGCCGCTCTCGCGGCAATGCTCGCGGGCATCGTCTTGTTCGCGGCGACAAGCCCGTCGTCGAGGGGGACCGCCTTCGCCGATGTCACTGGCGTGAGCATCGCCATCGACTGCGACACCGCAACGGCGGGGATCCAGGCCAGTTGCAGCAGTGCGGTCCCGGCCAGCGGCTCGCGGACCGTGGCCGTCATTCTGACGAACACCTCCGGGTCAGCGTTACGGTACCCCATCGCCTCGTTCAACTTCGACATTTTCAACGCGAACTGTGGCGGTACCGGGGCGCCGATCCATCCGCAAGGCACGGCGTCGGCGTCCGGCTGCACGATTTCGGCCGGCGCGAAGGGCATCTTCCCTGCCAGTAACCCGAGCATTACCGGCACTTCCATGGGTTTCCCGAATCTCACCACGGCGGCTTCGTTCGATTGCGTCACAGGCGGTGACCACGGTGACAGCGCTACGGGATCGGCGGGCACCTCGACCTCGTTACTTTCGTGCATCAACGGGAATGACCCCGTCGCGAACCTGGCATCCGTTGTGCTCGGGACCGAGACATTTACGGTCGATGTCGCATCGTCGGGCTCGCTCCCACTGGTCTTGAGCAACGTCACCGCGGCTGACGATAACGGCACCACGCTGATCGCCTGCGACCCGACGGGCGCTCCCCCGACGCCGCCTGCGGGCGTCACGGGCGCCTGCACCGGCGCGACGCTGGACTTCACGGGCGGGCCGACGGCGACGGCGACGGTGGCCGCGACCAACACACCACCGCCGGCCGCAACGGCCACGCCGTGCGTGGGCAGCAACTGCCCGACGCCGACGTCGCAGGCGTTCAAGACCGTCACACCAAACCCGATGACCCTGACCGCCGTCGCCCCGACGAAGGGGCCGGCGACGCCACCGCCGCCACCGCCGGCAGGCGGGCAACAGCCCGGCGGTGGCGGAAGCGGTCCCACGGGCAACGCGCCCGGGGGCGGCGCGGGCGCCGGCGGCGCTCGCCCGATCACACTGCCGGACACCGGTTCCGGGTCGAATCAAGGCGTCGATTGGACCGCGCCGGGGCTCATCGCGCTGTTCGCGCTCCTTATTGGAGGGACCGCTGGCGCGTGCTACTTCGCTGCCGCGCACGTGACCACCTCGCGCCACGAGGACAGTTAGGGATTAGGTGTGGGTGCGCACGACGCGCCCCGTGAGGTGAGTGCCGCCCGGCGTGTACCAGATCGAGCCGGACGCCGCTGTGAAGGGAACGAACATGTTGAACGCACTGAAGACCATCGTCGTGGGCATGGTTCTCGCCGTCGTCCTGGCGGGCGCCGGCCTGCTCGCCTCCGCGCCGTCACCGACGCCGGTGGGCGCAACGCCGGACGCGATTCTTGGCTTGAATTCGTCCAATTGCGTCGCCCTCGGCATCGCGTTCGGTGGCCTCGAGGCGCGAAGCGCCGTGTTTGACTGTTTGGCGCTTGGTGCTCAGGACCAGACGGACAGCATCACGAGCTACGTGAAGTGCCTGCGCGGCCAGGACGTGGATCACAACGGTACGCACAAATGTTCCTCGGACCCGGTCGGAAAGATCGTGCCGGGGGATTTCAAGGCACTCGACCTGGACAAAAACCAGGTCTACAGCGGACAGAGATTGATCATCCTGGCGTTCGTGAACTCCGACGTCTCCGTGCGATTCACGACGGACCTCGGGCAACTGAGCGACACGAGCTTCAACAGCCCCATCGGCAAGGAATACACCTGCAATACCGGAGCTAGCACCCCACCACCGCCGGGGGATCCCGATTGTGACGGCGATCCTGCGACGGTCGGTGACGGCGTTGTCGCCGTGGCGCTGACGGTGCAGAAGTCGGACGGCACCGGCACGGGCCACGTTACGGCGATCCAGAACGGCGTCGGCATCCCGATGACGTTCACCGTCACGGGCAGACCCGACACCATCGAAGTGAAGCCGCTCTTCGGCAAGGACACCATCCAGACTGGCGCGACGGCGCCGCCCCCCGCGTTCTCCGGCACGGCGGCAGTCGGCTCACCGGATGTTACGAACACGCAGTTGCTTCCCACTGACTGCGCGTTCGTGGCGACGGCGTCAGGAGTGTTGGGCGCCAACAACCAAGCCGAGAAAGCCGTGCTCGTGGTGACGGCCAAGGACAACGACGGTGTGCCTGTAGTTGGGGCGCTGCTGAACTGGGATCATCCGTTTGTCCACGCGAACGATGCGACAGGGACGTTGGGAACGCCTGCTCAGGATCCACTTCCGCAAGGAGGCGTGGCGCTGCAGAACACGCCGACCATCGATACCGGGCCGCTGGGCGTCGCATTCCCTCAGTTCGTGTGCGGCGGCAAGGTACCCGGCGAACTGCCCCTGAAAGTGCGATTTACGAACCTGCTTGACGGTGGCGCGTCTGACGTCAGTACGTTCGTCAACGTGACGGTTCATGTCGTTGGGCCGCCGGCGACGATCGCCCTCGCCGCTGACCCGCCGACGGTGGTGTGCGATGGCAAGACGGCGTCGAAGGTGACGGTAACGGCGATGACGGCGGCGGGTGTGCCCGTGGCCGACGGCGCAGACGCGAAGTTCTCCGTAGCCGTGCTTGGTTCTGCGAACCCGCTGACCGCCAACACCTCGAAGGGCGTGGCGAGCACGATGGTGACGCCGCTGAGCGCTGCCAACACCGATGCTGCCGGTGCGAAGGGTGTCCCCGTCATCGTGACGGTGGGTGATGTCCAGTCGTCGATCCTCGTGAAGTGCTCCGATGCGGCGGCCGCGGCTCCGCCCCCGGCCGGCGGCGGCGCCCCCGCGGGCGGCGCGGCAGGCGGCGGTGCGGCGCCCGCAGGCGGCGGCCAGACGGGCACGATCCGCGGTCCCGACACCGGCTCCGGCTTCGCGGGCAGCGCAGGCGCCCTCAGCTGGTGGCCCGCGCTCGCGCTGGTGGGTGCTGCGCTGACGCTGGTCGGTGTCAACCGCTTCGCCTTCAAGCGCGAGGAGTAGCCCTCCGAAGTTGGAATCTCATACGAAGGGGCCGCATCTGCGGTCCCTTCCGTTTGCCCGCGGCGGGTCTCGGGTTCGATCCCCGGCCGTGCCGTCCCGAGAGTCAAATGTTGGACGGTGGACGTGGATGGTGGACGGTGGAAGACGGAGGATAGAAGGTACGCGGGCGCATCTTAGCTCGCTTCCAGGCGCCGATGCTCCTCATGACCCTCTCCCCTCGTGGGAGAAGGGTCGCCGAAGGCGGTCGCAGACTCGCCGCCGGAGAGGGGTGAGGGCCCGGCGGAGGTTGGATGCCCGCCCTGCCGATGCTGCTGGCTCGGGGAGCGACGTACGGAGCTAAATCTCCTCCGCTACGTTCGCCGCCGCTCATCCAGCCTCACTTCCTGCCGCTGTTCGACTTGGGCGGCTCACGCGTCGCGACTCCGCCTGGAAGAGGAGACCCGCGCACGAGACTCCAACATCCAACCTCCAACATCCACCCCTCCTACTGCCGCCCTCGCACGAGAAACCCAACCCCCCAGATAGGGATTTTCCCGATGAAAAAAACCTGCCCCATCGGGTTAACCTTTCCGGCGCGGGCGGCGTTCTACCGCATGGCGCCCGGATAGGGTGTCTCGATATGCACACGACCCCGCAGGGAAGCGGAGTAGCACCCCCGCCATGTTGGAGGAGGAAAGGAGGGCAGGACGCCAACCGGACAGACATCGGACTCCCGGCCGTCGCGTCGCCATAACTCGGCCGAGGACGACGCGGGACCCCGACAACGGGCCTGACCGGATGGCACGAAGCCAAACAGAACACACACAGGAAGCAGATTCGGCCGGAGTACGCGGCGGACTTGAAGAGAGCCCCGCGTGCATCATCAGGAGGAACCACTTGAAGACTTTTGGAATCGCGGCAGTCGCGGTCGTCGCAGCCCTCATCCTGGGCTTCGGCGCGCGCTTCTCTGCCACCACCGCTCACGCGGAC
>JBBRPS010000782.1:0-4666 GCA_038227745.1 Gemmatales bacterium | reverse complement strand
CTTCGCTGGCGCTTCGGGCTCTTCTGACAATAGCCGTGTTATTTGACCTGGGAGTACGATAACCCCGGGAACGAGCCAGGGGGCGACGCTGCAAGGGATTGGTGGCGGCGAGGTTCTGGCGGAGCGGCGGGACGGGGTGGCGGTGTTGGTTGACGGCGTGTTCGGGTGTTGGTTGACCTGCAAGTCAACGAATCCAAGTTCGGCCCAGCTATCGGAGGTACGAGATGGCTCTTAACCGCTCTGTTCTGGCCGTGGCCTTCATCCTGGTTACGGCACCCGTCGGCGCCGACGAGCCGGCCAAGAAAGCCGACTAGGCAAAGCAGGATCTCGAGACACTCCAAGGAACCTGGCGACTCGACGAGAAGGAGACGCTCTTCTTCTGGACCGATTGGATGGCCGAGAAGCGCTTCCCGCACTTCCTCGATTTTCAGAGGGGTAAGGCGATTGAGGTCAAGGGCGCCAAACTCCGGTATGGCGTGAAGCTCGAGCGTGAAATCACCATCCTCCTTGGGACAGTGGAGGGGAAGAAGACGATCAGCTTCAGCAACGGAGATAATGCCCCGATCGTTGGGATCTACGAGCTGGACAAAGGCCTGTTCCGCATTTGCGCTGTTGACCCGAAGCTCGGCGGCGGCAAGGAGGAGGTGCGCTTGCCGGAGAAGTGTGGGCGCACAAGGCTGGGCTGGTTCGCCCAGTTCGAGAGGGCCAAGCCGTGATGTGGCTGCGACCGCGTGGCGGCCAGGACGAACCAGACGCTGCACCTGACCGGGGCGGCAGGTAGGCTTTCCCAGGGTCATTGCTCCCCGAGCCGCCCCGGCAGGTGAGCGTGGCCGTTCGGCGGGCGCGAGGTTATCTCATGCGTCAAGCTGTGGTGGTCCGTTTACTTGTTGGGCCAGTCTATGCCCTGCTCGCGCCGGCGGGGGACCGCCCGAAAGTAGACCACCTGGCCAAGCCCGTCTCGGTGGAGGTGGACGGCAAGCCCCCGCTCGCCTGTCAAAGCTGCCCGCATTCGCGGGTCAGCGCAGCGACTCCAGCGGGCGCAGGCGCATCGCCGACAACGACGGCACCAGGCCGCCCAGCGCCCCCATGATCAGCGAGAACAGCAGCCCCACCGCCACCGTGTTCGCGTCCACGGTCAACTGCAGGACGATGCTCTTGCCACCGCCCTGGCCGCTGCTGACGATGCTCGTCGCGGTCGTGCCGTGGACCAGCGAACCCAGCGCCAGCCCTACCAAACCGCCGAGCAGCGCGATCGCCAGCGACTCCAGGAAGAACGACACGAGGATCTGCCAGCGCGCGAAACCGAGGATGCGCAGTACGCCGATGTCCTTGGTGCGCTGGCTGACCGCCGCGAACATCGTGTTCATGACGCCGAAGATGCCGCCGATGGCGATGATGACCGCCACGAAGATGATCGCGAACAGGAACTGCTTGTTCGTCGCGCCGAGGGTGGCGTAGTACTTCGGCTCGGTCTGCGCCGAGAAGGCGGCCCTGCGCGTGATGGTGCGGTCGCCCAGCGCCTTCGCCACCAGCTCCGCCTCCTCCGCCCCCGTCGTGCGGACGATGATCGAGGTGAACACCTTCTTGCCGAACATGTCGCCGACCAGCGCGCTGTCCGCCCACACCTCCGAGCCGAACGTCGAGCCCTCTGACTTCATGATGCCGACGACCACCCACTTGCGCGGCCCCAGGTCGAAGACGTCGCCGATCTCCAGAGTCTCCTTGCCGGCCGCCTGGCCCAGCTCGCGGGCCTTGCCCTCCCCAAGGACGGCCTCGACCGCGGTCACAGCGGTGACGGCGTCGGCGTCGCCGCGGCGCTGCACCGGCACGCGCAGGCCGGGACCGGGCGTCGCGGACAGCATGGCGACGCCGAACGTGCGCAGGGTAAGCTCGGCCGCCTTCTTCTCACTGCCGGGCAGCGTCTGCACGCCATTCTCCCACCACTTGCCCTTGACCAAGACGAGACGGTGGACGGCCGCCGCGTACGCCACGTCCTCGATGCCGCGGATCTGCACGAAGCTCCGCCGCTGCTTGCCGTCCGGGCCGGGCTTGCCGATCGGCTGCGCGACCACCAGGTACTTCTCGCGCGAGATCAGCGGCCGGCCATCCTCGTCCACCGCGAGGCGCGCGCGGTTGGCGTCGTCGAGCAGGCTGCCGAGGTCGCCGGTGTCGGAGTAGCCCAGGTTGCTGAACGCCTCGTCGGTGGCGCCCTCGGACATGACGACGATGTTCTCGGGATGGCCGCTGTTCTCGGTCAGGCGGCGCATGCCGGTGACGAACGCGAGCATGACGGTCAGCAGGCCGACAACGAGCGTGAACGCCAGCCCCGTCATGAGGGTGGTTTTCCAGCGGACGACAAGGTTGCGCAGGTTGTACCGCAGCGGCACCTTGCCGCTGGCGATCAGCAGGACGATCAGCAGGGCGAAGACGAAGAGCGTCGCCAGCAGGCCGAAGGGGACGGGAAGTTGGTGCATGGTCGGTCCTCCTGTCACGCCACCTTCGAGAAGACTTCCGAAACCTTGATGGAGCGGGCGCCGAGCGCGGGGACCAGGCTGCCCGCCAGGGCCGTCCCGGCGCCGATGGCCGGGCCCCACCACAGCGCGTCGATCGGAATGAGGAACGCCGGGAAGAACGCGACGCCGAACTTCATCCCGTGCATCACGAGGTTGACCACCACGTACGTCAGGCCGGTGCAGAAGAATCCCGTCAGGACGCCGAGCAGCAGCGTCTCGCCCAGGACGAGCGTCAGGATCTGCCCAGGCCGGAAGCCGAGCACCTTCATCACCGCCATCTCGGTGCGGCGCTCGCGGACGCTGATGCTGATGGCGTTGGCGATCACCAGCGCCATGACGAACAGGATGGCCGGCGTCAGGATCCAGCGCATGCCCCAGAGCATGTCGCGGTACGGCTCGATGAACGAGGCGATACCCGACGACGCCGTCTCGCACTTGATCGCCGGCTGCGTGAACTTGCCCGGCGCCTCCAGGAGCTCCGTGGCTACCTCGATCGCTTTGAGGCTCTTGGCCTGGAACCAGAACAGGCCGAGCGTCTTGTCCGCCATCGGGTGCGGCGTGCCGTTGTTCTTGCGTTTGTAGTCGTCGAGCGCGTCGAGCAGGTACTGCCGGTTCATGACGGCACTCTGGCCGTAGCGGGTGTCGGGCAGGTATCCCAGGACGTGGAACTCGAGGTTGACACCCTTGTAGTTGAGGCTCGTGACGGTCATCGTCTTGCCGGCCTGCACGCCGAGGGTCTTCGCCTTGTCGCGGCCGATCAGCAGGCCCTGCTTGTCCTCCTCGAGCTTCTTGATGAGGGCCGGATCGAGGTCGTCCATCTCGTCCATCATCTTGAGCGCCCGCGGCTCCATGCCGAACATGAAGAGCGAGTTCTCCGGCGACATTTTCGTGGGGTCGAGGGTGCCGCCGTAGAACTGCCAGGTCATGTACCCCGTGGGTCGGTATTCTGGAGGGAGCTTCTCCAACTCGGCCTCGAGGGCGCTGGCGTAGCTCCAGGGCATCATGCTGGGGAACTGCCAGCGCTCGCTGACGATGGCCTTCTGCTCACCGGCCTTGGCTGTGGTGAAGCTGTCGAGCATGTGCAGGAACGACCAGATCAGCGTCACGATGAAGACGAGCACGAGCAGCGCCAGGCACGTCAGCGTCGTCCGCAGCAGGTTGCGCCGCAGGTTCTTGAGCATGAGGAGGAAGAGTTTCATCGGAGTTCAACCTCGCGGAGGGGTGAGGTTCGTTTCACCGCGGCTCGCTGCTCGATCAGCCCTAATGCTGCACGCCGGTCTGCGGCTCGCGGATCGCGCTGGGGTCGAGCGCTGGCTGGATCGCCGCGCGGGCGAGCTGACCGCTGTCCAGCACCAGGCGGCCCTTCTCCAGGTGCAGCTGCCGCTGCGCCCGGTCGGCGGCCCGCTGGTCGTGCGTGACCATGATGATCGTCTTCCGCAGTCCCTTCTGCAGCTCGCCCAGCAGATTCAGGATCTCCTCCGCCGAGCGCGCGTCGAGGTCGCCGGTCGGCTCGTCGGCGACGATCAGCGTCGGGTCGGTGACGATGGCGCGGGCGATGCCGACGCGCTGCTGCTGGCCGCCGGACAGTTGTCCGGGCCGGTGCGTCAGGCGGTCTGACAGCCCGACCAGGTCCAGGGCGGTCAGCACCTGCTGGCGCCGCTGGGCGCCCGACAGCGGCAGCAGCAGCAGCGGCAGCTCGACGTTCTCGTAGGCGTTCAGCACCGACAGCAGGTGGTAGAACTGGAACACGAAGCCGATGTTCCGCGTGCGCCAGCGCGCCAGTTGCGACTCGCTCATCTCCGAGATGAGGTCGTGGCCGACGTGAATCGTGCCCTGGCTCGGCCGGTCGAGACCGGCGATGAGGTTCAGCAGCGTCGTCTTGCCCGAGCCGCTCGGCCCCATCAGCGCCAGGAACTCGCCCTCGGGCACTTCGAGGCTGAGGTCCTGCAGCACGTCGATCTGCTCGCTGCCGCGGCGGAAGAACTTGTGCAGGCCCTGCACGCGCACGATCGGTTTTCCGGACATTCCCACTCCCCGTTGTGGTGATGGCGAACGGCCGGCGTAAGCCGGCTGGTACGTCGTCCCTTGGCGAACGGCCGGCGTAAGCCGGCTGGTCCCTTGGCGAACGGCCGGCGTAAGCCGGCTGGTCCCTT
>JBBRPS010000781.1:0-4667 GCA_038227745.1 Gemmatales bacterium | reverse complement strand
CTGAGGCTACGTTGTGCCGGGAGCTTCAGACCGCATCCATGAAGCCTGTCCCGGTAGGAGACTGCTGGCAGTACAGCAGGTGGCATTGATCGGTAGCATGCCACAGCTACCGCGACACCTTCGTGTCGCACCCGAACGACAAAGCTCACCTGCCCGGCCCGCTCAGGTGGCTACAAATCTCGAAAAGCCTACATGCGGGCCGGGTCAGGTGCAGCGTTTGGTTAGGCGACGTGCGGCCCAATCCTACAGCCTGGAGAGCGTGGAGGCAGCAGATCTACGCCCTGCTGCGAAACCTCACCGAACACCTTCGCCTTGCAGCACGGGAATTCGTAGTAGTCGGCGTAGTCGTGCCGCGGGCCGGTGTTGGCCACGGCGACCGCCAGTTCCGGGTGAAACGAGCATTGGCCGCCCTTCTTTGGGTCGAATGGCTTGCCGCAGTTCCGGCACACGGCGAGCCGCTTTGCTTTGACGTCCTCCAAGAACGCCTGAACTACCTTCCCAATTTTCCGGTCGTAACTCTCCACGTCCATGCGGTATTTCAGGATGGCTTGTATGTCGCCCATTCGCAGGGCGAGCCCCCTCGGCAACTCCGTCTCTTCAAGGTGGACGGCGATGAAAACCTTGTTGTGGTTCAGAGCGAAGTTGATCTCGTTCCGGCAGTTTCTCGACGCAACCGCGCGGGCGGTGATGTAACAGACGAAGAGGGAAGCCCTGTCGAGTGCCTTTGCGATCTCCTCGGGCCACTCGTTACCGGGGTCGATCCCTTCGTCATACCAGATGTTGACGCCAAGTCGGCGGAGCGACGCGATGTCCGGGAAAACCAAGTGTGCGTCCGCGTGCGCATAGCTCACGAAGGCGTATGGCCCGCTGCCGTCGTAGGCTCCGAACGGAGGATGTACAGCCGCGGTTGCCATCGGTGTCTCCCTCTTTCGCCTAACTGGTGATTTACACAACCGGCGCCGGCACAGTATCACCCGCGCTGGCACGGTATTCCGGGCGCCGGCACACTATCACTCTTGCCGGCACATTATTGCGGCTACTGGACCCGTGCCGGCGAAGGCTGTCGATGACCATAGCGATTTTCGTGTTGACTCGCAAGTGTACGCATGTTCCAATATCCAGTCAGGCCTTCCGACACCTGCGACCCGAGGTCAGCATGAACGCTATCGTTGTTGCCGAGCCCAACCCTCGTGAACCGGCGACCGGATCGCCGCTGCTCGATCGGCTATGGCAAGCCGCGCGGAAGCGTGGCGATTCGCAGCCGACGGCCGATGGACTGGTGGACTGGGCGCGACGCTTCATACTCTTCCACAACAAGCGGCATCCATCACAGCTCGGGCTGCGCGAGGCGATCCATTTTCTGGAACACGTCGTCAAAACGGTGCCGGAGCCATTGCCCGCGCTCGCACAGGCGCGATCGGCGCTGGCGTTGCTGTACGGTAGCCTGCTCGGGATCGACCTGGGTGAATTGCCGTGGCCGCGACCGCCGCGGGTGCTCGACCAGCTGCGGTTGGTGCTTCGCGTGCGGCACTATTCGCGTGGGACCGAAGCATGCTACGTCCACTGGGTGCGTCGATTCATCCTGTTCCACCACATCCGGCATCCGCGCACGATGGGAGCGGCGGAAGTCGAGCAGTTTCTCGGGCATCTCGCCACCGAGGGACGGGTTTCGGCCAGCACGCAGAATCAGGCCCTCAACGCCCTGCTGTTCTTCTACGGCCAGGTACTGGAGATCGACCTGGGCAGGCTCGACGCGGTGCGGGCACGCCGGGGGAAGCGCCTGCCGGTGGTCCTCGCGCCGGAGGAAGTGCGGCGAGTGCTCGACAAAATTCTTGGAGCGAACGGCCTGTTTTCGCTGATGGCGCGGCTGCTGTATGGCTGCGGGCTGCGCGTGCACGAGTGTTGCAGCCTGCGCGTCCACGACATCGCCCTGAGGCGTGGGCAGATTCTCGTGCGCGCGGGCAAGGGCAACAAGGACCGGGTGGTGATGCTGCCGCGAGCGGTGCGGCCTGACTTGGGGCGACAACTCGCTGCCCGCCGCACGGTCCACGAGCGCGACCTGGTGCGGGGCGTCGCCCGCGTTGAACTGCCGGACGCCCTGGAGCGCAAGTACCCGCGCGCGGCTCAGGCGCTCGAATGGCAGTTCGTGTTTGCGTCGCGACAGCTGTCGCGCTGCCCGCGGACGGGGCGCATCGGACGGCACCATATCCTTGATGGCTCGCTACAGCGCGCGGTCGTGCGTGCAGGCGTCGCGGCCGGACTCGATCGCGCCATTCATTGCCACACTTTCCGGCACAGCTTCGCCACGCACCTCGTCGAGCGCGGCGTCAACATTCGTTCGGTGCAGTTGCTGCTGGGGCATGAAAGCCTGGAAACGACTATGATCTACACTCATGTGGCGCGGAAGGGCATCACCGGCGTGATCAGCCCGCTTGATCTGCTCGACGACCTGACTGCCGAGCAGATCGACGACGCGGTCGATGCGACAGGGCAACTGACCGGCGGTGTGATGGCGTGCGCGCCGGACACGCTTACGATCTCTTCGACAGGATTTAACGAGCCCTCAACCAGCGTGAGCGAGCGTTTGCACTGACGCATAACCCCTTGCGCGCGTCGGTCCGACACCCCGAAGCACTCAGCATGCCTTTGGTCGCTCGCTACCTGCGGGTAATACGGTTGCCGTAAGCGTCTTTTGTGTAAAATGGAGCGCATTGACCCGGAGACCGACGGTGACACGCTCGATTTTCTGCGAAGAGTCGGGCTACACCGGCCCGAACCTCCTCGATGAGCAGCGGTTCTACGTCTACGCGAGCGTGGCGATGGCACACGACCTCGTCGGCAAAGTGGTGTACCGCTGCGGGACGACGGGCAAACGCACGACCTCCGGGTGACGCTCGGTTGACGCAAGTGGGGTGAGCGATGTCCGAAAAGCCACTGACGACCGACGACGACCTGAACCGGCTGCCAACCGACCAGGATCTGAACCGGCTGCAGCGGACCACCGTGTTGTACTACCTGCACGAGACCAACCCGGACAACGGTCTGGTCCGGGACAAGACCCAGCCTGACATCCCGTGCAGCATCGCCGCCGTCGGCATGGCCCTGGCGACGATCCCGGTCGTCGTCGAGCGCGGCGTGCTCATCCGCAAGTTCGCCGCGAAGATCGCCCGCCGCCGCCTCCGCGCCCTCCTCGACCTTCTGCAAGGGCCGGGGCCGGACGCCGCCGGGCACAAGGGCTTCTTCTATCACTTCCTCGACATCGACACCGGCCGCCGCGTCTGGGACTGCGAGCTGTCCACGCTCGACTCGGCATTCCTGTTCGCCGGCGTGCTTACCTGCGCCACCTTCTTCGACGCCGACACGCAGGACGAGGCCGAGGTCCGCCGCCTGGCCGACGAACTTTACCGCCGGGCCGACTGGAACTGGGCGCGCGACGGCGGTCCGACGCTCACCCACGGCTGGAAGCCCGAGACCGGGTTCATCCCGCACCGCTACGCGGGCTACGACGAGGGACTCTTGCTCTTCCTGCTCGGCCTGGGCTCGCCGACCCACCCCCTGCCGCCGGAGAGCTACGCCGCCTACTGCGCCACCTACCAGTGGAAGGAGATCCACGGCCGCGAGTTGCTCTACTCCGGGCCGCTGTTCACCCACCAGCTCTCGCACCTGTGGGTCGATTTCCGCGGCATCCGGGATGCGTTCATGCGCGAGCGCGGCAGCGACTACTTCGAGAACAGCCGGCAGGCGACCTACGTCCAGCAGGAGTACGCGATCCGGAACCCCCTCCAGTTCGTTGGCTACGGCGAACATTGCTGGGGGTTCACAGCCTGCGACGGCCCCGGCTGGGTCAAGCGGGTGGTGAACGGCGTGGAGCGGCAGTTCTTCGACTACATCGCCCGCGGCGCCCCGTTCGGCCCGGACGACGGCACGATCGCTCCGTGGGTCGTGGTCGCCTCGCTGCCGTTCGCCCCGGAAATCGTCATCCCCACCGTCCGCCACTTCGCCCGGCTGAACCTGGGGATGACCGCCCCCTACGGGTTCAAGCCGTCGTTCAACCAGACGTTTACGGTGGACGACAGCCCGACCGGCTGGTGGGTCACCCCGTACCACTTCGGCATCGACCAGGGGCCGGTCGTGCTGATGATCGAGAACTACCGCTCCGGTCTGATCTGGGACATCATGCGCCGCTGCCCGGCCTTGCTCGCGGGACTGCGACGGGCGGGTTTCGCCGGCGGCTGGCTGTAATCAACCCGGGACCGCCAGCACGCCGGCCGATGGCCAGGCCGCGTCAGGCCAGGCTTTCCCGACGAGGACCATCGTGAAAAAGACCGGGGCCGGGAGGCCGGCATCCACGACTATCTTCAGCAATGGACCTCCGACGTGCCCGGCCACCGACCCTGTGCGCGGCCGGGAGACCAAGCGCGGAGGGTTATGTCTGCAACACCTGATCCCTCCTTGTTTTAGCTGCTTGGATCGGAATTTCAAATGCCTTCGCCCGTCTGGACGAACGCGGTGCTGGTTCCGCCAAATGTACGCATTCGGAGAACACGTCTCGACTTGGAACGGCTGTTTGGAGAAGGGGAGGCGCGCGGCAGCGTTTCCCAAGGCGTTGCGGGTGGGGCAACGTCACGGCTTTTGGAGGTGCTCGTCGTGAAGGGTTCGCGTTCGCG
>JBBRPS010000780.1:0-4674 GCA_038227745.1 Gemmatales bacterium | reverse complement strand
TCGGCCGTGCGGACCGCGCTGTCCTTGCCGCCCAGGTCCCGGACTTCACGAAACGCCGCGGCGTAGAGGGCGCCGCCGAGGGGCGGCGGCCCCAGCCCGCGCAGGCGCGTGCCCGGGCGGACGGCGAACGGTCGCACCTTGCTCCAGCCAGGCATGAGCGCCGCCTTGAACGCGGGCGCCGTCGGCTGCCACGATCCAGGGACCGTCCGCGGCTCATACTTGCCCGGGTTGTCGGCCCCGTCGCCCTTGCGCCAGTCGAGGATGCGCTCGGCGACGTACCGCCCCAACCGCACGCCGTCGTCCAGCGACTTGCCGGCAGGGAGTTCCGCGAGGGAAACGGTCAGGGCCTCGTCGAGCTTTCCCTTCTGCCGCGGGTAGAGAGCGACGAGGGCTCGGTGGGCCGCGGCCGCGGCGGCCGCTTCCGGCGAGGCACCGTGTACCGGCCGGACCTCGACGCGGTAAGGGTGGTGGGTGCGGTAGACGGCGTTGACCGCGTCGTAAACGGCGACGTGAACGATGGCCATGTTGCGGGCGGCCAGCGGGGGCGGCGTCATGTCGGTGCGTACGGACTCCAGGAGCACCTCATTCCAGCGGAGGACCATGTCCCCCTTGCCCGCCGGGGAGGCGGCGAGGCGCTCGTCCACCGTGGGCGGATTGGCCGGGGCCTGGGCGACGACTTGACCGAGGGCGAGGAGGGCCATGACGAGTACGCCGGACATACTTCCTCCGGGGTCGTGGTTCGGATAGGCGGTCACCGCGTCCGCTCAATTCTAGGCTCAGGGTAACGCACGGGCGCGGGGACGACCCGGGCCTGGACGACGCACAACGCCCTTCCCCAGAAGATTCCCGACAAGCGTTGCGGGTCGTAGCGGCTGTGCGGGCGGCGGATCGCCGCGGTTTCCCTCGCCCGCAGAGGGACGGAGGCCATATCATGAAGGGAGACGTGCCCGGCCGGTGTCGGTTGGGCCTCGAGGAGAGTGTTCCAGGCCAGGAGAGAGCGGGCGAAATGGCAGTCGATCAGGAGCGCATCCGCAAGGCGGTCCGGGAAATCCTGCTGGCCGTCGGTGAAAACCCCGACCGCGACGGCCTGCGCGAGACCCCCGACCGCGTAGCGCGCATGTACGCCGAGATGTTCTCCGGCCTGAACTGCGACCCCGCCGAGCTGCTCGCCAAGACCTTCGTCGAGAAGTACGACGAAATCGTCCTCGTCAAGGACATCACATTCGATTCGTTCTGTGAACACCATTTGCTCCCCTTCATGGGGAAAGCTCACGTGGCGTACCTGCCCAACGGCAAGATCGTCGGCCTGAGCAAGCTGGCCCGCGCCTTGGAGATCCTGGCGCGGCGGCCCCAGGTGCAGGAACGCATGACGGAGACGCTGGCCGACCTGCTGATGAAGGAACTCGACGCCAAGGGCGTGGCGGTGATCCTGGAGGCGACGCACACCTGCATGACGATCCGCGGCGTGCGCAAGCCGGGCAGCCTCTGCACGACCAGCGCCGTCCGCGGCATCTTCCGCACCAACCAGTCCACGCGCATGGAACTGATGTCCCTGATCTCCAACGGCCGGTGACCCATGCTCGCGCTCTTCTGCCTGCGCCTGGCGTGCGGCATGGTCGCCTGCTTGCTGCTGCTGTCGGCGGCGCCGGTCAACCCGCGTTTCTTCCGCACGCACCTCCTCACCGCCCTCGGCCTGACCGTGCTGGCCGCCCTGTTCCTGCGCGACACGGCCGACGTGTGGCTGTGGCTGGCGCTGGTCGCGGTGGGGGTGCTCGCGTTCCTCGGCTCGGTCGTCTGGCTGCTGGAGGGAGCGCCCGGAGGCAGGGCGCTGACGGCACTGACGGCGGCGGCGCTAACCGCGGCGCTGCTGCTTGCGGGCCGGCAGCGCGAGCCGGCGTCGGTGGGATGGCTGACGGTCGATGACCTGACATCCGCCGCGTTCCTCGGCGCGGCGGTGAGCGCGATGCTGATGGGCCACATGTACCTGATCGCTCCGGGGATGTCGCTGACGCCCTTGCTGCGGCTGCTGGGCGTGCTGGGGATCTGCACCGTGCTGCGGATGGCGGTGGCGGGCGCCGGACTGTGGTCCTGGACGAGCGCGCCCGTGGCTGCTAGCCTGGAGACGGACGCGCTGTTGTGGCTGCCGGTGCGCTGGCTGATCGGCTTCGTCGGCCCGCTGGCGCTGGGGTGGATGGCGTGGGAGACGGCGAAGATCCGCTCGACGCAGTCCGCGACCGGCATTTTGTACGTCGTGGTGATCCTGTGCTTCCTGGGCGAGTTGACCGGCCAGCTGCTGCTGAACAAGACCGGCGTGACCTTATGAAAAGGCCTCTTTCGTGAATGTGACCTTTGCCTGTCCCGCCTGCGACCGCCCCGCCCGCGTGCATGTTCACGGCCCCATTGCCTGGCAGTGCCCCGCCTGCGATCACCGCCTGCAGCTCGAACCGCACGGCGAGGCGAAGCTGACCGACTGCCTCGTCTGCGGCAACCACGAGATGTACCGCAAGAAAGACTTCCCGCACGGCCTCGGCCTGGCGATCCTGACGCTGGCGTGCGTTGCCTCGGTCTTCACCTACGGCAGGTACGAGAAGTGGCTGACGTGGGCGATCCTGATCGGCACGGCGGTCTTCGATGGCGTGCTGTACCTGCTGGTCGGCGATGCGGTCGTCTGCTACCGCTGCGGGGCGCAGTACCGCCGCCTGCCGCAGGACGCGACCCACAAGCCGTTCGAGCTGGGCGTCGCCGAGCGCTACCGCCAGGAGCGCATCCGCCGCGCGCAGCTCCAGGCGGAGAAGAAGCAGGGGCCATGACTCCCGAGCGCACCCGTTACGCTGGGCCGGCTTGCAGCAGCTCGCTCAAAGGGGGATCGGAGGGGGCAGGGCAGTTTAGACCGCCGAAGGGGTCGCTATGGAAGTCTTCCGTGATCTGTACGTCAGCGTCGAACCGGACCGGATGGCCGCAACGGCTGACCTGATCGAGCGATCCTTGCCGGCCGGCTGGACGCGCGACCGGGCCGCCGAGAGAAGGGCTCGTGCCGCTCCCGGGGTGAGAGGCAGGCCGATCTATTGTTTCACGTGCGAACAGGACGGCCGACGCCCGGCGGCCACGCTCATCCTGGCGCAGAAAGATCCGGAGACGTTTTACGTCTCGAACATTATGCCCCTCGCCAAGCACCAGCTGGCGCACGGGGAGTACAACGCCATCCTGGAAGACTTTTACGAGCGCGTCATTCGGCCTTACACCGGGCCGGGGGCGGTGATGGCCAGTCTGAGTGGCGACCAGGTGGACCTGGAGCACTGGATGGCGCATGAGACGGCGGAGCTTCTCCGCCGGTTCTCGGCGTCCGCGAACAAGGATACCGGGTCGGCACACCCCAACGACCGAGACCGGTGGAACGCCTTCGTCGTCTCCGCTCACCGTGACGGCAGCAGAATGGCTGCCTCGGACCTGCGCCGCTGGCTCATCGAGGTGGAGGAGTGGGCCCCCGAGGTGGCCGAGCAGCTCGCTGTCGAGTACGAGTACGGCCGGGAGCTGCTCGCCTTCGCCGACGGGCACCGCCGGAGCGCATGAGGCCATGCCCAGCATCGCCGCCACGGAGGCCCAGCTTCGGGCGGACAACCGCCCGGTCCTGTTCCTCGACACCTGCATCCTGCTCGACGTCATCCGGGCGACGTACCGCTGTCTGGGGGGCTACGTCCAGAGGGCGGCGGAGTTGCACGGCCTGCTCACGTCCGCTCCGCCCCAAGGCGTACTGGTCGTCGCCGCGATGGTCCCGACGGAGTGGGCCGACAACGCCCAGAACGTCAGGGATGAAGTGCGGAGCCACCTGGCGAAGATCCAGGATCAGGCGAGACATTTCCACGATGCCTGCGCCGCCCTGGGGATGGGCCTGACCTTCGGGCGCCCCCTCTACCCCGGGGTCGGCCTCGCTGAGCGGTTGTACGACCTGTCTCAGCAACTCCTGAACCTGGCCCTGCGCCTGGATTCGGACGCCGGGTGCATGACCAGGGGTGTCGGCCGAGTTATCGCCAAGATTGCCCCTTCCAAACAGGGCGGCGAAGTTAAGGACTGCGTGATCGTGGAGGAATGCCTGGAACTCACCCGGCAGCTGCGGGCGAACGGCTTCGCCCGGAAGTGCGTCTTCTGCACCTCGAACAGGGACGACTACGGCGGCCCCGGCGGAGGGCTGCACCCCGCCCTCGCCACCGATTTTGCCGCAGCCAGTCTGAACTTTACCTCTAACCTGCCCTGGGCGGTTCACGAACTCCAGACATGACAGCGAGCGCATGGGACGGGAAAAGGCACGGGAAAAGGTGGCAGACGGGAAAAGGTGGATGGGGAAAGGTGGCGAAAACCGTGATTGCAATAACTCGTGCGCGGTAACGTTCCGCTCGGCCTTCGGTCGCCTCTCGTCGGCAAAGCGGAGGGCCTCCCGCCCCGGAGCGCGATTCGGACGCCACGAGCCGTTATACTCAGGGTAACGGAGGGGAAAAGGTGGCGGGAACCGTTATTGAGGCAGAAAGGGGACATTCATGAATGGCACTGTTTAACAATTATCAACCAGTTAAGAGAGGCGGCTGATGGAATTATGGCTGCCGGTCCTTCGCTGGCGGTCCGCGGCGCGCACGGCGAACGCCTCGGCCGACCCCAGGCCCTTGTCGTCCGCGCTGCATT
>JBBRPS010000779.1:0-4691 GCA_038227745.1 Gemmatales bacterium | reverse complement strand
CGCTTTGCTGCCGCGGCGCCGTCGTCAGCAACGCCGCCAACCCGTCGTAAGCGGCCGCGTCCACCGCAGCGGCTTCGTCGAACTCATAGTGGAAGCGGAATGTGGGTCGGCGGCAGCCGCGACGGGGTGGCGGCAGAGCGGCTTGCTCCGTGGGCGTCAAAGGGATCATCTCCCAGCGGAAGAAGTGCGCCGCGGCCCGGTCGCCGAACAGTCGGGTTGCCCGTCTGGCGATGGTGGCTTGTGTAGTCTGCGGATGACCACGGGCCACGGTCGCGGCGATCGCCTCCAGGCCATCCCGCAACCGCACCAGGTCGCGTTCCCTCGTCTGGCGGCAGATGGCCGCGTCGGCACTGCTGTAGACGAACAGCACACGACAGGGGAGTGGTTGGTTGGTCTGGGGATCGGTCAGGGTGTGTCGGACCACGGCCAGCTCGTAGTACTCCTGCGGCAAGGACGAGCTGGTGTCACGCCGCCGTTGTTGCTCCAGGGATAGGTAACTGGCCCGCTGCCAGTTCAGGCCGGCCGCGTGCCTGTCGTACAGTTCGCGGTAGTCTCCCCAGGGGACCGAGCAGAGCACGTGGCAGCCGTGGCGGTGCAGGCGTGCGACGTGTTCGACGGAGAAGGTGCCGCGGTCGGAGATCAGCAGGGCGCCTGGCCGCAGCAGTCCCGCCTCAAGCAGCCAATCACACTGCTGGCGGATGGCCGTGTGGCCGTTGTGATTGCCGTCCAAACACTGGCTCAAGAGGGGGACGGCGCCCAAGTCATCGACCACGGAAGTGACGCCGACTTGGATGAGTTTGGCGTCATCCCCATAGCCGTGGGTGATGTGCGCCGGAGGGACGTCGCCGCCTGCAGGCGGTGGCCAAGGGGTGGCCGCCGGGTGTGGCTGGGAGGACTCGTAGGCCCCGTGGAAGATGAGGTGGGTCGGGTCGAAGTGCAGGCGGTCGAGGGAGAGTTCGGCGCTGTGGATGGCCTGGGCGGCGACGGCGGTCAGGATGGAGTGGCGTTGGGTGAAGAAGGCGTCGAGTGCTCGTCCGAGGCGGTCGTCGTTGAGGCTGTCGGCGGGAATGTCCCAGAGGAGGTCCGCCCCGGTGCGTTCGGCCCAGGAGGGGACGTTGATGAGGGCGGTGGGTTGGCAGAGTCTGGCGGCCAGCAGGAGGCTGAGGATGCGTCCGTGGGAGAAAGCCAATTGCGGATCGGGAGGCAAGTGACGGTCGATGATGGGTGCAATGTCGAGACGTTGGAGAAGAGGAACGACGAGGGCCAAGGGACCGAAGTCCAAAGTGTCGTCGGTGAGGGTAGGTCCGTGCCAGGCGTCCGCCATAGAGCCTCCACAGGCAACAGGGTGGCAGGTGATACAAAGCGGCAGGCTTAGAGTGGTGCCGAAATGATAGGCGGCAGGTCAAGCGGCAGGCCGCAGCGGAAAAAACCGAGGAGGACAACACGACGGCGAAGACGAGGCGTAAAATCGTGGGGAAAGAAAGGGGCGCCAACCGCCCCGCTCTGGAAAACTGGCGACCATCGAACGGAAGGTTGCGGAAAATAGGGCTAGGCGGGACCTTCCGCCCTAGGGACAAGTTCGAGGTATGAAGGCGACCTTCGTTCCTCAACCTTGCTGAGGTCCAGCAGAGTCTTCGTTGTCGCGACCTTCGGTTGAAGACGGTTCACCGACCTCGTTGGGCGAGGGGCTATCGTCACGCCTCCCGACGGGGTAGGAGTACCGGATCGGCCTGGTCCGCCGGAACGAATCCACGTCGGTCCCCTTCGACAGCAGGAACTTGAGGAACGACTTGCCCTGGAAACGGCACGTCTGGGAGATGGCCAGCAGGAGAAGGTACTGCGGAACGACTCGCTTCCCGAACGATCTCGAGATTTTCCGCTGAACCGCCAACTGTCGGATCGCCCTCTCGGCCATGTTGTTCTCCCAGGGGATGCCGTCCTGCGTCAGGAACGTGAAGAGACTGCCCCAGTAGCGGTCGAACCGCTTCTGGTACTTGACGGCGTGCTCCGAGGTGTATTCCCTGCCCGTGATGTTCTTCTGGTAAAACCGCTGGACCTCCCTCTCGAACTTCCGCAAGTTCCAGGCTTTCAGCCCGTAGCGATCGACTGCCTCCAGGATCGGTACGAGCAGAGACTGGACCTCAACGGCGAACGCCTCCAGTTCCTTGTCGAACGGGGCCTTCCAGAGGTCGTCGTTGATGTCGCCAATGAGGTGCACGAGACACTTCTGCTGCCGGCACGGGACGCCGTCGTAGCCAGGGTAGAAATCGGAGATGAGTACACCCTGGTAGCCGGCGAGCACCTCGCGGACGATGTTGGCTTCCCGCGTCTCGGTCATTCGGAAGAGGACATGCGTGCCGTCGGTGAACACCCAGACGTAGTGATCCACCCCCTCTATGTTGATCTTGGTCTCATCGACGTGAACGAAGTCGCTCTTCAGGATCGCCTGGAGGATGGCCGCTTCGGTCGGGGCGTAGTAACCCGCGAGGTATTCCACGAAGTTGCCAAGGGTGGTAGTGCATACCCCGATGCGAAAGAGGTGGTCCATGACCTGGGCGATGATCTCATAGGGCAGGCGAAGGACGACTCTCTGGTAGATCGCCCAGGCCTGGAGTGCATGTCCGAAGGAATGCGGATGCTGCCCGCCAAACGCAGGCGGGTTGTAATGCTCTCCGCATGTCGGGCAGCGGCTCTTGACCCCGACGTACCGTGTGATCGTCTTTCTGCACCCGCTCTTGGTGAAGACGAGGTCGATAACCGTCCTTTCGACTTGCTTCTTCGGGTTCGGCACGAGTTCCACGTCGTGCCTCGGACATCGCTTCCTGGGTTCCACGAGGACCGTCCGGCTGGCCTTCGGAACGATGCGACGGAAGTGCTGATTGCCTTTCTGCCCACCCCTTTTCCTCAGTTCCGTGGTCTGGTCGGTCTCCTTCTCTCGGATGCGGATTCCCCGCCCTGCGAAAGCGACCTGTGCGGACTTCAGTATCTGCTCGAACTGGCCGTGGACCACCTTCCCGGTTTTGGTCGCGTACCGCTTCGGCCGCCTGGCAAACTCGATCGACGGGTCCGACGCCGCGTCTCGCCTGATCTGGTCCAGGCGATCGACCAGCAGCCGGACGGCCTCGCAGTCCTCGCGGTTGTACAGCAGCAGGGACTGCCTGAACCGCTCGTCCCGCGTCATCTCCCACCTGTGCCGCCAGACCAGGCTTTGCAGTCCGGACGCCTGCGGGTCGGACCAGGCCGCCCCCAGGAAGCGGCCCAGTGCCTTCAGCCCATTCGAGCGGACCGGGAAGTAGACCTTGCCGTATACGGACGACGCCACGTTGACGAGGCGGTCGCTGAACCCGCCGCCACTGCCGTGCCGCTTCGCCAGCGTGGCGAATGCCTTCTTCTCGTAGCTGCCGTAGTGGTAGACGGGGGAGTCGGGGAACGCCGCCAGCCGCTCGATAAGGGCCGACCACATCGCGGCCTCATCTGTGACGTCGTCCGCCCAGAAGGATTCGTACTCGGCCTCACAGCCCCTGCACACAAGGAGCCCGGCCAGGTAGTAGGAGTCGCGGTTGGGGACGCCTTCAAAGTCCAGGAACAACTCCACCGGACTTCGCGGCAACTCGGGCAGGTGCTCGACGTGGACCTTTCCCGTCCTGATGGCCAGGGCTTGCAGCTCCAGGCTGTGCCGCACCTGTCTCTTGGCCTTCTTCCTGCTGTATCTCGGCTTGAAAAGGTGCGACAGTTGCTTGATGGTGAAGATGCCCTTGTCCTGGTACTTCCGCATCAGCTTAGGCGTCATCCGGTCCAGCAGGCTCAGGTTGTCTTCCCTCTCCGCCTGCTGGAAGCAGGCGTCGCGGAACGGCCAACTCGGGCAGTGTTTGTTCAGGACGACCGCCGGGCCGTCGCCAACCGGCTGGCTCGTCCATGCGCGGAGTGCCTCGACGATCCGCCGCACCTCCTTGTACTTGCCGGCCAGCTTCACCTTGCTGGGGCGGTCGCCGAGCAGGACCAGCGTGCCAGAGGACGGCTGCCGGCCCTGCACTTCGCCGAGAACGAGGCCCTGGTAGGCCAATCGAAGGGAGTCTGGCCGCGAGGCCCGGTAGGTGCCGATAACCATCACCGGCTCGTAGCTGAACCTCCCCAGTCGCGAGGCTTCGTTAACCTTCGTCAGGAAATCGCAACGTGCGTGGAAGCCGTCGGGGGTCAGCTCCGTGTCCGCAGCCACCTTCGGGGCGGTAATCAGGTCGGTGGCCCCGCCGCCAGGCGGGAGTTCTCCGGCTTTCTCAAGGCGTGCCCTGTGGGCCTGCCTGTTGGACGCCGTCTGTTCGTCGATCAGCCGCACATACTCGTGCGGCCCCGGGTTTGGCTCCCCGGCCATGAGCAGGAACGCCTTCCTGGGGCAAAGGGCATACGCCTCGACAAGATCGGCCGTGATGGTACGAGTCATTGCACTACGGGCCTCCGCGGGTTGAGCCATAACGCCTCCTGAGGAAACGGGGTGGCCGTGGAGACAGGGAGGCAGACTCGTGGTGGCACAGACATGGTAGGAGAGCGGTCAAGCGGCTCGCCCGAGAAAAAAAGCGAGCGGGCAACGCGACAGCAGGGAAGAGGCGTAGAATCGTGGAGTTAGTCGCGGCTCTTTCCCATCCCTTCTTCGGAGATCACCGACCAGCGCACACAAGGGTGCGGAAAATGGGTCT
>JBBRPS010000778.1:0-4702 GCA_038227745.1 Gemmatales bacterium | reverse complement strand
GAAGAAGCCCGCCCCGACGCAGATCAGCACCCAGGCGACGCCGCCGACGACGTTGAAGGTGGCGAATCGGCGGTAGTCCATCTTGCCGATGCCCGCGACGAACGGGGCGAAGGTGCGGACGATCGGGACGAAGCGCGCCAGGATGATCGTCTTGGCGCCGTACTTCGCGTAGAAGGCTTGCGTCCGCAGCAGGTGCTTCTTGTTGAACAGGCGCGACTTCTCGGACGAAAAGACTTTGGGGCCGACGTGGTAACCCATGGCGTAGTTGACCGCGTCGCCGAGGACGGCGGCGGCGATCAGGCCGAGCAGCAACACCGGCAGGCTCAACGTCGACCCTTCGAGGGCGGCGACGGCGCCGACGGCGAACAGCATCGAGTCGCCCGGCAGGAACGGCGTGACGACCAGGCCGGTTTCGCAGAAGACGACCGCGAACAGGACGACGTAGAACCACGGCCCCATCTGGGCGAGCATCTCGGCGAGCCGGTCGGGCGTGGTCAGGCGGCGGGCGAGGTCGAGGGCTTCGTGCAGGGTGTCCATGCCGGTAAAGGTAGCTTGTGCGCGGCCGGCGGGAAAGGGGAATTCGCTTGGTGAAGACTTGGGGTTACGAAACTTACAGTCTGTAGACCTATGAGATGCGGCTGACGAAACTGCTGTCAAGCGATTTTTGGCCGAGGGTTTCACGGGAGGAAGGGTGCCGCTGTGTCTGACGTGCAGGTCAAGTTCGGGGAGAAATTGCGGGAACTGCGAATTCTCCGCGGCCTCTCGCAAGAAGCCCTCGCTAACGCCGCGGGTTTGCACCGCACCTACATCAGCAGCGTGGAACGGGGCGAGCGGAACGTCACTCTCACGACAATCGAGAAACTGGCCGCCGCTTTGGGTGCCCGCATGGCCGACTTCCTGCCCGCCAGCTGATTCCACGGCGCAATCCTGCTTCCTCGGTTTCCCTTCGGTTGGAGGCCAACGCGATGGCCGTCGAGAGGCCGGATCTCAATCAGTCTCCTGACGATTTCTCCCCGAGCCCACCCCCGACGGAGCCGGCTGAGGAGAACTCGGCCGAGTACGTTCAGGACGACAAGCGAGAAAAGCGGTTGCGTTTTCTGTTCGACCTTGAAAAGCCCGAGGGGTCGGGCCGAAGTGGCACGGATGCGATTCTGGTTCTGCCGCACCCGGACAGCCGGGTGGTGGAGTTTGAGTTGAAGTCCGCGACTGCGAAGGGCATTACAACAGCCAGAGGTAAACATTCGGCCAACCGGTCAGCTGCGCTGGCCAGCTGATGGCGCGGGGCTACAACGGTCGGCATGACGGCTGCGCTTCTTGCCCCTGGTTGCCCAGGCACGGCGGAGGTCCCTTTGACCGCCGCGCCCCCCCCACCGCCTGTTCCGCGCCTCCTGTCCCCGATGGCCCCTGCCCCGTCTGCCCGCGCCTCGCCCAGGAGTTCGAGCCCTGGCGACAGGCCAGCTACTGGAAGGCCATGCACGACCGCGCCCAGAAGCGCGAGGCCGTGCTCCAAAGGGAGAACGAACGACTCCGCGCCCAGCTGCGACTGCGCGAGCAACAACTCTTCGGCCGCAAGACCGAGACCGCCGCCCCTCCCACCCCGACCGCCACCCGCCGTGACGACCTCCCCCGCCGGCCGCGCGGCCAGCAGCGCGGCCAGAAGGGGCCACGCCGCCGCGACTATTCGCACCTGCCCGCCGTCATCGAGGGGCGTGAGGTCCCGGGCGACGAGTGCTGTTGCCGGCGCTGCGGCCGCCCCTTCGCCCCCGTCAGCGGCACGGAAGATTCCACCATCCTGGAGGTCGAGGTCAAGGCCCATCGCCGGATCATCCGCCGCCACCGCTACCGCCCCACCTGTGACTGCGGCGCCCCTCCCGGGATCGTCACCGCCCCGCCGGCCCCCCGCGTCATCCCCAAGAGTATCTTGGGCGCCTCGATCCTGGTCGAGTTGCTCGTGGACAAGTACCTGTCCTACCGCCCCACCTACCGGCTGCTGGCCGACCTGGCGACGCGCGACCTGGACCTGTCACTGGGCACCGTCACCGACGCCTTGCAGCGGTTGCTCCCTTTGTTCGAGCCGGTCTACGAGGCCCTGGCGGACCACAGCCGACGACAGCCGTTGTGGCACGGCGACGAGACGCGCTGGCTGGTCTTCGCCGCGGTCGAGGGGAAGGTCGGCTTCCGCTGGTACTTGTGGGTTTTCCACAGCGCGGAGGTGGTCGTCTTTGTGCTGGCCCAGGGCCGCGCCCATGACGTGCCCGAGCAGTACCTGGGGCCGCAGGCGGAAGGGATTATGGTCGTGGATCGCTACAAGGCGTACCAGGCCATCGACCAGGTCAAAAAGGGGCTGATCGTGCTGGCCTTCGGCTGGGCGCACGTCCGCCGGGACTTCGTGACGGTGGCCCGGACCTGGCCTGACCAGGAGGTCTGGGCCCTGGGTTGGGTCCAGCGCATCGGCCAGGTCTACCAACTCAACGACGAGCGACGGGCGGCGCTGCAAGAAGGGCCCGCGCAGTTCGCGGCCGCCGACGAGCGGTTACGGGAGGCGGTAACGGCGCTGGGGGCGCAAGGGGAGGCGGAGTTGGCGGACCCGTCCTTGCACCCGGCGCGGCAAAAGGTCCTGGAGAGCTTGGGGGCGCACTGGACGGGTCTGACGGTGTTCGTCGAGCACCCGGAGGTGCCGATGGATAACAACACGGCGGAGCGGGCGCAGCGCGGGCCGGTGGTGGGGCGCAAGAACTACTACGGCCGTGGCGCGGTGTGGGCGGGCCGCCTGGCGGCGATGATGTTCTCGCTGTTGCAGACTTTGTGCCTGTGGCGGCTGAACCCGCGGGCGTGGCTGACGGCGTACCTGACGGCGTGCGCGGAGGCGGGGGGCGAGGTGCCTGAGGACGTGGGCCGCTTCTTGCCGTGGAACCTCAGCGCCGGGGAGCGGCGCTGTTGGTCGTTGGCCGGCGCAGAGGCAGGCGCGGACACATCGTAGGCCGGCCCGCGGGATGCCATCGGAGACGGAAGCATCGCCGTCGTGCCGCCGGCCCGGGAGCGGGTGCGCGCGGCCCGGCGAGGACGCACCATAGACCGGTTGGCCGAATGTTTACAGCCAGAGACACGGGACCGCGCCATCTCAGGGAGTGGCGAGGGAAACACTGGTTGATCGGCTTCTTCAAGAAAGACGGCCGCGATTTGCTCCGATGTCTCTGCGCCTCGCCCGAGCAAATGGAACCTTGGATCGTCAGGACCGAGCAGTACATCAAGCTCGACTTTGAACTCGCAAGTTTGGCACGCGCCGTCGACCGTAACCTTTACGAAACTCTCTTGCATCCGTCACTTTGGCGACAAGGAGGTTTACACCCTCGATGAGGCGAAAGCCATTCAGAAGAGGCAGTACAGCAGCCGAGTTTACCGGGAACGCATGGATCGGACGGAGGGTTACTCGAAGGCCCGCATGCTTGAGATCCTTGCTGATCGGTGCGTTTACTTGACCCGGCGAGGGGCAACACTCATCAACCCACACATCAGTCCGGTTTATTACAGCACCTTCCGCGAATTGCCCGTAGATCCCCCGGAAGAAGCTCAACGGGCTCTTCGGGCGGCAGTGCGCGAAGCCCTCGGAAACCCAGTGCCGACATCGGAGAGCGATCCCGGCAGCGGCTGGCGGCCAAGGGCGCGGGCTACGGCCAGGGCGACGTGATACGCGACCGGAGGAGCAATGGAGTTCCCGATCTGCCCGAGCATCGACCAAACCCGTCCGCGGAACTGCCACGATTCGGGAAACCCCTGCAGGATCGCGCAATCCGGGATCGACAGGCGGAAGTGGCCGTTCTCCGGCACGAACAGGTGCGCCGCCTCCCGGTCCGTTGCTACGCCGTGCGGCCAGATGCCCAACCGTCCCCAAGCTTTCAGGGCGGCGACGCTGCTGTTGACCGACGTCGCGCCCCGCGGTCCGGTAAACCCACTCCGCAGTGTGGGAGCGAGGTCGTCGCAGCCGATGTCGGGGAGTCCCAGCGCCTCCCTGACGCCCATCGTCCGGCCACCGTCTCCGCCTACCGGGCCGCGCGGGCGCGCGGGGCGGAACAGTTCCTCGCCGCAAGCGCGGCGATCACCTGCTTCGGCAGTCGGAAAGGCGTGCGTCGGTACCGGATGTCGGAAGCGAGCGAAGTCACCGGCCTCGCGAAAACCGACCATCAAGAGGCGAACTCTCTGCTGCGGGACGCCGAACCATTCCGCCCTCAGTTCAAAGCGCTCGATGCGATACAGCCCGGCGAGCGGGCGGTAGACCGTGTCGGCCAGGTGGGTTTGGAACTTGGCCTGCCCTAGGGCCGCGACGTTCTCCGCGACAAAGGCGCGCGGCCGGCAGCCCAGCACGGCTCTCACAAAAGCCGGAAGCATGTCGCGCGTATCGCCGCTGCCGAGCTGACGCCCCGCGGAGGAGAAGGGCTGACAAGGCGGGCCGCCGTGCAGCACGTCCACTTCGCCTCGGTAGGCCGTCCAGTCCTGTCGGCAGACGTCCCCCTCCGCAGCGCCCGAGAAAACTCTCCAGCCCGGCCGGTTACCGCGCAGCGTCTCCCCCGCGACGGGCAAGATGTCGAAAGAGGCGACGTGTTCGCAGCCGGCGAGGTCGAAGCCCAGATCGAGTCCGCCGCCCCCGCTGAAGAGCGAAAGCGCGCGCAGCCCGTTCAAAGGGAGGCGAGGCATCAGAAGGGAG
>JBBRPS010000777.1:0-4716 GCA_038227745.1 Gemmatales bacterium | reverse complement strand
TGCGACAATCAGGAGCGTATTTGTCGGAACATGACGCGACGACTCCAACGCAACGAGGAGGCCCGCTTCTACCACTACAAGTCGCACGAACTCCTGGCGCCCCAACGGATTAACCAACGGGAATGACGGACACAGTAGAATTAGAGTGCGCTAGCGCGATCTAACAAGGCTGTGCGCGATCTAACAAGGCTGTGCGCGATCTAACAAGGCTGTGCGCGATCTAACAAGGCTGTGCGCGACCTAACAAGGCTGTGCGCGACCTAACAAGGCAGAACATTCTCGTGCCGTCCTTTCCAACATAAAACAGCACCATGTACCCCTTGTCAAGCAACTTCTTCCTTTAGCAAATATCATGCCGGAACCTCTGATAAAATCCGCCACGGCAAGTGACGACGAACTGACCGCTCCGCCGCCGAACTACTGCTTCTGCGGCAGTCGCCCACCGACTGCCGCCTCGCCCAAAGGGAAAAGGGGACGCAGCTCATTACCAGAGTCTTAGACTCTGGTAATGAGCTGCGTCCCCTTTGCTCTCGCCCCTTTGCTCTCGCCTTTGCTCTCGCCTTTGCTCTCGGCTACGGCCTCCTCGCCCTCCGCGGTCCGCAGCGCGAGTCACTTCCGCATGACGATCTCCAGCGTGCAGTTGGCGTCGGGGATGTTCTCCGACTGAGCCGTGCGCCGATCCACCTGCCAGACGAACTGCCGCCCCAGTGTGAGGGTGATACTCTGGTTGCGCGGCAGTTGCCGGGCCTGGCCGTCCACGGTCAGCGTCACGTCGCGCCCCGTCAGGTTCCAGAAGCCGACACGACAGCTGCCGGCCGCGCCGCCGGGGCTGGCCGGCTTCGCGGCCGCGCTGGCGTTCGACTCGGTGACCGTGGGGCCGCCGGCCGGCGGCGCGGGTCGGGCGGTCGGCGGCTCGACGGTCTGCGAGGGCGGCGCCGCCGTCGGCGTTGCATAGGCCGGCGCGGGCGTCGTCACCGCCGGGCTGCACACCACCGGCACCGCCGCGTAGACCCAGACGGGCGCGGGGTAGGACACCGAGGCCGTGACGATCGGGCTGGTGTAGACGGGCGTGTAGTAGGCGGGATAATAGTGCGACGGGCTGTAGTAGGTGGGGTAATAGGAGTAAGAGGACGTCGTCCACGCCCAGCGGCCGAAGCCGTGGGCGGGGCCGGCGAAGGGCCAGAGCAGCAGCGCCGCGAGCAGGGCGGCGCGAGCGAACCTCGACATCGCGGAACCTCCTGATGGGTGGGCGAGGGTCGGCCCGAGAGGAGCACCGCACGTCAAGCCGGGCGCGGGCAGCCTTTCCCTCTCTCGCCCCTTGTTATACGAAAGCCCGGGGCAATGCGGAGGCGAACGCCCCTCTCTCCGAACGGCTCGGAGGCCAACCCCTCTCACGAGGTCTCTTCATGCGCTACGCTTTCTCCCTCGCGCTGCTCGCCCTGCCCTTGCTCCTCCCTGCCGCGGTCCGCGCCCAGTCTGAGCGCTTCCAGATCGGCCAGCGCCTGCGCCTCTTCGAGAAATCATGGGACCACGAGAAGGGCGCGGCGGGCCGGCGGCGCGCCCTCGAGATCGTGCAACCGATCACCAAGCTTTTCTTCGCGGCGAAGCTCGGCGACGTGGCCCGCGTGCTGGATGAGGCGCGCCACGCGCTGCGCTCGGCGAAGGAGCCGCCCGCGGGGGTGCGCTGGGCCGACGCGCTTGACGTCATCCTGAGCAGGTGCCTGTTCCCCACGGACGCCGACGGGCTGACGGTGCAGCTGCGGCCGTCCTACAAGGTGAAGGCCGAGCCGCCGCAGGGGGCGAGCGTGCGCCTGATGCTGCTGCGCGCGGACGGCAAGGAGGTTCTGGCCCGGGCCGACGCGGCGGTTGCCGCCCTGCCGCAGGAGGTCAAGCTGCCGCTGCAGGGGCGACGCATCCCGGAGGGGGACCACCTGCTTCTCGTTCAGTTCCTCGTGGGCGGCCAGCCAGCGGGCCGCGGGCGGGAGCAGACGGTCTCGTTCGCGGCGAACCTGGAGGGGCGATTGGGCGCCTTGCGGAAGGCGGTGGAGGCATTGCCGGCCAAACCGGCGACGACCGACGCGGAGAGCGCGCGCGGGCTGGTGGAGGTGCTGGGGGCGCTGGCGGCCGGCACGCCCCAGGAGACCAATTACCCCGCCGCGCGCCTGCTGCCCGAGGCCGAGGCGGTCGTGAGAGCCGCGCGGGCCGGCAAGCCCTACTACGGAGCGGCGAAGGCGGGGCAGTTCTGGCTGCGGCTGCCGACCTCGAAACGGAGCGTGCCGGTGCGCCTGCTGGCGCCGGACGCCGTGCAGCGCGGGGAGCCGCTGCCGCTCGTGATTGCCTTGCACGGGGCCGGCGCCAGCGAAAACCTGTTCTTCGAGGGCTATGGGGACGGGGCGGTGGTGCGGCAGTGCGCGGCGCGCGGCTGGTTGCTAGTGTCGCCGCGTGCCGATTTCTTCAACACGCCGCCGGTGCCCGAACTGATCGACGCGCTGGCCCGGCTCTACCCGGTGGACCGCAAGCGCGTGTTTGTCGTGGGGCACTCGATGGGCGCAATGCAGGCGGTGGCGGCCGCGGGCGCGGCGCCGGAGCGGTTCGCCGCCGTGGCCCCGCTGGGTGGCGGCGGCAGTTTCAAGAAGTCCGAGGCCATCAAGAAGGTGCGCTTCTTCGTCGGCGTCGGCAGCCGCGATTTCCTCCTGTCCATGGCGCGCAGCCTGAAGGAGGGCCTCGGCAAGGCCGGCGTCGAGACGGTGCTGTTCCGCGAGTACCCCGACATCGAGCACCTGATGATCGTGCAGGTGGCGCTGCCGGACGTGTTCGCGTTCTTCGACGCCGCCGCGAAGAAGTGACCCGCGGGCCACGATCCTGTCTGGGCGAGCAGCACCTACCCAGCCGGCGCAACTTCCTCCGCCTTCCTCCGCACGGCCCTCGGCCACTCCGGTTGACGCGTTCCGCCCACTCCGTTACCCTGAACCCAGTCTTCGCACTCCGAACGGGGCACCCCGGTCCGACTCGCGACGAAGAGGCTTCGAGGCACCGCATGAGCGAACAGTACATCTTCACGATGCACCAGCTGGGCAAGGCGTACAACAAGCGCGAAGTGCTCAAGGACATCACCCTGGCCTTCTTCTTCGGCGCCAAGATCGGTGTCATCGGCAGCAACGGCGCCGGCAAGAGCACCCTGCTGCGCGTCATGGCTCTCGTCGAGAAAGATTTCATCGGCAGCGCCCGCGCCGCCGATGGGATCTCCATCGCTTACGTCCCCCAGGAGCCTCGACTCGACGAATCCAAGGATGTGAAAGGTAACGTCGAGGAGGCGGTCGCCGCCACGCGCGGCCTGCTCAACCGCCATGAGGAGCTGAGCAACCGCCTGGCCGAGCCGATGGACCCAGACACCATGGAGAAGGTGCTGGAGGACCTGGGCAAGGTGCAGGAGGCCATCGACGCGGCCAACGCCTGGGAACTGGACCGCCAGCTTGAGATCGCCATGGACGCCATGCGCCTGCCGCCCGGCGACGCCACGGTGGCGCAGCTCTCCGGCGGCGAGCGTCGCCGCGTCGCCCTGTGCAAGGCGCTGCTGCGGAAGCCCGACCTGCTGCTGCTCGACGAGCCCACCAACCACCTCGACGCCGAGTCCGTCGCCTGGCTCGAGCGCCACCTGCAGGAGTACCCCGGCACCGTCGTCTCGGTCACGCACGATCGCTACTTTCTCGACAACGTGGCGCCGTGGATCCTTGAGCTGGAGCGCGGCCGCGGCTACCCGTGGAAGGGCAATTACTCCTCCTGGCTGGAGCAGAAGCAGGACCGGCTGGCGAAGGAGGAGAGGCAGGAGTCGGCGCGGCGCAAGGCGCTCGCGCGCGAGTACGAGTGGGCGAAGATGGCCCCGCGCGCCCGCGTCGCCAAGAGCAAGGCCCGCCTCAGCGCCTACGAGAAGCTGGCGAACCAGGATTACGAGGAGCGCGAGGACGAACTGGTCCTGCAGATCCCGCCGGGGCCGCCGCTGGGTAGCCTCGTGGTGCGTGCGGAGCAGGTGCGCAAGGGCTACGGCGACAACCTCCTCATGGAGGACCTGAACTTCGACCTGCCGCGCGGCGGCATCATTGGCATCATCGGGGCGAACGGCGCCGGCAAGACGACGCTGTTCCGCATGATCGTCGGCCAGGAGACGCCGGACGATGGCAACCTGCGCGTCGGCGACACGGTGGTGCCGGCGTACGTCGATCAGAACCGCGATGCGCTGAACGCTGTCAACACGGTCTTCGAGGAGATCACCGGCGGGGCCGAGTACCTGATGCTCGGCAAGCGCAAGGTGGCGGCGCGCGGCTATGTGGCGCGCTTCAACTTCAAGGGCCCCGATCAGCAGCGCAAGGTGAGCGAGCTGTCGGGCGGCGAGCGCAACCGCGTCCACCTGGCGAAGCTGCTGCGCCGCGGCGGCAACCTGCTGCTGCTGGACGAGCCGACGAATGATCTCGATGTGGACACCTTGCGGGCGCTGGAGGACGCGCTGCTGAACTTCGGCGGCTGTGCGGTGATAATCACCCACGACCGCTGGTTTTTGGACCGCGTCGCGACGCACATCCTGGCGTTCGAGGGCGACAGCAAAACGGTCTGGTGCGAGGGCAACTACCAGGCGTACGAAACGCAGCGCAAACAGCGCCTCGGCGTCGAGGCGGACCAGCCGCACCGAATTAAGTACAAGAAACTCCATCAGTAGAGCGA
>JBBRPS010000776.1:0-4719 GCA_038227745.1 Gemmatales bacterium | reverse complement strand
TATTGGCCTCGCCGTCGTTGACCCGGTCCGCAGAGATGAGCCGACAGTCCGCGACGCCACTCCGACAGCGGATGGCGCCGCGCGCGATCACGAGACAGCTACCCATCACATGATTTATCGTGAAGTCCCCGTCACAGACCACGAGGGTATCACTCATTGTCTCGACCTCAACCGAGCCGCCGGCAAAGATGAAGCTCAGACCGGCGTGATCGACGCCCACGTCACCCGAGGAGACAAGAAGGCTGCTCAGGATGCGCTTGTCCTTGGTTTCACTGCTAAAACTATCCACTTTGGCCACGAAACTTGCACTTCCACTGTTCTTCCACCGTACGCGCCGGGAGTCGTTGACGATGCCGGTGCCCCAATACGAGAGATACCGACGGAAGTCCCCCAGGGGGGCGCCCTCGTTTTCTGGGACACTCCTCTTGCCGAAAGTCCGTGCTTCCAGGGCGATCATCTTTTCGGCCAAGTTCACGACCGCCTGCCAGGCGTCCGCCTCGTCGTCCCACTGGGGCCACCGGACAAGGAGGTCAGTGACGAGATCGACCCGCCCCTCCTTGACGAACTTCCTCAGCCGCGCGAGCGCCGCCAGGTTTCGCCGACGCTCAATGACTTGCAGGGCGCGGGCGGCCCGGCGCCGGACTTCCGGGTCCGACGACTTGAGGGCCTCCGTCAAGGCCGGGGCGGCGTCGTCCGCCGAGCCGAGCAAGACTTCCGCCTTCTCCCGTTCCTCATGGACGGTGCTGCCGAGGTGGCGGACCCACACAGCGATTGCGGGGCGGTCGGACTTCGGCTCTTCGGCCGGAGCGGAACCGGCCACCGCGAAGAGAAGAGCGACGCTCGACGAAAGGGAGAACGACACGCGCGAGGACTTGGGGTACGGCATGGGAATGACTCGCCCGTTTTGGCAAAGGAAGCGACGATCAACGGGGTGACACCAAGGACGAATCCGCGTTTCCTGGCGTCCATAACTAGGACTCGGACTTCTGATTCACGCGCGTTGAGTCGCTCCGGTTCGTAGGTCAGGAGCGGAATCCTGACCTACGAACCGGACGGCGTAGGGCTCTTTGAGCCGAGGCACGGTCGGATCAGGGACCCTGGACGATGGGATCGAGAATGTTACAGTTGATGAGGGTGAGCGTACTCCCCGCCATCCAGACTCCGCCGGCGCCCCGGACCGTCGCGGTGTTGCCGCTGACGGTGCAGCCGTTTAGAGTCAGCGTCGCACCTCGGTCGAGGAAAAACCCGCCTCCCGTGCCGGACGAGTTCCCGGTGAGGCTCACGTCTTTCAGGGTAACAGATCCCAGGTCGTAAATGCCACCGCCGAAATTAGAACTCCCGTTATTGTTAATCCGGCCCGAGGACATGTTCAGACTTGCGCCGACTTGATTGCAAATGCCGCCCCCGGACCTACTCGCGGAATTGCTGTAGATCCGGGAATCGTCGATGATGCTCAAGGTTTTACTATTGCTGATGCCCCCGCCGAAGGCCGCGGTGTTGACGAAGATTTCCGTCCCGTTGGAGATCGTCGCCTGGCCGTAGTTGCTGAGTCCACCGCCCAGGTCGCTGGCTTGGTTCCACCAGATCGTGCAGGCTGAGACTGTGAGCGTGGAAGAGGAATCGTTGTAGATGCCCCCACCTGCCTGGGCGACGTTGTCGCGGATCGAGCAGCCGACGAGGGAGAGGGTTCCCCAATTGAGGACGCCGCCACCATTATCGGTCGGCATGCTTCCGTTCGCGATGTCCAGCCCGTTGATGGAACTGTGGGATGAGGCGGTGACTTCAAAGATCCTGAAGTTGCCGGCGGTTAAGTCGCGCTGGACCGTGATCGAACCTCCGCCAGCCCGCCCGCCGATGTCGATGTCCTTCTTAAGCGGGTCGAGGGCGGACGCCAAGGTGATGATGCCGCTGAGCATCGGCTGGAAGACGATCGAGGAATGAGTGTCCGGGGAGGCGTTAGCCCCCTGGATGGCCGCCCGCAGGGAGTCCACGCCCGCGTCGTTCAGGTTCCGCACGGTGAAGACCGTCGGCACCCAGCGGTCTTCCAGCAGTTCGACGCGGGGGACCGATTGAGGACATCGGGGGGGCTTTTGTCCGTCTCTCCCGGCCGAACAGCGACCGGAGGAGGGAGCGCGAAACGTCTTTCATGATCCCGGCCTTCCTCGCCTGGCGCGGTGACGGGTGAGCCCCGGACGGCCACGCCAGACGATGAGCGGCCATGCGGAGCGGCTGAGTCAACGACTCAATTTCTACACCTACGCCTGCCCGCTCGTCAAGGAGAAAAGCCACTCCCCCGCGGATTTCCGCGAATCTTCACATTCAGGGCAGGCACGTTCGACGTCGAGGCCGTGAAAGGTTCGAGTGCCTTACGGTTCTCCCGCCGCCGCGACGGCGGGCACCATCTCGTAGGTGCGGCCGTTCGTGCCGGAGTCGCCGCGCTTGCGCAGCGCGATCTGGTACAGACGCTCGCCCGTCGCGGTGGGATAGTCGCCCGTGAGGCAGGCGCGGCACAGCCGCGTTTCGGGAAGGTCGATGCAACGCGCGATGGCGTCGAGCGGCAAGTAGAAGAGACTGTCGGCCCCGAGTTCCTTCGCCATCGTCATCTGCTCGTCATACGTCGGACGCGCGCCCTTCATAAAGCGCGGCGCGAACAGTTCGCGGACCGTGCTCATGTCGATGCCGTAGAAGCACGGCGCCACGATCGGCGGGCAGGCGACGCGAACGTGGATCTCCTTCGCCCCGCCCCGCTCGCGCAGGTCGCGCAGCAGCGCCTTCATGGTCGTGCTGCGGACGATGGTGTCCTCGACGAGCAGCACGCGCTTGCCGGCCAGTACCTCACGCAGCGGGGTGTACTTCAGTTGCACGCGCTGGGCGCGGTTTTGCCCCTCGATAAAGGTGCGGCCGATGTAGCGGTTGCGGATCAGCCCCTCGACCGACGGCAGGCCCAACTCGAAGGCCATCGCGTCGGCCGCCGCCTTGCCGGTGTCGGGGACGGGCACGACGATGGTATCGCTGTCGAGCGGCACCAGGCCCAGCTGGCGCTCCTGGCGGGCCAACTCCTTGCCCAGCGCGGCGCGGGCCAGGTAGACGCTGCGGTCGTCGAGAGTGCTGGCCACGTTGGCGAAGTAAATCCACTCGAAGAAGCAGTGCGCGTGCCGCGCCGGCTCGGCGAAGCGGTGCAGACTCACCTTGCCGTCCTGGATCAGGATCATCTGGCCCGGCTCCAGCGAACGCACGTTCTTGAAGCCGAGGTTGAGCAGCGGCACGCTCTCGCTGGCGGCGGCGAAAAGGGCGCCGTCCTGGGCGTAGCACAGCGGACGAAACCCTTTCGGGTCGCGGACGATGGCCATGTCGCCCATCGCGTTCATGAAGACGATGTTGTAAGCGCCGTCGAAGCGCTCGCTCAGGTTGCGGAACACCTGCACCAGGTCGGGCTGCTCCTCGCCCCTCAGCTCGTGGCTGAGGTAGTGCATGATGATTTCGGTGTCGGTGTTGCGCGTGAGGTGGTAGTCGGCGAGGGTGAGGAGTTCGTCGCGCAGCTCGGAGTAGTTGGCGAGCTGGCCGTTGAAGGCGAAGGTGAACCACTTCCAGCGGCAGCCGTGCTGACGCTCGAACGGCTGGGCGTAGCTGCGGTCGGTGGCGCCGCAGGTGGCGTAGCGGACGTGGCCGATGGCGGCGCGGCCCGCGTACTCGCGCATGAGACTGTCGTACTTCGCCTGGTGGTTGAGGCGGAACGCCTCGATGACGGTGCCGATCTGCTTGTAAGTGTCGAGGAGCTTGTCGCGCTGGGGGTTGAAGGTCGAGAAGCCGGCGGCGAGTTGGCCGCGGTTCTGCAGGTCGAGCAGGATCCGCGGCATGAGCCGGGACACCTGCTCTTGTCCGGCGAGCGGGGCCAGCCGCGACGGCGTCGGGCTCGGCAGGTGGTAGATCGCGGCGACCCCGCATTCGTGGTGGAGTTCATCCATGCGAAGGCTCTCGGGTAGGAGGGGGACGTCGAGCGAGTCCGCGGTCCGGCACCGCGAGGGCACTGTCGTGATTATAGGAAAGGACTTTCTTCGGAGCAAGAAGGACGAAGGAAGGCGGGGCGTGAACGGCAAGATGGGCGGACGAACTCCGGGAATAAGTCGCGCCCTTGGCGCTTCGGGACGCGTCCGCCCGGTCCGGAGAGAATCGCCAAAGCGGACGACCCGGAATGACGTCGAGGGCGGGTTCGAGGGACGTGTTGTTCGTCGGAGCCGCGCACGCAGCGGAGTAAGTGGTCTTCGCGACGGCTTCGACGAACAACACGTCCCTCGAACCCACACTAACGGCCGGATCACTCGTCGCGCCGGAAGTATTCCGGCGTGCCGAGCATTGCCCCGATCAGGTCGTGCGGGGCCACGCCGCGGCCGAGGAGCGCGGCGAAATAGGCCCGCCCGCCCTCGTCCGCGCCGCGGCGCAGGTAGCTCTGGTAGAACCCGTCCACCGCCTGGAGACGGGCCTCCTCGCTGGTGAGGACGCCGAGCGCCACCTGGGACGCCGACGCCCCGTCCGCCAGACGCCCCGCCCACCAGGCCTCGCCGCCCGGGTCGGGCACGCGGCCCAGCACGTCGCGGACCAGCGACCGGACGAAGTCGACCCCTGAGCCCGCCCGCGCGACGTAGCCGGCGGAACTCCGGAGCGTCGCCTTCAGCCCGTTCGTGCCGTCGGGCAAACCGTCCGTGGCGGCGAGGGCGGCCT
>JBBRPS010000775.1:0-4721 GCA_038227745.1 Gemmatales bacterium | reverse complement strand
GCGAACGCGAACCCTTCACGACGAGCACCTCCAAAAGCCGTGACGTTGCCCCACCCGCAACGCCTTGGGAAACGCTGCCGCGCGCCTCCCCTTCTCCAAACAGCCGTTCCAAGTCGAGACGTGTTCTCCGAATGCGTACCGCCAACGGTACGCAAGCCGTGTCGTATCAGCGGCTTGCGACGGCAGCGAAAAAGCCCCTCGATATGTGCAAGATCGGCAAGTTGTCGTTCGTGGCTGGAGCGGAGCTGCCGAAACGATACCTACTTACGTAAATGCGACAAAAGCCAGCAGATGTCGTGACGTACGGGTTGGCCGCCCAGAGCGTGTTCCCTAAGAGGCAGAGGAACGCAGGAGCGAGCCGGCGGCCCGTCGCGCAGCGACACCCCCACAGACCCCGCCGGGGCCAGCCCGGCGGCTCGTCGATCTTCATTTCTTCCTGTGCCTCTTAGGCGAATCGCGCCCGCGTCGCTACAACAACCCCTCACAAGGAGTTGTCGTATGGCGAAACGCTGCTTCTGCTGTCTCCCCGTGCTCCTCCTGGCCGCGGCCGCGCTTTCGGGGCAGCCGCGACAGGGGGCGGACCGACCGCGGCCGCACGACTGGCCGCAGTGGCAGGGACCGGACCGCAACAACCGCTCGCGCGAAACCGGCTTGCTCCCGTCCTGGCCCGAGGCCGGGCCGCCGCTGGCCTGGAAGGCGAAGGGCCTGGGCGGCGGCTACAGCACGCCGTCCGTCGCCGCCGGCCGCGTGTTCGGCATGAGCTACCGCAAGGACGACGAGGTCGTCTGGGCGCTCGACGAGCAGACCGGCAAGGAACTGTGGGCCGTCCGCATCGCCGCCGCCAATCGCAAGGTCGATTACCGCGAAGGTTCGCGCTGCACGCCGACCGTGGACGGCGAGCGCCTGTACGCCCTCGGCGTCAGTGGCGACCTCGTTTGTCTGCAGGTGAGCGACGGCCGGGAGTTGTGGCGCAAGAACCTCATCCGCGACTTCGGCGGCACCCTCCCCTACTACCGCGAGACCTATGGCTACACCGAGTCGCCGCTGATCGACGGCGACCGCGTCGTCGTCACGCCGGGCGAGCCGAAGCACACGCTCGTCGGCCTCGACAAGAGGAGCGGCAAGCTGCTCTACAGCGCGTCGGTGCCGGAGCCGGCCAAGAAGAAAGGCGCGTCGCGAGCGGACTACGCCTCGGTCGTGGTCGGCACGGCGGCGGGGCGGCGGCAGTACGTGCAGTTCCTGCACGGCGGCGTGGTCGGCGTGGCGGCGGACGACGGCGCGTTCCTGTGGCGCTACGACAAACCGAGCAGCACCATCGTGAACTGCAACACGCCGATCCTGGACGGCGATCTGGTCTTCGAGTCGTCGGGCTACGGCAGGGGGGCGGGCCTGGTGCGGCTCGTCGCCGATGGGAAGGGGGTGCGGGCCGAGGAGGTGTACTTCACGAAGCGCCTGAAGAACCTGCACGGCGGCATGGTGCTGGTGAACGGTTACCTCTACGGCGGCAGCGAGCCCGGGCTGCTGGTGTGCCTGGAGTTCCGCACGGGCAAGGTCGCCTGGGACGAGCGCCGGCCCGGCAAGGGCTCGATCGTCTACGCCGACGGTCGGCTGTACTACCGCGACCAGAACGGGCCGATGGTGCTGGTCGCGGCCGACCCGAAGGCCTACGCGGAGAAGGGCCGCTTCGACCCGCCCGACCGCAGCGCGTACGACGCCTGGGCGCACCCGGTGGTCGCGAACGGCCGGCTGTACCTGCGCGACCAGGGCGTGTTGCTGTGCTACGACGTGAAGCGCCGCTAACCGTTCAGTTGCCGCCGCGGTCAGGTGCGGCGCCCGGGTCGCCGCACATCGCCCCGCGCCCGCGATTCCGGTCGATCGGACGTCGCGCCGCCACGAGGAGTTGTTGTCTTCCATGTCCCCGATGGCACCGACATCCGTGACGCCACCCCAGTGCCTACTTCTTCCGCCCGCCGCGCCGCTTTTGCTTGCGAAGGCCCCGCTCGCGCAGCAGCTGGCCTATCCAGGTGGTGTCGCTCTTGCTGAGCGGCGGCGGGGGCGGTTCTCGGCCGTAATCCACCTCGTCGTCCGCCGCGATCCGATCGTACGCCACGGCGAAGCAGTCGCCGACATCGAGTCGCGCCTGGTCCTCGCCGAGCAGCGGGATCGGCAGCACCGGCAGGGGATCGCGCAGCGCCCAGGCATACAGCAGGTGGTTCCAGCCCGTCGAGGTCGCTTGCGCCACATAGCTGAGATAGTCCGCCGACCCGGGCAGAGGGACCGGAAGCCGCGGCCGCACCCCGCCGCGCAGGAGGTCGATCTCGACCCAGTGCAAGCCGCCGTGCAGCGCCGATGCGCGTTTCTCCAGGTAGCGTTCCTGGGCGACGGCGCCCGGCTGCTTGTTCCCGGGACTGAGCAACTCAATTCCCGTAACAGCCAGGCGTGGACGGCCCTGCACGTAGATGACGATCCGGCGTTGCCTGCGCAGCTCCAGTTCGTCCGCATCCAGCGCTTCCGCGGCGCTGGCGGCGGGCTGCGCCAGCATGGCGGTGGAACCCGTGTGCTTTCGACCAGCACGACGGCTCACGATGGTGACAGCCGGTTCCTTGCGCTCCAGGGAGACAGCGCCCTGGGGTGCATCCCAGACACTGCCCTCGGAGAGATGACGTTCCAGGCGAGCGACATACTTCGGCCGCAGCTGGGGTTGCAGCAAAGCCTGCATCCCCGCGAGCATCTGCGTATGCAGTTCCTGGAAGATCGGGTTGGTCTCAAGAAACGGGTCCATGCCGGGAAACGGCGAGGGCATGAGGCACTCTTTCCTGAAAAGCGGTCAACGGTCCGTGATTGCGCCATTTCGATTCGGAAAAGGGAACATTCAACCGGAGTCCGGCACGCGGGAAAGGCCCGGGAAGGGAACAGCGGAGAAGGGGGAGGCGTCAAAGGGCATGTAAGCGGGAAAGGGGACGCCATCTTTATTAAGCTGCTTTGCCGGATATTTTTGGGGTGTAATAAAGGTAAACATACCCTTTCCCGCTCGCCGTTGTCGATAACCAACGCGCCATCCGTGCCACGACTTACTTCCAGCGGCGGCATTCCTTGCACCGACGCCCCGAACTGAGCGGCCTGTCGGTGCCGTTTCAGGGGATCGGCTCCCGAGCGCCGGGAGCCCGGCAGGCGCAGGGTTCGCGGATCGACGTCGAGAAACTCCCGGGGGTTCATCTTCCCAGTGTACCAGGAGGCGCAGCGCTCAGGAAGCAACCATCTACATGAGAACGGAATCGGGAAAAGAGCCGCGTTCCTTCCTTTTCCCTTCTGTTACTGTCCTACGACGTTAAACGGCGGTGAGCGGTTTAGCCAGCTTGGCCGGTCGATCAACACCGTAACTCGCATAATATCTTGAACTTACGGAAGAGTAGCCAACATTCCACCTTGCGTTCGGCTTCCCGCGTCCGTACAATCAAGAGACCACGTTGATGGATGTCCCAGAGCCTCCGGGTGACCACCCGTGACAATCGATGCTGGTACGGGCCAGAAGGAGTGATGTCATGCCTACTGAGATGCTCGACCGACTACAGGAGGACAAACTCCAGGGGCTGGAGGCACTAATTGATTCCTACGAAACCGCCACCGCTACCGGCGGCGGGGAAGATGAGGCTGCCGCTATCGCCGATTTCTTCGTCGATGAGGGGATTGGGGTGAGGCAGAGTTCCCTGCGCCTCTGGGACTATCACTGGGCCAAGGCGCTCGCCGGGAAAATACCGGATCGGCGGGAACACGGGGCGAAACTCCTATCCCTGCTGGAGCGGGGCGGGCGCCTCATTCGTCGTGGTGCGGCGATTGCCCGAACCTACGCTGATTTGTCCGGCCACGCAGTCGCCCGACTGGCCCAGTTTGAGGAACAGAGCAAGGCGTTCCGCCTATGGGTTAAGGAGTGTACCGCACGTTGGGAAATGCTGGGCCGGCCTCACAAGCCTCTCAAGCGTGAGCCGATCGCCGAGTCGCAGGCGGCCTACGAGCGCGGCGAGGGCGAACCCGTCTCCGCTGTCATCGCCAGACTGGAGCAAGGCGGACCTTTGGTCAAGGAATAAGCTCATGCGCAGGCTCATCATCTGGCCGGGCATCAGCCGGCGGATCGGGGCCTGCGGCCTGACGCAGGAAGGCTTGCCGGTATTCCTGAAATGGTTTGCGCTCCGACCTGGAGAACCACTATCCGATTTACTGCGTTCTTCGCGACGAAGAAGAACCGAGGTTTTTCCGCTATCTCGTCGCCTTTGCCGACGGCGGCTTGATGCATGAGTTCGATTTTGTCCTCGACGACTCCACTTCGCCGGACCACCTGTTTATCGAGGACTTTGAGCACGACTCGAGTCCGGTCTGACACCGCCGAACTTCTCGGGTTCTCTGCCGCCTGGCCCGCCGTCCGCCGCTTGGACCCTGGGACGAGCGCTGGCCGGGCAAGGGCTCGATCGTCTACGCCGACGGCCGGCTGTACTACCGCGACCAGGGCGGGCCGATGGTGCTGGTCGCGGCCGACCCGAAGGCCTACGCGGAGAAGGGCCGCTTCGACCCGCCCGACCGCAGCGCCCACGACGCCTGGTCGCACCCGGTCGTCGCCAACGGCCGGCTGTACCTGCGTGACCAGGACGTCCTGCTGCGCTACGACGTCAAACGGCGCTGAGCTTTTCTCGTTGCGGTCCGCCTTCTTGCCCCCCTCGCCCCCGAAG
>JBBRPS010000774.1:0-4726 GCA_038227745.1 Gemmatales bacterium | reverse complement strand
GTGGGTGGGCGGCCCGCTCGCGTTCCTGAAGGACGGCGACCAGGTGACCATCGACGCCGACGCCAAGCAGCTCAGCGTGGCGCTGGACGACAACGAGCTGGCGCGGCGCAAGGCGGGGTGGAAGCGGCCCGAGCCGCGCGAAAGCCGCGGCGTACTGGCGAAGTACGCCCGGACGGTGAGGTCGGCGTCGGAGGGGGCCGTGACGGGATAGCGCCCCGCGGAGTGACGAAGTGAAAGGCGAGGGCCGCTCCAACGCTGTGGAGCGGCCCTCCGCGTTCCGGGGGCCGTCCTGCAGGACGGCCTTCCCGCGGAGACGCAACACCCGCTATAATTCTACGATGGCGACGGTTCGGTCGAGGGCTGGCGGAGCAGGAGCATGACGGCCCCTCGACCACCGGATGCTATTGAGGCGGACCAAGCCGCGGCGATCTTTGCCGAATTTGCCGCGGCCGGGGACTTGTCGCTGCGATTTCCGGCGGACGGGTGTTACGCCCGAACCCACCTCATGGTCCGGCGGTTGCTCGGCCAGGGTCTGACCCCGTCGAAGGTGTGGGCTTTCGCCGCCAGCGCCACGGATCTCCTCTGGACGGAAACGCCGGACCACCCAGAGGGGCGGGTTCAATGGGGGTATCATGTCGCCCCCGTTCTCGTGGTCCGTGAGCCGGATGGCGAAATGCGAGGGAGGGTTTTTGATCCCCTTCTGTTCGACCGCCCGGTTCTCGTGGAGGAGTGGCGGAGCGCGCTCCACGACACGCCGACTCTGGTTCAAACGGCTCCCGGGGACCCGCCGCTGCCGGCACGCGGCGGGTCTGGATACTGGCCCGGTCCCGACCCCCTCGAAGGGCCCGACATCCACGCCCGTGAGACACTCGAAGAATACGGGCGCTAGAACGCTTGACGGGACCCGACGGGAAGGAACAGCACCATGGCCGAAGCACCGACAACCCTCACGACATCGCTGACCGTCCCGGTCAGCGACCAGCAGTTCGCGAGTCTCCTTGGCGAAGAACTGACAACCCACACGCGACTGCTGGTCGTCCGGGAGATCCAGGAAGACGAGAGCGGCGCCACACTCCGTTTCGAGCAAGGCGGCCACGGGCACCTGGCCCTCTGCAACCCGGACTATGCGACCAATTTACGACTGGCCCGGCGCAGTCAAGAGCGCGCGCATCCCGTCGGCGTCCGCTTCGGCGAGGGGGCTGCCATCCTGGAACTGATCCGTGCCGACCAAGACGTGCCCACGCAGCTCGTGGAGGAGAGCCGCGATCGCGTCCGGGTGTTCTTCCAAGGCCACGACGGCGTTTTCCTCCTCAAAGGCGACCGCCCGGAGTCCGCTCGTATCCGCGCGCTGCTGGGCGAGGCTGTCCGGCAGAATGCCAGGGTTTGGTTTATCGCCCAGAAACCCGACCTGAGGCTGCTGGACGTCTCGGCAGCCGGATGGGCGGTCCCCATCTTCAACATTTCCTTCGTCGTTGCCCCTGACCACCTGCTGAAAACAGCGGCTGACCTTCTGGGTTCAAGGATTCGCTGCACGAATGCCCTTCGTCGTGATATTCGAGCGGTTGCCAAGGCATACCTAGATGAAGCCGATGAGTTGAAGCGAGCTCTCCGCGAGGTTAAGACGAACGCAGCGCGAGTGCAAATCGAGAGCCTTTCACCTCCGGACATGCTCGAAAAGGCAAAGAGGCTCCAGACGGTTCAGTTTCCCAACAAAGAGCTGCAGGGAAAGGTGCGGGCGGTAGCGAATAGTTATGTGCGAATCGCCGAGAAAAACCAGCAGCTTTTCGAGGAATTCAAGGAAAAGTATCGTGACAAGCTACCACCGACGAAATAAGGTCTGTTGTAGCACGGGGGTGAGAGTCTGTTCCGGAAGTCCCCCGCGCCGGCGCTGCGGGGGAGAAGGGTTGGCGGTGAGGAGGTGTTGAAGCGAGCGCGAAACGGCAAGCCCGACGGGGCGCGCCGGGCTTGCCGTTTCGCGCTCGCCCCAACCTGCTCAACGCCCCGACCACTCATCCCCCGCGCGGGGTCAAACGCGAGGGCCGCTCGACAGCTTTCGAGCGGCCCTCTTTGCTCCGGGATGATCTACTGTGCGGCCTGGCAGGGGGAGGGCTCTCGGGCCCGCCGGGCGGATCCGCCACTTAAGTGCAGCGGGACCGGGGTCGGCGGGGTGCCGGCGCTTCCGGCCGCGGAGATCCCCTGGGCACCGAAACCGATCCGGCACAGCGGACATGGCAGACCGGCTTCCTTCGACCGCGGCCGCGTCGTATCTTTACAAGCATGAAGGTGCGTGAAGCCCTGCAAATGCTGAAAGCGGATGGCTGGTACAAGGTGCCCGCACGCGGCGGTCACCGCCAGTTCAAGCACCCGCGGAAGCCGGGCCGGGTTACCGTTTCGGGGCACCTGAATGATACAGTGGCGCCGGGCACGCTAAACAGTATCCTGAAGCAAGCCAGCCTGAAGTCATGAGGGCACAATGAAACGATACGCCATCGTCGTGGAATGGGCAGGGAAGAATTACTCGGCTTACGTCCCGGATCTGCCTGGTTGCGTCGCTACGGGCAAAACCGTTGAAGCCGTAGAGCAGCTTCTCCAGGAGGCCATTGAGGTCCATGTTGCGGGCCTGCGTGAGGATGGCGAACCCGTGCCGGAGCCGTCTTGTGTCGTCGATTACCTGGAGGTCCGGGCCTAACAAGTCAGCGGGCCTGAAACAGCCCTCCCTCTGAGGCATGGACAGCCAAACGCTCGGGCGGCGCAACGCCGCCCTGGTGCAGGGCACCGAGCTAGATCCTCCCCGGAGTCTGCCTCTGCTGGTATTCCGGCCCAGTTATACCCCCTCGCCGGGCCGTGCCATGCACCTCTCCCGACGGCCGGCCCACTCGAATTACCTCTCCGCCCGCGCCCGCTTGCGGCCCGCCGTTCCGTTCTTATCTGTAGAAGGCACGCGCGGACGGTCCGCGCCCTTTCTCGCTGCGCTCCGGCCCGGGCGGGCCGTTCCTTCGCCGCCCAGGGAGTTAACCTCATGTTCTCGCCGTTCCGTCGTCCGAGCCGCCCCGGCGCCCGTCCTTGCCTGGAGGCCCTGGAAGACCGTGCCCTGCCGGCCACCGCCTTCCTCCAGACCAACCTCGTCTCCGACCTGCCCGGCGTGGCCCAGGTCACCGACCCGAACCTCAAAAACCCCTGGGGCGTGGCCGTCAACCCGGCCGGCGATTTCTGGAGCGCCAACGCGGCCAGCGGCACCGTCACCCTCTACCGCGGCGACGTCAACGGCCAGGCGCTCGCCCAGGACGTGCCGGTCATCAAGATTCCCCCGGTCGCGGGCAACCCCCAGGGCGAGCCGTCCGGCCAGGTCTTCAACCCGACGACGGACTTCGTCGTCAATGGCGTCGGCGGCAACGGGCCGGCTCTGTTCATCTTCGCCGGCCTCGACGGCACTCTCAACGCGGTGGCCGCCAACTTCTACACCGGCGCCCCGTCGTCGCAGGCCCAGACCGTGGCCACCGTCCCGGGGGCGGTCTACACCGGCCTGGCGCTGGCGAGCAACGCCTCGGGCAACTTCCTCTACGCTGCCAACCCCGTCGGCGGCACGATCGACGTCTTCGACAAGGCGTTCCACAAGACGACGCTGGCCGGCAACTTCACCGACCCGAGTCTGCCGTCCAACGTGACGCCCTTCAACGTCGCCGCCATCAACGGCACGCTCTACGTCACCTATAACCTCAAGGCGAACCGCTTCGGCGGCGGCCTGGTGGCGAAGTTCGACACCAACGGCAAGTTCCTGGGCCGCTTCGCCGACGGCAGCAACCTGCAGGCGCCGTGGGGCGTGGTGCAGGCGCCGGCGAACTTCGGGTCGTTCGGCAATGACATCTTCGTCGGCAACTTCGGCGACGGCCGTATCAACGCCTACGACACGTCGGGCAAGTTCCTCGGCCAGTTGACGGGGCCGAACGGCCAGCCGCTGGCGATTGAGCGGCTGTGGCAGCTGACGTTCGGCAACGGCAGTTCGGCGGGCGACCCCGCGAAGATGTACTTCTCCTCGGGCCTGAATTCCGAGAAGGATGGTATCTTCGGCTCGCTGCGGCCGCTGACGGCGAACGAGAGCTTCGTGTCGCAGGCGTACAGCCAGCTGCTGCACCGCTCGGTCGATGGGAACGGGCTGGCGTTCTGGACCGGCCTGATGAACCAGGGGACGACGCGGCAGCAGGTCAGCGCCGGCATCGCGGGCAGTCCGGAGCACCGGACGGCGGTCGTGAATGACCTGTACCGGCAACTCCTGCACCACGCGGTCGATTCGGCGGGGATGAGTTTCTTCACGTCACTGCTGGCGTCCGGGGCGACGGACGAGCAGATCGCGGGGGTGATCGCGGGGTCGCAGGAGTATTTCCAGAACCGCGGCGGCGGCACGACCGACGGCTTCCTGGCGGCGATTTACCAGGACGGGTTGAACCGGGCGGTGGACGCCAACGGCAAGGCCGCGTTCACGGGGGCGCTGCAGAGCGGGGCGACTCGGGGGCAGGTGGCGGCGGTCCTCTTCACGAGCGACGAGTTCAAGGCGGACAAGGTGCAGAGTCTTTATCAGGACACGCTGCGCCGTGCCGCGGACAATGCCGGCCTGGCGTTCTTCGTCAACGCGCTGAAGCAGGGGGCGCGCGACGAGGACGTGATCGCGGTCATGATGGCGTCGGATGAGTTCTTCTCGAAGCTGTAGGCGCGGCAGCGCGACGGATTG
>JBBRPS010000773.1:0-4736 GCA_038227745.1 Gemmatales bacterium | reverse complement strand
CGGGGGGGGAGCGAGCGCGGCGATGGGTATTAGTGTGGGTTGGAAGCGGTGGGTGCTGCCTCTCGGCGAGGTAGCTGAACCGCCTTTTTAGCCGCGAGCCGCGGGCGAGCGCTCGCCCGAGGCTCGCGGCTAAACACAAGACCGTTTACTGTGAGAAGCGGGGAAGAAATCCCGCTGCGGCCCGCGCTACTCCGTGTCGGTGAAGGTAACCGCGACGTGCCGGCACACCTCAGCCGGATCCCGCTCGGTCTGCAGCAGCACCTCCAGGAACAGGACGCCCTTCTCGAACGGCTGCACACGGACGTCCGGGGCGACCTGGGCCACGAGCGAGTCGGCCCCGCTCTGGGGGCGCGGCGCGAGCGCCGCCTCGCGGCTACCGCCCAGGGAGGACGGGTTGCCGCGCCAGCGCACCAGCACGGACGCCCGCTTGCCGGGCTGGAACTGGACGCGGACCGTACACTTCCGGTTCAGCGGCACGCGGACCAGGGCGCCGGCCCAGCGGGCCGCCGTGCGCGGGTCGCGCGTCCACCAATCGGGCTGGCCGGCGCGGAGCCAGCGCGACTCGAAGCGGGCGTTGCGGACCAGGTTGCCCGGCACCGCGTCGGGCCGCAGCCGCGGGGACACTTCCAGGCTCTCACCGGCGTTCAACTCCACGTCCTTGACCTGCTCCGCCTCGAAGCCCGTCGCCTGGAACAGCACGGTGTAGCGGCCCGGCGGGAGGTTTCGGAAGCGGTAGTGTCCCGCGGCGTCGGTGGTCGTCGAGAACGACGTGCCCGCCAGCAGCACACGGGCCGGCACCGCGGCATAGTCCGGCGGCGGCGTGTACTTCAACTTCCCGTGCAGACCCGCGCCCGGTGCGGCCGGTTCCGCCAGGCCAAGCGTGAACAGCGTGTGGACGAGATCGGCGCTGACGCGGGCGACCTCCAGGGCGCACTCCAGTTCCAGCGGTTGGTTGACGCGGCTCTCGAGCTTCTCGACCAGCGGCCGGAGTCTGAGGGCGCGCAGACGCGCGAACGCCACCAGCCGGTCCATCCGCTCCCGAAAACCGTGAAGGGCCTCGGTGTCCGTCTTGCCCAGGAGGCGCGGCGTGTACCCGGCGATGCTGATCTTCGACTCGTCCACCCAGCGCTCCATGCGCGCGTGCAGTTCGCCGCCGACGCCGGTGGTGTGCGGCGGCGAGCCGGAGTCCTGAACGAAGTGCAGCAGGCTGCCGACCCAGCGGGCGGCGTCCCGCGGCGACTCGGTGCGGACGGCCTGGAGGGCGCGGTGAAAGAACGGGTCCCAGGCGCGCCGCACCTCGGGCAGCATGTGAGACGGGTGTTCGGGGACGGCGGGGAAGAGGAGGTAATCGGCGGCGTAGTGGTCGGGCCGGACCGCCTCCTTCCAGTCGGCCGTCCAGCAATAGTCGCGGGCGAGCCGCTGCCAGTCCGCGCCGAGGTAGCGCTGCAGCCGGGCGCGGTCGGGGAGCACGGCGAGTGCGGCGGCGGTGATCTCGGTGTGCGGCCCCCACGCCGGGGCCGCGGCCGGCACGAGCAGAAGCGGGAGCACGGCGGCGCGACAGAGCAGACCTGCAGGGCGCATCTCCTTCTCCTCATTCGCCAGACACGGAGGCGCGAAGATGTGTATAACCTACCCCGGGCGTCCGGACGTTCCAGGGAAAACCACCGGGAGACTTCTCGTGATTCGCTCGCGCACCGTACTGCTGCTGTTCGTCATGGCCCTGGTCGCCGCCCTGCTTGGGGGGGCGGACGGCGCGGCCCAGAAGGACAGGCCGCCGCCGGCGCAGCGCGCCGACGTCGTCGTTTACGGCGCCACCCCCGGCGGCATCGTCGCCGCGATCGCGGTCGCGCGCGCGGGTAAGTCGGTCGTGCTGCTGGAGCCGGGCAATCACCTCGGTGGCATGATCACCGGCGGCCTGTGTGCCACCGACACCGGCGTCCGTGCCGCGGTCGGCGGCTACTCGCGCGAGTTCTTCGACCGCGTCCGCGCTTACTACGCAAAGAAGTACGGCCCGAAGTCCGAGCAGGTGCGCGACTGCTCCGAGGGCTTCCGCCCCGAGCCGCACGTGGCGAAGCTCGTCTTCGAGCGGATGCTTGCGGAGGCGAAGGTGCCGCTGGTGTACGGCGCCCCGCTCGTCAAGGCGACCACCGTGACGGCGGACGGCGTGTCGCGCCTGGAGCAACTCGACACGCCGCGGAAGGCCTACCGCGCCGGCGTGTTCATCGACGCCAGCTACGAGGGCGACCTGTTCGCCGCGGCGGGCGTCAAGTATGCCGTCGGCCGTGAGGGCCGCGCGAAGTACAACGAGTCGCTCGCCGGCGTGCAGCAGTTCAGCAAGTTTCACCAGTTCTCCGTCAAGATGTCGCCGTTTGCCGAGGGCGGCAAGTTGCTGCCGCTGGTACACCCGGGACCCGCGGGCGCGCCGGGGCAGGGCGACAGGAAAGTGCAGGCGTACAACTTCCGCCTGTGCCTGACGCAGCGGCCGGATCTGCGCCTGCCCTGGCCGAAGCCGAAGGAGTACGACCCGAAGCGCTACGAGCTGCTGGCCCGCTACCTGGAGCAGAGACCCGACGTGATGTTCGGCCAGCTCTGCAACCCGGTGCGGCTGCCGAACGGCAAGACCGACACGAACAACAACGGCCCCATCTCGACCGACCACATCGGCGCCAACTGGGACTACCCCGAAGGCGACGCGAAGACGCGGCAGCGCATCCACGACGATCACGTCGTTTACACGCAGGGCTTCTTCTACTTCCTCGCCAACGACCCGCGCGTGCCGAGGAAGTTGCAGGCCGAGGTGAACTCGTGGGGCCTGTCGAAGGGCGAGCACGTCGATAACGGTGGCTGGCCACACCAGCTCTACATCCGCGAGGCGCGGCGCTTGCTGGGCGTGTACGTGATGACGCAGCGCGACCTGATGGAGGAGCGCATCAAGCCGGACGCCGTCGCCCTGGGCTCGTACAACACGGACTCGCACCACGTCCAGCGCGTGCCGACCAAGGACGGCGGCGTCGTCAACGAGGGCGACTTCCAGGTGGGCGTGCGGCCGTACGCCATCCCGTACCGCTGCCTGCTGCCGAAGAAGGCGGAGTGTACGAACCTGCTGGTGCCGGTGTGCGTGTCGTCGTCGCACGTCGCGTACGGCACGATCCGCATGGAGCCGGTGTACATGCTCCTCGGCCAGGCCTCCGGCGTTGCGGCGGTCCTGGCGCTCGACGGCAAGACCGCCGTGCAGGACGTCGTCGTCGAGAAGCTGCAGGCGAAGCTTAAGGCGCAGAAGGCGGTGCTATCGCCGGAGGATCTGCCGAAGTCGGCGGGGGCGGTGCGGGGACTGGACCCCGCGAAGCTGCCCGGCATCGTCGTGGACGATACGAAGGCGGAGAAGACGGGGGCGTGGGTCCATTCGAGCGCGACCGGGCCATTCGTCGGCGAGGGCTACCTGCACGACGGCAACCAGGATCGGGGCAAGCTGCGCGTGCGCTTCACGCCGAAGCTGCCCTCGGCCGGGCGCTACGAGGTGCGCCTGTTCTACCCGCCGAACGCGAACCGGGCGACGAACGCGCTGGTGGTGATCCACGGCGCGGACGGCGAGCAGTCGGTGCGCGTGAACCAGCGGGAGGCGCCGAAGGGCGGGCGAGGGTTTCGGCTGGGCGTCTTCCCATTCGCGGCGGGGACGGAGGGCTGGGTGGAGATCCGCAACGACGGTGCCGACGGCTATGTGATCGCCGATACGGTGCAGTTCCTGCCGTCGCGCTGACTTGGTGGCGTGCGCGGCTCGTTCGCGCCGATCGTAGTCGCATTATTCACCTCCTCGATATCTCCTTTCAGGCGATGGAACTTCTCCTGTAGCACTTTGCGCCGCTCACGCATGTTCTCTGGCCTCAAAGCGAGGGGTCCACACGCAGGGCGCCTTCCCACCTTGAGGAACTCCTCGCCGGTCAACCGCAGGCGCACAAGGGGACAGTCGATAGTTCTGGCACGACGTTCTCTGGATTCTGCAGGCACCCGCCTTGAATGGACTGTCGCTGGCCGGTATCTTGTAGGGAGGGCGCGAACCTTGTTCACCGAGTGAAGCGTGACCCGTGCCGAAAAACATTCTGTTTCCCGAAGTTGAACCCCGCTATGTGTTTGCGCGGGATTGCCTCGCCTTCCCCGCCCGCGTGGACGACAAGCCCGTCGAATGTCTGGTGACGCTGGAACTCCTTTGGACCCGCTTCGGGGTCCGGGAACCGTCTGAGCAGGCGATGCGGCAGGCGTACCACGAGCATCGGGCCGCGATCCAGGAGCCTCCTCGAGTATGGCTGGATCGACGATGACAACTGCGTCTTCCTCACGACTCGCTACACCAGGCTTAGCGTCACCTTCGCTGGCGAGCTGGCGAAGTGGTCCTATGGGCGGTCCTTCGCGGACTCGGCTCATTGTATGCTTCTCGCCATGATTGGTCCGAGTGCGGGGGAAATTACCGTCGAATGGGGCCACGCGGAGAAGATTCGGCATGGTTCAAACCAGGGTAACACTTTGCGGCGCAGCGGACGGAGCGTTGCCGGCGGCAAGGTATTCTGGGACATAAACTTACGGCGCCAATCGGCACGGGCGTACACCGACGAAAGTGTTACCCTGACGCCCCGCAATCTGAACCATGCCCGATATCTTGACTTCGATGACTATTACAATCATCCCAGCTACCAGGATAATTCTACTGTGCGGCATCGCTAACTCAATGTCATCTAAGGAGT
>JBBRPS010000772.1:0-4743 GCA_038227745.1 Gemmatales bacterium | reverse complement strand
GTGTGACTAACTTCGGCGCCGGAGGAATGGGTGCCGCGAGCCGAGCGGCACTCGGTTCGGCTCGGCTCGCGGCACCTACCTCCCGCAACCGTCTCTCACTTCGCGACGAACTTCTGGACGCGCTGGCCGGTGACCTCGGCGACGTAGACGGCGCCGCGGGAGTCCGCGCAGATGCCGTGCGGCAAGTCGAACTGCCCCGAGGCCGTCCCCTTCGCTCCCCAGCGGGCGAGGACCTTCCCCGCCAGGTCGAGAACCTTCGCCTCATTGGCGCGGCCGTCGGCCAGCAGCACGCGCGCCTCCGGCGCCAGGGACAGGCCGAACGGCGCCCCAGTGTCCTTCCACTGGGCGAGGAACCGGCCTTCCGGGTCGAAGACCTGGACGCGGTTGTTCTCCCGGTCGCCCACGTGGACGCGCCCCTTGCCGTCCACGAAGATGGCGTGCGGCAGGTTGAACTCGCCTTCGCCCTTGCCCTTCTTGCCCCACGCTTTGAGGTACTTGCCGTCCGCGGCGAACTTCACCACGCGCGAGTTGCCGTAGCCGTCCGCCACGTAGACTTCCCCGGCGGCGCCGAACGCCACGTCGGCCGGCTTGTTGAATCGGTCCTTGCTCTCGCCGGCCTTGCCCTTGGTGCCCAGGGTCAGCAGCACCTTGCCCTGCGGGTCGAACTTCGTGACGAGATGGTGCCCCAGGTCGGTGACCCAGACGTTGCCGTCGCGGTCGAGGCGCAGCCCGTGGGCGGTCTTGATCTGGCCGTCTCCCCAGGACCGGAGGACCTTGCCGTCGCGGTCGAGGACAACGATCGGGTTCTTGCCGCGGTGGAAGACGTAGAGGCGGTCGGCGGCGTCGGTCGCCACCGCCGTCACCGGGCCGAACTTGATCCGCTCGGGGAGGCGCGGCCAGTCGGCCACCGGCTTGTAATCCGGCACCGCGCTGGCCTTCCCGCTCGCCCCGGGCCGGTCGCGTCCGGCGGGGGCCAGCGCCACCGCGGTCCCCAGGACCGCCAGGCTGGCCAGCAACAGGGTCGCACGCTTCAACATGGCAGGTCCCTCCCGAGCTCGGCTCACGCCCCCGGCGCGGCGTCATTTCGCCTGGCCGATGCAGTACAAATGCCCATAAGTCCGCAGGAACAGCTCGCCGTCCGCCGCCGCCGGCGCGGCGTAGATCGGCTCGCCGAGTTCGTTCCGCGCCAGCAGCCGGAACTTCGGGCCGACCGCCAGGACGAAGGTCGTCCCCTCCAGACTGCTGACGTACAGGCAGTCCCCCGCGAGGAAGACCGAGCCCCAGAGGGTCCCGCCCAGCCGCTCTTTCCAGATGGCCTTGCCCGTCCGGGCGTCGAGGCACTCGACGTCCCCCGGGGCGTCCGCGAGGTAGAGGCGGCCCTCGTGCAGCACGCCGCTGCCGACGCGCTGCGGGTTCTTGCCGGCCACGCGCCAGAGCTGGTGCGTCGCGGTCACGTCCCCCTTGCCCCCAGGCCGGACCGCCAGGAGGGGACCGTTGTGCCCGGAGATGCCGACGACGAGGCCCGCGGCCGCGGACACCACCGGCATGGCGTAGATCTCGTTGCCCAGTCCCCGGCAGCGCCACAGTTCCTTCCCCGTCGCCGGCTCGTAGGCCTTGAACTCGCCGTCGCCGCCGACGCGGTCGCCAGGCAGGGGCATGATCAGCTCGTCGCGGCCGCCGACCCGCACGACGACAGGCGTGCTCCACGAGCCGAAAACAGGGCTGTTGATGGCCGTCTCCTCGCTCTTCCAGACCGTCGCGCCGGTGCGCTTATCGAGTGCGGTCAAGAACGCCGGCTCGCCGGGGCCGTGGAAGACGATGAGGAGGTCCTTGTAGAGGACGGGGCTGGAGCCGTTGCCCCATCGGTGCAGGACCGGCCCGAGGTCGCGGTGCCACAAGCGCTTGCCGTGAAAATCGTACGCAACGACTCCTCCGGAGGCGAAATGGGCGTAAACGGCGCTACCGTCGGTCACCGGCGACGCCGAGCAGGGCGGGTTCTGGGGGTGCGTCGTCTCCTTCACCGGGCAGGGCACGTCGCGCTGCCAGAGGAGCTTGCCGTCGCCGCGGCGGAAGGCGAGGAGCGCGCGCCGCTTGCCGCTGTCGAGGGCCTGGGTGAGGAAGACGTGGTCGCCCCAGACGACCGGCGTCGAGTTGCCCGGCGCCGGCAGCGCCACCTTCCAGCGGACGTTCTGCTTCGGCCCCCAGGTCAGCGGCAGGCCGCGCTCCCCGGAGATCCCCGTCCCCTGCGGGCCGCGCCAGGCCGGCCAGTTGTCGGCCCAGGCCGGGGCGCTCAGGAGGACCAGCAGGACCAGAGCCACTCGCGCTCGGACTATGAAACACCCCTCTCTTTCCCTCATTCCAGTGATTTCCGCAGCTCTTCCCAGCGGGCGCCCAGACGCGCGAGCATCGCGCGATGCTCTGGACGGCCAGCCAGGTTGTGTTCCTGCAGCGGGTCCGCGCGCAGGTCGTACAGTTCCTCGACGACCGGCTCTCTGCCCATCCAGCGCAGATAGGCCCAGTGTTCGGTGCGAACGCCCTCGCTCGGCGGAATGATCTTCGGCAGCGTGTGGTGCTCGTAGAACCAGTCCGCACGCCAGGCCGGCGCCAGGCCCTCGACCAGCGGCCGCAGCGACCGGCCCTGCATCGTGTTCGGAACCGCGACGCCGGCGTAGTCCAGCATGGTCGGCGCCAGGTCGATGTTCAGCGCCATCGGCGTGACGGAGCGGCCACGCTTCTCCCGCGGCAGACGCGGGTCAAAGACGATCAGGGGCACGCGGATCGACTCCTCGTACATCAGCCACTTGTCGGCCATGCCGCGCTCGCCCAGGAAGAACCCGTTGTCGGAGGAGAAGACGAGGATCGTGTTGTCGGCCAGACCGAGCTGCTCCAGGGCGGCGACGATGCGCCCGACCTCGCGGTCCAGGCCGGTGACGAGGCGGTAGTAGTCGCGCACGGTCTTCTGATACTTCTCGGGGCTGGCGAAGCGCAGCTTCCAGCGCGCCCGCCCCTCGGACTTCTGCGCGAACTCGGGCAGGGCCCGGAAATACTGCTCGCCGGCGGTCTTCGGTACCGGGATCGTCACGCCCTCGTAGAGCTTCTCGTCGCGCGGGTCGGGCGGGAACTCGCGCGGTGCCCGGTCCTGGGCGTGCGGCGCCTTGAAGCTGACCGACAGGCAGAACGGCGTCTTGCCGTCCTGCGCCTTGAGGAACTCCAGGGCCTGGTCGCCCATGCGGCGCGTGAGGTGGACGGGCTCGGTCTTCGTGAAGTAGCGGCCCTGGCCGGGGAAGCCGCGCCAGTAGTCGAACGCCCTGGCCGGCAGGTTGACGCCGACGCCGTACTTGCCGATGAAGCCGACGCGGTAGCCGGCGGCGCGCAGCAGGGCGACGTAAGTGCGTGCGAAGGCCGCGGGCGTGAGGTCCGTCTTGAAGTCGTTGACCTTGTGACGGCGGGCGTACTGCCCTGTGAAGATGCTGGCACGACTGACGGCGCAGATGGAGGTGGTGACGAAGGCGTTGCGGAACAGGACGCCCTTCTTCGCGAGCGCGTCGAGGTTCGGCGTCCGCACGACGCGGTTGCCCATGCAGCCCAGCGCGTCCCAGCGCAAGTCGTCGGCCAGGAGGAAGACGATGTTCGGCCGGGCCGGCTCACGGGCGCCGAGCGTTGCGGGCAGGCCGAGCAGCAGGAGGGCCGTCGCCAGCCCGGCCAGGAGGCGGCGCCAACGCGGAGAGGAGTTGCCGGTCATCGCGGAGTCTCGGATTGCTTCGCGGCCGACAGGAACCTGCTCCCGTCGCGCCGCGCCTGGCGCAATCCTATAAGGCGGCGGCGGCGAAGCAACACAGGACCGCCTCCCCGTGGGGAGGCGGTCCTGTCGCGATGGCCTTTACACCCGGGCGATGGCCGCGAGCCGTGCCTCGCGCTCGCCCGCTTGCCCGTTCGAGCGGCCCCACGGCGACCGCCACCCCGTCTTCTCCAGGGTCGCAGAGAACTCGGCGAGGGAGTCCACGACGACCTCCGGCCGGTAGGCGTAGCGCGGCAGGTCGGACGCGCAGGTGCCGCCGCTGAGGACCAGGACGGTGTGGTAGCCGAGCTGCACGCCGCCGAGGATGTCGGTCTCCATCGTGTCGCCGATCATGGCCGTCTCGTCTGTGGTCAGGCCCAGCTCCTTGCGGGCGGCGCGCATCATCACGGGACTGGGCTTGCCGACACTGAAGGCGCGCACGCCGGTGGCCAGTTCCAGCATCGCCACCATCGCCCCGCAGCCCGGCCGCAGACCGTTCTGAGTGGGACAATTCGGGTCGAGATTTGTGGCGATGAGCTTCGCGCCGCCCAGGATCATGCGCACCGCGGTCTCGACCAGCTCCAGGTTGAAGGTCCGCCCCTCGCCGACGACGACGTAATCGGGGGCGTGGTCTACGACGGCGTAGCCGTTCTGGTGCAGGGCGTTGAGCAGGCCGCCCTCGCCGATGACAAAGGCGGTGCCGCCCGGCTTCTGCTGGGCGAGGAAGCGGGCGGTGGCCATGGCGCTGGTGAAGACGTGCTCCTCATCCACGTCGATACCCATGCGGGCGAGTTTGGCGGCGACGTCGCGGCGCGTCCGCTGGCTGTTGTTCGTCAGCAGCCGGAAGGGGATGTTTCGCTGTCGCAATTGGTGGATGAAGGCGTCCGCGCCGGGGATGAGTTCCGGGCCGCGGTAGAGCACTCCGTCCATGTCGATCAAGTAGCCGTGCCTCATGGGGCCTCCCT
>JBBRPS010000771.1:0-4758 GCA_038227745.1 Gemmatales bacterium | reverse complement strand
GAGTGCTCTTGCGGCAATTCTGTCGCGCCTTCGGGCGGGGCGGCCTCAGCGTAATCGGTCGGCTCGGGCGGTTGCTCGAAGTCCTGCGGGTGGGAGTCGTCCGCGGCGGGGGGGCCGGCGTCGGCGAAATCGCCCGCGCGGTCGTAATCGTCGTAGCGCGGCGGCGCCTCGTAGGAGTCGCGCGGCACGGGCTGGCCCGCGGTCTCGGAGCGCGTGAAGGGCAGGCCGCCGAGCGCCGCGACCGCCTGCTGCACGTCCTGCCAGAAGGCATCCGTCTCCAGCAAGTTCTCGTGCTCCATCGCCTCGCTGAGCGTGGCGCTGACGATGTAGCCCAGGGCGATGCCGAAGAACGGCGCCACCTTCTCCGGCGGCAGGTCGAGCAGCGCGGCCTCCGGGGGGCGCTCCGGCGCGTCGCCCGACGGCGGGGCGAGGGCTTCCTTGAGGTTCGCCAGGGTCCTGTCGCGGTCGGGAGTGACCTTGAAGAAGAAGGCCCCGGCCGCGCGCACCTTCTGCTCCCACTCGTCGGGCAGGAACAGCGGCGGCGCCTCGGGGACGGCGTAGACGTGGCCGGGCTTCGGCTGCTCGTGGTCGTAGGTGACCTCGACGACCGGCGGCCCGGAGGCGCCCCAGAGGGCGGCGGGGTGCCACAGGGCCGAGTAGCCGTTGAGCCAGCACGCCATGTCCTCGTTGCCGAGGATCAGCGGGCTCTGCGTGGGCATCTGGTAGGGGTTGAGCAGAACGAGTTTGCGCGGGTTCATGGCCGGTCCGCAGAGGTCAGGAGTCAGGAGTCAGGAGTCAGAAGAAGTCCCTCGCTTGCGCTTCGGGCTTGTGTCCTGACTCCTGCTCGTTTTACTTTTTCCGCCCCCCATTCGCTACAATACTTTTTCAGAGGCCAACGCATAAGGGAGAGGTCGAGGTGGCGAAGAAACGCAAACACCCACGACACACGCCGGCGCCGCTGTCGCCGGCGCTGCTGAAATCGCGCGCGGAAAAGGCCCTGGGCGAGGGCCGCACTCAGCAGGCGCTTGAGTTGGCACGCATCCTGTTCAAACTGGACCCCGCGCCGCCCCACAAGGAGCTGCTGCGCCGGGCGTTGCTGGAGCGCGCCCGCCAGCTCCGCACCCAGGGGCACCTCCGCGACGCCGCCACCGTGCTGGAGAACGCCGCCCAGTTCGACGGCGACCCATCCTTCCTCGAACCGCTCGCCCAGGAGCTGGCGGCCTGCGGCGAGGTGCAGAAGGCCCTGCGCCTGATCGAGAAAGTCCCTGGCTCCCCGGCCCTGCCGCAGATCATGGGCCACGCGGTTGACGCCGCCCTGCGGAAGGGACAGGCCGGGCGCAATGTCCTGCCCGAGGCGCTGCGGCCGCAGTTCGACCTCGTCGTCCAGGCCTTCGCCCACGCCGAGGCGGGCCGCGACGAGGAGACCCGCACCGCGCTGCAGGGCATCGGCCTGCAGTCGCCGTTCCTGGAATGGAAGGTGCTGCTGCGCGGGCTGCTGGTCTACTACCAGAACGACGACCCGCGCGCCCTGGAAAACTGGCAGCGCCTCAACCCACAGCGCCTGCCGTGCCGCGTCGCGGCCCCACTGCGCTTCGGGATCGACCCGGCCTACCGCACCGCCCAGCCGGCCGCCGCCCAGGCCGCCCTCCAGGCCCAGGCCGACCAGCACCAGGGCTCCGGCCTGGTGCCGATGCTGCGCGGCGTCCAGCGCGCCATCGCCAACGACCGCCAACTCCCGCAGGCCTTCCGCCAGACCGAACAACTGCTGGCGGCCCTGCACAAGGAGGCGCCCCACCTCGTCCCGCGCCTGGCCGCCTGCTTCTACTGGGCGGTCGTCAGCCACGGTCAGCCCGAGGACATCGGCCGCTACTCGCGCGTCTTCGGCCACCCCGCCGACGACCCGCAGCTGGCCCGCCTGGAGGCCCTGTCGCTGGACCACCGGCACATGCTGACGGAGGCGCACAAGGCCTGGGAGCGCTTCGAGAAGTCGGTGGCCGCCAACCCCGCCGCCTGGCCCGGCGGGCAGGCCGACCGCGTCCGCGCCCTGGTCTGGCGGCACATGGCCGAGAACGCCGACGGCGTCCCCGATCTGGAGGACCTGCCCGACCTGCCGCCGTTCCTGCGCAACCACCCCGACCGGCCGAAGCCGCTCAAGCCTACCGCCGAGGAGTGCTACAAGCGCAGCCTGGCGCTGGCCCCCGACCAGCTCGAGACGCTCTTTGAGCTCTTCGAGTACTACCGCGTCAAGGAGAAGTCCGCCCTGGCCGTGAAAGCGGCCCGCGCCCTCCTCGAGCGCTTCCCGGACCATGTCCCGACCCTGGAGGGGTTGGCGGATCTGCTCATGGAGAAGCAAGCGTACACCGAGGCCCTGGACCTGCTCCAGCGAGCGCTGAAGGCCAACCCCCTGGAGCGCCGGCTGCGCCGCAAGGTCGGGACGGCCCACTCGTACAAGGCGCGCGAGGACGCCGAGGCCGGCCGCTTCGACGACGCCCGCGCCGGCTACCAGGCCGCCCTCGCGTACGACGACAGCGACCGCAATTATCCGGTCCTGTGCAAGTGGGCGGCGTGCGAGTTCAAGGCGGCCAATCCCGAGAAGGCCGAGGAGCTCCTCGTCCGCGCCCACGCCGAGGAGGACAACCGCCTGGCCGTCGCCTTCAGCATGCTGATCGAGGCGATCCGCTACAAGCTGGCCAAGCCGCTGAAGGACCGCTTCGACCGGGAAGTCAAGGAGCAGCTCGCCCTGCCGCCGACGCCGCGGGCGGCGGCCGCCATCGCCGACACCGCGGCGGCCCTGCGCGCCGCCGGCGTCACCTACTACGGCCAGAAGACGCACGAGAAGAAGGTGCTCACTTACCTGGAGAAGGCGCTGCCGCTCGACTTCAGCGAGGACCAGCTGCTGATCATTTGCGAGTCGCTCAAGGTGCTCAAGTCGCCGCGGCTGCAGCAGAAGTTCATCCGCCAGGGGCAGCAGCGGTTCCCGTCCAGTCCGGTCTTCTACCTGGCGGAGGCGGATTACCACCTGGCGCAGGGGCCGCACCGCTGCTCGACCTACGAGACGCAGCAGGTGCTCGAGAAGGCCCGCCGTCTCGCCGAGGCCATGCCGCGCGATCCGCGGCAGGAGACGTTGCTGGAGATCATTCAGGAGAAGCTGGACGCGGTCCAGATGCTCAACCCGTTCGGCCGCCTGTTCGGAGGCGGGTCGCCGCTCGACTTCCTCGGCGGCTTCGCCGACGAGTACGACGACGGGGATGAGGACGACGAGTATTATTGAGCGGCGGTTTCGGCCGTGGTAGCGACGGCGGTCACTGCAACCGCTCCAGCAGCACGACCGACGTGTCGTCGTGCCGCCCAGCGCCGCCGGTGAACTGGTTCGACGCCGCGAACAGGTGCTCCAGCGCCTTGTCCAACTCCATCTCCCGCGACCCCCGCAGCGCCTCCTTCAACCCCTGCACGCCGAACGCCCGGTGCCCCACCTTCTCGTGCGGGAAGGCGTCCGTCAGGCCATCCGAGTACAGCAGCACGCGCGCGTGGGGCGGCAGCTGCACCTTGTACGCCACATAGTCCGCCCCGAGCGCCACCGCCAGCGGCAGCCCCCCGTCCGCGTCGCTGCCGACCTGCACCACCTCGTTGGTGTCCAGGTCCTGCAGGTGCGCCAGCGGGTGGCCGGCCGACGTCCACGTCATCGTGTGCTCGACCGTGTCGATGGCGGCGTAGAACAGCGTGATGAAGCCGCCGTCGCTCTGCACGATCGAGTTCTCGCACAGCCGCTGGTTGATCTCCGCCACGAACGCCGCCGTGTCGCGGTAGTAGTTGCCGTAGATCATGCGCACCAGCGTGTGCATCGCCATGATCGACATGCACGCCTTCAGGCCGTGGCCCGAGGCGTCGCCGATCAGCACGACCAGGGTGCGCTCGTCGGGGCGGAAGATGTCGTAGTAGTCGCCGCCGGCCATCACCACCGGACGGTCGCCGACCACGTTGACCTGCGACGGCTCGTAGCGGGCGGCGATGCGGTAGCCGGGTGGTGGCTTGAGGCCCTGCGGGATGATCGACTCCTGCAGGCGGCGCACGCCGTCCATCTCCTCGCGGAGCCGCTCGGCCAGCTTGCGCGAATCCTCGGCCCGCTTGGCCGCCACCGCCGACTCCAGGCACGCCAGCACCAGGAACACGAAGTCGCCGCCGACATCGCGCACCAGGTAGAAGCGCAGCCCGTGCGTGAGGAAGCGCGGCAGGTTGAGCATCTCCGTGGTGCGGCACGCCATCACCATCGGCACCTCGGGCAGGACCTCGTGCGTCTGCTCGAACAGGGGGAACGACTCCTCGGGCGTCCTGGGGAAGGACAGGGCCATGAGGATGACGGCCCAGCCCTCCTGTTCCAGCTGCGCCAGGTACTCTTCGCGCGTCGCGGTCACGCACGCCTCGTTGTCGCCGAGGGTCAGGTAGAGCTTGAGCAGCTCCGCCTCGCCGGGGTCGTCCCAGGCAATCAGGATCTTCATGACGGGGCCTCAACTTCCTTCGATGACAAACGGTCTCAAGGCGAGCCGGGGACGCCGGTCCCCGGAAGGAGTCCGCGCCCGTCTTTCCCACGGGAAAGCGAGTAGCGGGACGAACTCACCCGCCAGCAATGGTAAGCGAGGGGAGGGGAAAAGAGCAAAGGAAAATCGGGAAAAGGGCGCGGGCCGGGGTGCCCCGGCCCGCGCTGATAAGGAAGATGCACACAAGCCCGACGCGCCAGCGAGTGATCCCTCGCTGGCGCGT
>JBBRPS010000770.1:0-4788 GCA_038227745.1 Gemmatales bacterium | reverse complement strand
TCCGGGTGACGCAGCGTCTTCCACAGATGTTCCGCAGAGGCCGCCGCAGGGCGGGGGCGTCCGGATTGCGCGCCGGGCAGTGCCGAGGCGCCCGCGCAGCTGCGCTGCCCGGCGCCTGCCACGGCGGTTCCTCAACCCTGGTCGGACCGTTCCGGGCTTGAAATGGCGCGACGTTCTCCCTACGATATCAGGTGTCGGGAAATAGCACTGGCGAGATGCTCTTTGCATGGCACTCCTCAACCGGAAGGTCGATTACGCCCTGCTGATCCTCTCCTACCTGCGGCACACGCCGAGAGGCGGCTGCGCCCGCGCCGTCGCGCAGCGCTTCGGCCTCAGCCGTCCGTTCGTCGCGAACATCCTCAAGACGTTGTGCCGGTGTGGGTTCGTGGATAGCCACCGCGGCGTCAAGGGCGGCTATCTGCTGCGGGCCGAGGCGGCGGGGCGGACGCTGGCCGGCCTGATGGACGCGCTGGGCGATACGTTCTACCTGGCCGAGTGCAACCGCGCGACGCCCGACGAGTGCTGCTCGCTGTTCGGAGCGTGTCCGATCAAGGGGCCGGTCGCCGAGGTCCATCGCCGGGTGCGCGAATTGCTGGACAGGATCACCCTGGCGGAAATCTTCAGTCCGACGCCGGAGTGTACGGTCGCCTTCGTGGAGTTGGAAACGTCGCGCTGCGCGAAGCTCGAAATGGTGCCGCAGTGAGCGGTGGTGACATGGTTTCGCTGCCGATTTACCTGGACAACAACTCGACCACGCGCGTCGATCCGCGCGTGGTCGAGGCCATGCTGCCGTTCTTCACCGAGCATTACGGCAACGCCGCCAGCCGCACGCACGCCTTCGGCTGGAAGGCGGAAGAGGCCGTCGAGCAGGCCCGGCAACAGGTCGCCGAGCTGATCGGCGCCAGCCCCAGGGAGATCGTCTTCACCAGCGGCGCCACCGAGAGCAACAACCTGGCCCTCAAGGGCGTCGCGGCCATGTACCGCCGCAAGGGCAATCACCTGATCACCGCCCGCACCGAGCACAAGGCCGTCCTCGACCCGTGCAGGCGCCTGGAGCGCGAGGGCTTCGAGGTCACGTTCCTGCCGGTGGACCGCCACGGCCGCGTCAGCGCCGAACGGGTCGCCGCGGCGATCACCGAGCGCACCGTCCTCGTCAGCGTGATGGCGGCGAACAACGAGATCGGCACCCTGCAGCCCCTCGCCGAGATCGGCCACGCGTGCAAGCAGCGCGGGGTCCTGTTCCACACCGACGCGGCCCAGGCGGCCGGCAAGGTGCCGCTCGACGTGGAATCGCTGGGCATCGACCTGCTGAGCCTGAGCGCCCACACGATGTACGGTCCCAAGGGGGTCGGCGCCCTGTACGTCCGCCGCCAGGGGCCGCACGTCCGCCTGGAACCGCTGTTCGACGGCGGCGGCCACGAGCGCGGCATGCGCAGCGGCACCCTGCCTGTACCGCTCCTCGTGGGTTTTGGGGCTGCCTGTGGACTGTGCCGGGACGAGATGGCGGCCGAGGCGGAGTCCACCCTGGCCCTGCGCGAGCGGCTGCGGCGCGGCATCCAGGAGCGCGTGAGCGACACGCAGCTCAACGGCCATCCGACGGAGCGCCTGCCGGGCAACCTGAACCTCAGCTTCGCCTACGTCCAGGGCGAGGCGCTGATGATGGCGCTGCGGAACGTGGCGGTCAGCTCCGGGTCGGCATGCACGTCGGCGAGCGTCGAGCCGAGTTACGTGCTGCGGGCCATCGGCGTGGACGACGACCTGGCGCACAGCAGTATTCGCTTCGGCGTCGGGCGGTTCAACACGGCGGAGGAAGTGGAGTACGTCATCGACGAGGTCGCCCGCCACGTCGAGCGACTGCGGGCTTTGAGCCCGGATTACGAGATGGCCCGCGCGGGCGTCTCGTAGGTCAAATTTGTGGCCCTGTCCTGTTTAGAAGGAGAAAGAAATGTCGATTATCGTGACCGAGAAGGCGGCGAATGCCGTCAAGCGGATCGTCACCGAGCAGCAGCAGGCCAGCCTGACGCCGGACATGCACGACGTCTACCGGGCGCTGGCGGGCGAGCTGAATCGGGCGCCGTACCTGAACGAACTGGCGGCGAAGCTGAGCGTGAGCGAGGATGAGCTGAAGCAGAAGCTCGGCTCGGCGTCGGCGGCGTTCGGCAAGGTCCACCTGCGTATGCGCGTCGTCGGCGGCGGCTGCAGTGGCTTCACGAACAAGCTGGACCTCGACCCCGACTACAACGAGAAGACGGATGAGCTGTTCGACTTCTACGGCGTGCCCGTGGTCGTGGACAAGCGCAGTCTGATGTACCTGGACGGCGCCACCGTCGATTTCCACGACGAGCTGAACCGCCCCGGCTTCAGCGTCAGCAATCCGCAGGCCAAGAGCACCTGCGGCTGCGGCAGCTCGTACTCGATGTGACCGCCGGGACCCGTCTTTCCGTCAAGCCTGGCCATGACCTTGGCCGGGCTTAACGGAAGGGCGTGGTCCAGTCCATACTGACGAACGGGGGGCACTTAGCTCAGCGGCTAGAAGCACCTGCTTTACATGCAGGGGGTCGGGGGTTCAAATCCCTCAGTGCCCACTCAACCTGACCGGCCCGGAGCGCGACGCTTCTCGTCCGCGCTCCGGGCCGGTTCGCGTTTTCACTTCTGGATGTCCAGCAGCGTCTTGATCTCTTCCTCGACGGCATTGAGGGCCGGCGGCTTGGTCCCGACGCGGATCAGCCGCACGACGCCCTTGCGGTCGATCACCACGAACTGAGGCTGCGACGCCACCCCATACACCTTCAGGACGCGGTGGGCCTCCGCCTCCGGCAGCATTAGCAGAGGGAATGGCAACCCGTGTGCGGTCGCGAAGGCCCGCACCTGCTTCCGGTCATTCGCCGCCGTCGAGTCCTTGACCTTGGTGACCTTGTCCGTCTCCGGGTTGAAACGCAGGGGGTGGCCGAACTCGGACGGGTACAGCGTCACGGCGACCACCTCCAGGCCCTTGTCCTGGAACTCCTTCCTCCAGTTTTGCAGGTCCAGCATGGCGTTCCGGGAGGTGGGGCGCCACATCGACCAGAAGGTGAGCAGCACGACCTTGCCCTTGTAGGCGGCGAGCTGCGGGACCGTCTTGCCGGCGGTGTTGAGCGCGAAGTCGGCCTTGAGCGGGGGTGCCGGCTTGCCGATCAGGGCGTTGTGCGTCTCCTCGTCGGCCGACGCCGTCGGCGGCCCGCCCCACGCCAGGCACAGCGCCAGCCCCACGAGAGTAACTCCGAGCCACTTGGGACGATTCATGGGTATCTCCCGCAAGAGGGGCGGCCGACCGGCGCGCGGGCGGACGTCAGCCCGAGCCTTTCCCGACTACGGTGGAGTCTAGCGGGTGCCCCGCGCGGTCACAAGCGTCTCGCCCCGAAAAACCCGGCAGCTGTGCCGGACTGTTCCGTCTGGGGAAGATGGAGGGACCACGCCGCCGTGTCCCTGCGGCCCGAGCTGCGCAAGACCGTCCTCAGCGTCCTGGCCGGCACTGCCCCGCGGAGCCCCCCGGTCTCCCGGCACGCCCGTTGATACGGTAGGCGGCCCCCACCTGCGGTGCCACAGGCCCCTTTTGCTCGTCGGCGTACAATGCCGGGAGGAAGTCGTTTCCCAGGACGTCAGGTGTCCCATGGCAGAAGCTCCCTCACGCGACGTGCTCGCCAAGGTCCGCAGGCTGGCTCTGCTCCCCGAGGAGGTGCGGCAGAGCCGGTGGGCGGTCTCAATCACCCGCCTGACCGTCCTCAAGAGCCTGTGCCGGGAGCCCGAGGTGGCAAACCGCTTCGTCACCTACCTGGGCCGCAAGACGCTGGAGCGCGTCGAGCGCGGGCAGAAGCAGGCCGAGCGACTGCCCGCGGAGACGGCCCGTGCCCACCGGCAGCTCATGGCCGACGCCGTCGCCGAGATGGACGGCTGGATCGAGGCCCCGACCGAGGCGCGTCGGCAGCGGCTGTGGGAATTGCTGCGGCAGCTGGAGGCCGAGCAGAACGAGTACCGGCGCGTCTATGGGGGGCCGGTCCGCCTGATCCGCGACGGCGACCTGCTGGTGGTCGAGTACGGGCTGCGCTGCCTGCGGGAGGCGCACGCGGCGGGCGTCTGGGCGTACCAGACGGCCCGGCAGTACGCCGAGCGGTACGACTCCAGCCACGGCACCGGCCTGATCCCCGCGTCCGCCCCCTTGGTCCAGGACATCGCCGACTTCTGGATCGAGGAGTTCGGCCTCGACAGGGAGGCGGTCACCGCACCGGCCAAGGGCAAGAGGGCGACGGGAGAGAAACCGGCCTCAGCGCGAGCGGGGAAGCGTTCTGCCGGCGCGGCGAAGAAGGCGCGGTTCACGTACCGGCAGGGGCAGTTCCTGGCGTTCATCCACCTCTACCGCAAGCTGCACCGCCAGGGGCCTGCGGAGCTGGACATGGTCCAGTATTTCCGCGTGACGCCGCCCTCGGCGCACGGCATGGTCGTCAAGCTGGAGGAACTCGGCCTGGTCACCCGCGAGCGGGGCGTGGCGCGCTCCGTCCGGGTGGCCATCCCCGCGGAGGAGATCCCCGAACTGGGAGACGTCGCGGAGCCGCCGTGGTGACCCGAGGAAATTGGTGTCAGTTCATTTTCCGGCCGCCCTGCGGGGCGGCCGGAAAATGAACTGACATTGCGCCAAGAAAGCTTGGGGAAGGAGGCGAAGATGTAACGATTGCACCTTCAAAACCTTTCGTAGGGACCCTGTGGGTAACCAATCCCACCCGGTAGAGCTTGGCCAGCAGCCGGAAGCGAGTC
>JBBRPS010000769.1:0-4795 GCA_038227745.1 Gemmatales bacterium | reverse complement strand
TACACCTTCACGCTGACCACGTCCGAGAAGCCCGCGCCGGTGGTGTTGAAGCTCGGCAAAGAAGAACCGACCGGCGAACGGTACATCCGCATCGGCGACGAGATGGCCGTGGGCGTCATCAGCGGCGCGACCACGGCCGCGCTCGCTCGCGGCAAACTCGAACTCGCCGACCGCGGCCTCTTCGCCTTCGACCCCTCCTTCAAGGGCGGCGTCCGCGTGAGTGCGGACGACCTCAACTTCGACGGCCTGTTCGACCTCGTCGTCAGCGCCGGCCCGGGCGGCGGCCCGCAAGTCACGGTCATTGACGCGGAGAAACTGGGCCAGGTCCAGGCCAATGGCCAGATTGCCGACAGCGCCCTGATCTCCAGTTTCTTTGCCACCGACCCCAGTTTCGGTGGCGGTGTCTTCATCGCGGCGGACGCCGACCACCGCGACGGCCCCGCCTTCGGCCCGCCCGGCATCACCATCACCAACAGCCGGCGCGACATCAACGACATATTCATCTACCAGTCGCCGGCCAACCCCGCCAACTCCGTGCTGACGATGGACGTCAGCCCCTTCTCCTCGGCGACGACCCCGGGCAGTTTCGACCCGGGCGGCTACTACGATTTCCGGATCGCCAACCGGAATCTCCTCAACACGACCGATGACCTGACCTTCCGGGTCACCTTCGCCGCGCCGGACGCCAGCGGCGTGCAGGATGTCTCGCTGCGTGCGCTGCCGGCGGCTCGGTTCCCCAGCTCCGGCGGCATCCTCGCCAAGGGCCTGACACGGCAGAACCTCGCGGTCCGGGGCGTTGGCGGCAACGGCACCGCGCAGTTCCGCGCCGCCGAGCAAGACGACCCGTTCTTCTTCGACGGGGTCGGCTTCAATGCGTTGCTGAACAGCCCCACGGCGGTGGCCGGCGTCGTGGCCGGTAAATATCCCACCGGGACCAGTTCGAACGGCTTCGGCCCGGGTAGCAAGCCCAACTACGACTCCCCCAATTTCTTCGGCCCCAACGTCAACACGTTGTCCTTCACCCTGGAAATCCCCTCCGCGCGGCTGACTGCCCCGAGCAGCAACGTGATTGGTTTCTGGGGCCGCACGGAGTTCAACGGCGTTCAAGTCGACCGCATGGGCCTGCCGGCCATCAACTCGGCGCTGACCCCGCCGGTCCCGCGCGGCTCGAACTTCCCGATCGGGCAGGGCGGGCCGAACCGCCAGGAACGCCGCACCGACTTCAACACCGGCCACCCGCGGGACGACCGGGCGAACTTCCTTTCCGACATCGACAGTGTCCTGACGGCCTTCTATCCCGCCGGGCGGCCGGGCGGCAAGCCGAGCACCGCCCAGGCCAACGTGCTCGCCAGCCTGCTCCTGCCGGACATCCTGACCTACGACGTCACCAGTAACGGCGGTTTCGGGTCCCCTGTCAAGTCCGGCGGCAACACCTTCCTGGGCAACGGCCGCAAGCTGAGCGACGACATCATCAGCACCGAGCTGTCGGTCCTCACGGACGACGACCTGCCGGCGGCGTTCGGCGGCGGTCCCAACCCGCCGGCGATCGTCACCCAGAACGTCAGGGACGACAACGGCCTGAACCTCAAGGACGGCTCCATGAACCCGCCCTTCCCTCTGGGAACGAATCCGGGAGCCGGGACCAGGCGGGAGGCCGTGTTCCCCTACATCGGCGAGCGCAATGCCAACCCGACCCCGTTGCCCGGCACCAAACCACCGCCGTAGCCGCTTCTCGTTGCTCGACACGAACCCGAAGCACCAGCAAGGATTCGCATTTTTCTCGCTGGCGCTTCGGGTTAGTCGGGTAAGGAGGAACTTTCACCAGTCCCCCCTCCCCGAAGAAACGGACGGGCGCCGTTTCGACGCATCCGGCTCAAGCCTTCACAGGAAATCCATACAGTCGAATGTCCGGGTCTTGATGTTGAGAAGCAGCGAGGAGGGTTGGGAAAGCTGTCGCACCGATTGCGAGCGTCGTGATGGCGTTCATGGTTGCCTCCTTTGTTCTCCGCGTCGTACTCTCGGTGACCCGGCACCGGGAACACTGCCATCTTACCGCATGCCGCGGCGTTTACAGCACCCCTTCCAGGGCCTTCAGGAACGAGCGCTCGATCGTGGCGTTCGCGAACTCCTCCTGGTAGCGCCGCCAGCCGCGCCCGCTCAACGCCGCCGCCGTCGTCCGGTCCGTGATGAGCCGGTGCATCGACTCGGCCAGCAGGTCCGCGTCCGCCTCAGCCTCTTCCCACACCAGGCCCGCGCCGCCGACCGTGGCCGGCACGGCCGTCGTGCCCAGCGCGATCACCGGCACCCCCAACGCCATCGCCTCGACCAGCGGCACGCAGAAACCCTCGTGGCGGCTGGTGATGACGAACACACTCGCCGTCCGGTAGTACGCCTTCAAGGCCGCGTCCGAGACCCGGCCGGTGAACACGACCGCGTCCTCCAGGCCCAGCGCCGCCGCCCTGGCCCGGACGGCGTCGCCGTAGACGCTCAGGCGGTCGTCCCCCTTGCCGACGACCAGCAGGCGGCTCTGCGGGTTGTAACGGCGGCGGTAGAGCGCGAAGGCGTCCAGCAGCGCCGCGTGCCCCTTGTTCGGGGCGAGACGGCCGACCACCAGCACGTTCGCCCTGCCGTCCCCGTGGCGCTCCAGGATTTCGGGATCGGGGGCCAGCTCGAGCAGGCGGTCGATGTTGTGGAACGGCGCGACGACGGCTCCCGCGGAGTCGGCGACGCCCTCGGCGTGCACTTCGCTCAGGTTGTACGCGGAGTCGGCGAGGTACAGGTCGAGGCCCGCGCGGGCGAGGGAAGTGAGCTGCCGGCGGCCGACGCGGCACGAGAGCACGTATTCCTGATCGATGCTCTCGAAGAACTCCTCGGGGGTGATGTTGTGGTACTTCAGCACGCGCCGGCCGCGTGTCCCGACGAGCGCCTCGACTCCTTTCCACCAGCCTGCCGCGTGGTGGTAGATGACCACGGCCGACGGGTCGCGGGTGAAGCGGCGCGCCGCGGACAGCGGACCGACGGGCAGGCCGCACGCCTCCCAGTGGTGGGCGAAGATGCTCACCTCATGGCCGCGTGCGCTCAAGGCGCGGTACATCCCCCGGACGTCGTTGCTGACGGCGTCCGCCTCGGTGAAGCACGGAGTCAACAGGGCGACGCGCGTCATGGCAGGCTCCTCGGAAGGTCAGGCGGCCCTGCGGTCGCGGTCGGCGAGCTTCTCCTCGACCAGGCGGCGCAGGTCCTCGCGCAGGCGCCGCAGCTCTTCCCTGCGCGACTCCTCGAGCAGGCGCAGGCCGCCGTGGATGTTCCGCAACGAGGTGAGCACCGCGTGGTTGTACTCGCGCTGGCGGCTGGTGAGGAACCGCGACAGGTACAGCACGACGCGGGCGAGGAACCGCGCCGCCAGGCGCCACGGCCCGCGGAAGCGCGGCAGGTCCGGCGGCCCGGCGGCGATGTCCGCGTGACTCTCGACGCGGCGGAGGCTCGCCGTCAGCAGGTCCCAGTCGAGCGCGGGCGGTGCGGGGACCGCCCGCCGCCTGGCCGCGCTCTCCCGGATCTGCGCCTTGAGGGCCTCCACGTCGAGCGGATCGCCTGCCCCCTCTGCCGCGGGGCGCGCGTTGGATTCTCTCATGCCTCGGTTCCGGTTGAGGAAGGGTTCGCCGGAGTGGCCCGGATGGGCCGGGCGGCGCCGTCAGGCGCAGTGGGCGGCCGGCACCGCCCGCGTCAGCTCGGCCAGGTCGGCGTCCACCATGCAGGTCACCAGCCGCTCGAAGCCGACCTGCGGCTCCCAACCGAGGCGGCGCTTCGCCTTCGCCGGGTCGGCGACGAGCTGCACCGCCTCCGCGGGCCGGTAGAACTTTGGGTCAACGACGACGTGGTCGTGCCAGTCGAGGCCGACGTGGTCGAAGGCGATGCGCACGAACTCCTCGACCGAGTGGGCCGCGCCCGTGCCGATGACGCAGTCGTCCGGGCCGTCCTGCTGGAGCATCAGCCACATGGCGCGCACGTAGTCGCCGGCGTACCCCCAGTCGCGCTTCGCCTGCAGGTTGCCCAGGCGCAGCTCCCGGTCCAGCCCCAGCTTGATGCGCGCCGCCGCCTGCGTGATCTTGCGCGTGACGAACTCCAGGCCCCGCCGCGGCCCCTCGTGGTTGAACAGGATCCCCGAGCAGGCATACAGGCCGTACGCTTCGCGGTAGCCGCAGGCGACGTGGTGGGCGCAGACCTTGGCGATGCCGTAGGGGCTGCGCGGCCGGAACGGCGTCGTCTCGCGCTGCGGGCTCTCGACGGGGGTGCCGAACATCTCGCTGCTGCCGGCCTGGAAGAAGCGTGCCTTGGGCGACACCGTGCGCAACGCCTCCAGCAGGCGCGTGACGGCGACGGTGGTGAACTCGATCGTCCGGTCCGGCTCCTGCCAGCACGCGGGCACGAACGTCAGCGCCGCCAGGTTGTACACCTCGTCCGGGCGCACCTGGCGCAGCGCGTCGGTGAGCGCCGCCGCGTCCGTCAGCTCCGCGGGCAGCAGTTCGACACGCTCGCGAAGCGCCCGCAGCCTCGGGGCCGCCCCCGCGCCGGCCGGGCGCACCAGCCCGCACACCCGGTATCCCTTCGCCAGGAGGAGTTCGGCGAGGTGACTGCCGTCCTGCCCCGTGATGCCGGTGATGAGCGCGGTTCTTCCTCGCATTGCAGCCCTCCAACGGACAGGAACCGGGCCTCACGAGCGGACGTGAGCGGGGTGCGCGGCCAGTGAGGTAAGAGCGATAAAACAGGCCATCCAAAGAGGCAGTAACGAGTCTGGGAC
>JBBRPS010000768.1:0-4810 GCA_038227745.1 Gemmatales bacterium | reverse complement strand
GCAAAACGAACTGCATCGCCCTCGCTCGGCCAAAGGTTTTCCGTACCCTATCCGCCGTGCAATCTCCAACCGTCTGGACCTACGTTGTCAACCCACGGTTCGGCAGCAGCAATGCTCCCATATCCATAACTCGTCGCACTCTCGCCCTTGCGGGGCTTTCCCTGGGTGCCTCGAATCGGCACCGATTTGACGGCTGGCGGCACCACACTTTGCGAAGTGCGTGATGCTGCCGGTTGTGGCGGCGTGGGAACTGGCTTCCGATTTGCTTCCCTTTGCTGCTTGGTATCCTGCACGATGACCGGGTTGATGTCCGTTCGCCCGCATCCAATGCACTCAAGGCGCTTGCGAGGCGACTTCTGCTTAAGGCCGCAAAACGAGCAGTGGGCCATGCAGGATTTTGACTTGACCTTCCTCGCACGGTGTTGCACCGACCGTGTGCCTTTGCCCTGGGGGGGGTGACCGCTGCGTGAACCCTCGCCCTCCCCGTTCCCGGCCCCTTGAGCGAATTTTTTCTTTCGGCCCTGCCTGCCGCCGCCTGCCTTTTTGCCTGTCCTACTCTTCGACGGAGGATTCTTACCCTTCAGACCGAGCGCTTTTCCTGCTGCCGCTAGCAGTTGCTGTATCGTGTGAATCGCCTCAGTGCCTACTTGAGCGAGTTTTGATCGATCAGTTTCCGGTGTGTTGGAGAGCAGTTCGGATGTCTTCGCCGCGCGTTCTACGACCCGCCCGAACACCTCTATCGCCTTCTGAACGTTGCTGTTTACGCGGCGCCCGCCCCCGGACCTCTTCCTCTCCTCTTTTGCCAAGAAGAAAAAGATGCCTCCGAGTTTTCGAGTGCTACCATCCCGGCACTTCCGATCCCCGTTCGCGTCACTTTCCATTGCCTGGTGCAGCAATTCGTCAACTCTATCCTCTCCCAAATCGCGAACCGCAAAACCGATCTGCTCAAGCGCCCTGCGAGTGCTTTCTCCCAGAGCGGAGGCAATCCTCTCAACGCAATTTCGTTCACTTTCTGGCAGACTCTCCAGTGGTTGTTTTCTGGCGAGTTCCTCCACCCCTTCTTGCGCTTGCTGCGGATTCATAGTTGCTCTACCCTTTGAAGACGGGATATCACGATCTCACGCTACGGGATCTGCCAACGGCAAACAGAGCAAGTCCTCCTCCAACTTGAAGCCTCCACATTAACACAAGGGGCCAGTCCACTGCAAACCACCACCTCACGGAGCGGGGAAGGAGGCGAACACCAAGCATCAGCAGCCGCCTCACGTGGGGGTGCCAGCCGAAGCACGAAGAACTGTTAGGGCGAAAAAGGGGACGCATGTATTTATTTGGGTACACTATCCAGGGCTATTGTCGCTGAGGCAAACTAGGGTTTCACCGTGACCTCAAGTTGCTCAACCTTCCCAGAGGCTGTCATTGTCGCGTGGAAGATGTCATACCACCTCTTGACAGCAGAGACGATGTCCTGCAGCGACTCGTTACTGAGTTTGTGGCAATGAGCCTCTGCATGGGCCGTGAGTCTTGGTTGCCCCTCTGCAGTAACAACGGGTTCGTAAGCCCAGGCATAGTAGCCCTGGTCATCCTTCACCGTGAAGTAGAACACGCACACGGGGAAGTGGAACGGGCCGATGGATTGGACCTTTCCCATCACCGGCTTTAGTTGTTTGTTGGCCCCCTCAAGCGTGACAGGGGACATGCTGGCCCCCATGTAGACCCCAAACGGCCGGTCTCCCACGTTGTCTGCCGACTTGATACGCACGGTATAGTCCAGCCCGTTTTCCTCTGTTTCCTGTACGAGCAAATCGTCGCGACGGGTCAAGAGGACGATGGCGAGCGCCCTGGCCCGTTCGGTGACGAACCGCTCTTTGAATTCCGCGTTCATATCGACCTCAGTTTGTGAACTGCGAATTCTTCTGCGCCATGTCCCTGTCGTTCCAGTAGTCCCGCACCTCGTCCCACAGCAATCTTAGCGTCGTGGAGTTCAACTCATGGGCGGTACTCAGCGAGGAGATCTGCTTGTTCATGCTGCCGTAGACGGCCACAATGTAGGCTTTCTCCTGCAATTCCTCGATCCCGATCACATACGTCGGCGCTGGGTACAGAACGATGCCGAGCACATCCGACTTTTCCACTTTGACCTTCAGGCGCCCTTTCGTGTTGTACCCAACGCGGGTCGCTTTCACCTGGGCGAAGAAATAGGGGGTCTTGCTACCAGCGCCGACAAGTTCCACCAGCGCGTCAAAGAGCGGACACTTATCGCCCAGGAAATGAGGGACAAAGTACGGTAGGTCGTTGGCCTGGCACACCTTGGTCAGCCGCACGAATGCAATGTTCTCCCCTCGTCGGCCGAGGTGGTCATTTGTTGAAAGAGGCATTATCGAGCCGCGTTCCTCCTGGCGTCCAGCCGGCCAGCCCACCCGCAGATCCCTTCCGGCGCGGCAGCAGGGAATTCAGCCACAGGGCCATCGCACACGGCCAACCACCTTGCCGGGACTCGAACCCGGGCCATCGACCGATGGCCTCCCCGACGGACAAGGTAGACTGCCGTTTGGCGCAGGCACGGACAGGGCCTGGAGAACCTGGCGTTGACTATACCGCCGCCCCCGTCCTGTCGAGAAGGGGGCAGGAGACGTGCAGACGATGTACCCGTCTGCAAGGGGTCGGTAGACTCTCGGTCGGCTCGGGCATGCCCTTGCCCGGAACTGGCAGCAGACCGTACGTTCGCGTGTCTTCCCCCCGTCTACCAGGGGAGCACCTATCCCGAGAGGCAGCACCTGCGCGAGTGCATTCCTCACCATAGGGATTCCGGCGTTGCAGCCGGATGCGAGTTTGTCGGCGAGCACGGGCATACGCCAGCCCGTGCCATGCTTCTCGGCTTGTGTCGCAGGCTCCTCTCGCGTGGGGAGATCGGGTGTCCTGTTTCCGCCACCTGATACCTTATCGACCGGCCTGTTCCGCGCCAAGGGCCGGCGCAACGGCTCGACTCACACGTTGCAAAGCACAACCTTCGGCAGCGCGTTCCACGTCGCTCAACGTCTGCATCCGATCAACGCCGTCCAGGGGAGAACGGTCCACACCGCCCCCTCCGGCTGCTGCTACCCCGGCGGCGGCTGCACCACCTCGAAGTCCGACCCCTTGACCTTCCGCAGCTCGTCGTGCAGCACTGGAATGCGCGGGTCCGGCGCCACCGAGATCGCCCAGTCGATGCCGTTGTCCGCGACGAACATGCCGTACTTCTGCAAGCCCTTCAGGATCGCCTGCACCGGCGGCGTGAAGCCGCTCACGTCGAAGTTCTTCCGCAGCCGGATCCGCTCGCCCATGCGCGGCAGGTTCTCGTCCTTGTGTGGGCTGGCGTAGTGTGTCGCGGGGTAAACGTACGCCCGCCGCGTCTTCACCACGGTCACGCGCAGGGCATGCTCCACTGCGCCGCGCTGTAATTCGTCGTGGCGCACCACCGCCGGGAACACCGGCAGCCCCGCCGCGTCCGACGACGTCCAGCCGTCCGGCCGCAGCTTGTTCGACTTCAGATCGAACACCGACGACTGCGCCGCCTCCCAGCCCTTCGCCGTCCGCCGCAGTTGGTAGAACTCGTAGAGCATCCGGTTCGTCGGATCGACCACGAGCGCGTGCCGGTCGCCGCCCTCCTTCAGCCTGTCCTCCTGAACGTCGCGCAGGGTGGCCTTCCGATTCTTGTAGCCGACCGGCCAGCCTTCGATGGGCACGTTGTCCGGCACGGGGAACGGCCCCGGGTCCGATTCGCCGGGGTAGGCGACGATCTTCACGTTCACCTTTTTCTGGCCCGGCGGCACCAGCACGAAGCCCATGTCGGGGTTAGCGCGGAGCGGCTTGTTCGCCCCGATCGAGGCGATGAGGTTCTTCGAGTTCGGATGGACCGGCCAGTCGGCGACGACCAGGTTCCACGGGTTGTCCGGCGGGAACACCTCCAGGGCCGACAGGATCGCGTCGGCCGCGGCGGTGTCGAACGGGACAGGCCCGGCGAGCTTCGGCATCTTCGCGGCGCGGAGGCGCGCCAGCCGTGCCGGGTCGCCGTGGACGGCGGGGGCGGCGGCGGCCTGGCCCTGGAGCAGGAACGGCGTCACGGTCAGATCGACGTCCTTGTCGCCGATCTTGCCCTTGATGCGGTAGCCGACGCGCGGGTTCGCTCCGGCCGGGATGCCGGGAATGGGGCCGGTGGCCGGCTCGCCCCCTTCGAGCGCGATGTCGCCGAAGTACAGTGTCGGCGCCTTGTTCTCGACATCGACGATATACCAGCGGACCACGCGCGCCAGGTCCGGCGCCGAGCCATTCACGTTGGCCATTTCGTCGATGCCGACCTTCACCTCGTTCTTGCCGGGCTTGAGTTCGATCGGCACGACGACGCGCGTCTGGTAGCTCGTGGAGCGGGCGTGGACGACGGTCAGCGCCAGTTTGACGGCGTTCTTCGAGGGGTTGAGGGCGTCGAAGTGGAACAGGGCGAAGCGCTTCCAGTTGCCGTTCGCGCCCGTGCGGCCGCCGAAGCTGTCGCCCGGGGCGAAGGCGACCTTGAGCGCCTTGCCGCCCAGCTCCGGGACGTTGGAGACGATCGCGGGTTTGGTCTTGTCGTCCTGCCCGGTGTCGGAGGGTAGCTGGCCCTGGCCGACGTTCAGCAGGATAGCTTTCGTGGCGGGGGCCTGTCCCGGGGCGGCGGCGAGTCCCAGGACCACGCAGCCCACGACGAGCGCGGCGGGTAGTTTCCAGCGTCGCATCATGATCGAATTCTCCTGGGTGGTGCGGCCATTCGCGTAGCGTTCGCCAATATCTACGCCGCCTG
>JBBRPS010000767.1:0-4814 GCA_038227745.1 Gemmatales bacterium | reverse complement strand
GTGGAGGCGGCGTGGCCGGAATACAACGAACGCTACGCCCACCCGTTTCAGTGGACATGGACTAATCCCCAGATGCGCCAGTGGTTCGCTCGACACGCTCCCTAATTCCTTGCAGAACTTCCGCAGCGGGACACTAGCGCTTCGGGCCGCCGCACCTGCTGCACGGGCTTCTCCTCGGCGGGGCGATCTTCCCACTTGCCCCCGCGCCACGGGTAGACTGGAGCCACCCCGCCGTCCGCGTCAATCCACAGCACGTACACGTAGGCCGGCCGGTCCAGATTCACCACCACCGCCACTTCGTCCTTAACCCGCAGCGGTAGCACGCCGGCCTGGCCCAGCGGGACGTCTTGCCGCTGGGGGTTGGTCGCGTCGTAGATCAGCACATCCACGTACCCCTTTGGGGGTGGCAAAACCGCGCTTTCCGGCTGGCCCTCCGGCAACCCTCTGGCAGGACCGCGCGGCCACAGCGCCCACATGAACCCTCCCACCAGGACCAGAGTAGCCGCGAAAGCGGCCATCACTCGGCTTCGCGCCCGGTGGCGGGAACTGTCCCGGACGGCGGGTGCCGAAACCGGCGCCTCGGCCAGGAACGAGGACAGGTCCTCGGCCAGCGCCGCTCCGCTGGCGTAGCGCTCGCCGGGCGCCTTCTGCAGGCACTTCAGACAGATCCCCTCCAGGTCAGGCGGGACTTCGGAACACAGCCGGCGCGGCGAGTCCGGCGGAGAGGTACAGATCTGCTGCATCGTCTCGAAGTCGCTAACCCCTTTGAACGGCAGCACCCCCGTGAGCATCTCATAGAGAATGATGCCCAGCGCCCAGACGTCCGTGGCCGGCCCGATTGTGTCCGTGTCGCCCATGGCCTGCTCCGGGGCCATGTAGCTGGGCGTGCCCATCACTGTGCCGGTGGCCGTCCGGTCGCCGGTGTTGTCCAGGCACTTCGAGAGACCGAAGTCGGTCAGCCGGGGACAGCCATAAGCGCAATTCAGAGCCGGCTCGTCCGCGTTCGGGGCGAGCAGGACGTTGGCGGGCTTGAGGTCACGGTGAACGATCCCCTGCTGATGGGCGTAATGGACGGCCCGCGCGAGTAACAGCACAAGGCGGGCGGCGTCGCGCGGCGGCTGCGCTTCGCCATGCAGCTTCTTCTCCAGGCTGCCGCCCTCGACAAACTCCATCACGAAAAAGGGCTGGCCGTCGTGTTCGCCTCCGCTGAAGACCTGGACGATGTGCGGGTGATGTAACCGGGCCACCGCCTCCGCCTCGGCACGGAACCGGGCCAGGTTCTCTCCCGCGGCGCGGCTGCCCGCGAGGATCATCTTCAACGCCACCAGACGCTTCAGGGTCAGGTCGCGGGCCTTGTAGACGATGCCCATGCCGCCCCGGCCCAGCTCCCCCACGATCTCGTACCCCGGCACGTCCGGGGCCTGCCCGATGTAGGAAACGGTAGAGGGTTCGGTGAACGGCGGCGGATCCGAGAAAGAGAGGGACGAGTTCGGGTCCCGCAATAGCTCACTCATCCCGAGGAGGGCGCGGATGCGCCGCTCCAACTCCGGGAGCAACTCGGGATAGTCGCGGCACAACTCCGCGAGCGCGGGATCGGTCCCCTGCTGCCGCAGTCGCTGCCAGATGGAAAGCATCTCATTCAGTCGCGTTTCGTCGTCCACGGCATCCCTCCCCGACACGACCTATCTCTCCCTTGAGTACAGCGTAAAGGGCGGGGAAAACCGGACACGCTTTCCGCACCCGTGCCGCCGCTCAATCGGTCAGGTCCGACGTGAACCCCTTGAGCGCCTCGAACAGCTTGAGGTTGGCGGAACGCCAGCGGCGGCGGATGGTGCGCTCATCGACCCCGAACAGCTCCGCCACCTGGCCCTGCGTCCAGCCGTGATAGAACACCAGCCCGACCACCTCGCGCTCCTCGGCCGGCAGCAGCTCGACCGCCTCGTGGAAGGCCGACCATTGCTCCAGGTCAGCGTCGCCGTCCGTGTTCTCGACGGGGTTGAGAGCGCCTCGATTCGGCGTGTCGGCCTGGCTGTCGTGGTTGGCGCCCACCCCCTGCGGACCATAAAAGTGGCGGACGAGGTCGAGCAGCTCGCGGCGCATCTGGGCGGCGGCCAGGCCGTAGAAGGAGCGCATGGAATCGGGGCGGATGTCCTGCAAGGCGCGGAGCAGGCGCAAAAGGGAGTTCTGCAGGACGTCGTCGGTCTGCGCCCAGCGGCCGACGCGGGGAAAGCGCCGCAGCATCTTGCGGGCGAGGCCCTCCAACCGCCGACAGACGCCGCCCAGCAGCTCATCGCGGGCGGCGAGGTCGCCCGCCTCGATCCGTCGCAGCCAGGCGTGCAGCCGGATCGTGTCTACCGAGCTTTCGGACATGGGCCACCGATCCCGTCCCCGGTCAGAGTCTGAGCAGAATAATGCCGCGGCCCGGGACGGACGGGCGTGTGGGCGGTATTCGCATCGAGGTCTTTTACAACCCTGGACTATAACGGACTGCGGAACGGGCCGCAATGATCTGTCGAAAAATGAGAACGGTCGAGCAACCCCGCCGGGCGCACTTCAGCTCCGGGCAGAAGCCAATGAGACAGGGTTTGTGCCACGGGTTGGCCGCCCTGGCGCGACTGCTGGGTTAGGGAGGAACCTCATAGGCGGCCAACCCGTGTTCGCCCCACTACGCCGGGCGCCACGGCACGGGCTGGCCGCCCACGAGTCGCCCCGTCGGCCCGACGTCGCGGGAGGCGGCCAACCCGTGGCACAACCCTATCTCTTTCCCCAGGCGGGACTCGGTAGTTGCGATGCGGCCCCTTTCCGCGCGCGCTGGCGCGTCAGGGTGGTGCCAACTGCCCACAGCGCTTATAGTGGCGTTGTCGAGGAAGTCTTACAAGCGGAGAAGCAGCATGACAGCCGTAGCCAGCCTCACCGTGCCACGCTCCCAACAGCCGGAGCGTGTTCAGGACGAGCCGCTCTACGAGATCATCGACGGACAGCGCGTGGAGTTGCCCCCCATGAGCATTCTGGCCACAAGAGTCGCTTCGCGGCTTTTCATACGTCTGGGACAGTACCTGCTCGGGGACCCCCGGGGGGAAGCCTTGACGGAACCGCTGGTCCGTCTGCCGCTGCCGGTGGACCGCAATCGTCGTCCGGACCTGGCGTTCGTGTCGGCGGAGCGCATCGCGCAGGCGCCTCCGCAACCGGGCTCCGACAATGCCTGGGACCTCGTCCCCGAGTTGATGGTCGAGGTGGTCAGCCCCCACGACCTGGCCGAAGAGATCATGGCACGCCTCAGCGAATACTGGGCCGCAGGATCCAAACTGGTCTGGGTCGTGTATCCCACGCAGCGGCTCGTCTATGTGTACGAATCGCTGCGGCAGGTACGCATTCTCGGGGAAGCGGACGAGCTAGACGGTGGCGTCGTGTTGCCGAGCTTGCGCATTCCCATCGCGCCCCTCTTTCCGGGGTAGAACCTCTTGACCAGCCCCTTTCCCCGCTCGATTTCGACGGCACGAAAGCAGATCAGGCTTGCCAACCGGCGGACACCGTGGCCCTGTCAGGCTGCACGGGGCGAAAAACAGGGACGGCCACCTCAGCGCGTCTTCACTACGGTTGAAGGGGTTGAAGGGCGGCGGGGTCGTCGGCCGCCGCTTCAGGTCAGGGCGGGAGCAGATCGGCGACCAGAACCCGCGCCACCTCGCGCCCCTCGATCACCAGCGGGACCTCAGCCGTTTCGCCATGGTCCTGCCGCTGCCGGTAGGCCGGGTCAGGATCGGGGCCGGTCGGCTCGGTGTAGACTTCGATCTGCCGGTCCACGAGGTTGATGATCCAGTAACAGCCGATGCCGGCGCGGGCGTAGAGCCGGCCCTTCTCCTGGCGATCCCGCGCCAGGCTCGAATCGGCCACTTCGATCAGGATGCCGATCTCCTGCGGCGTCGGGTGGTGGCCGAAGTAACGGCTCGCAGGGCCGGGGACAACCGCGAGGTCCGGCTCGGGTTCACTATCGGAAGTCGTGACGGCCGACTGAACGCGGACCCGCCAGCCCTTGGGCAGTCGCGCCTGGAGAACCTCCCGGGCAAGATCGACGGTCCCGTCGTGGGGTGGGTTGCGTCCCATTTTGAGGACAAGCCATCCTTCAAGGAGCTCTACCGGGTCGTCCTCAGTGAGGATGCCGGCCTGGATGATACGGTGGTACTCCTCGACGGTAAAGCGGCGCATGGGCAGGGAGGGCGGCAGGGTTACCAGGGGAGTCGGTGCGGTTCCTGTTGACATGGCCGTCCTCCCATCACTTCTTCAAACTCTCCAGCAGCGCCCCGACCGCCCGCAGCGCCTTGTCGAGTACCTCCGTCGCCGGCACCGGCAGCTTCAGATACGACTCGCCGCTCTGCTCGTCGCGCTTCACCAACGACCGCAGCGCCCCGCTGACCGCAGCCCCGTCCGCCTTGCCGGTGCCGTTCGCTGCCGACGCCCCCGTGAACTGCTGGAACAGCGCCATCCCGACCTGCAAGAGGCCCGCCCACGGGTCGGCCGTCACGCCCGCGCCCGCCGGCTCCTCGTCCGGCTCCTCGGGTGCGCTGGGTGCGCCAGCCCCCACCGGCACCGGCGGCGCCACCGCGGGACGGCCCCGCCGCCCTCCGCGCCCGCCCCTGTGGCTGTCGGCCGCGCCCGGCTCGCCCGCCGCCTCGCCCGGCGGCCGTCGCAGCGCCTCCTCGGCGTCCTCGATCATCTCCTCGGGGATCGCCGTCGTCGCCGCCTCCACCTGCTCCATGAACTTGTTCAGCCGGCTGCCGCCCAGGAACACGTCCTTCTCGCCGCCGTCCAGCACGCCC
>JBBRPS010000766.1:0-4820 GCA_038227745.1 Gemmatales bacterium | reverse complement strand
GCGACCACGGCGGCCCCTCCCACGACCACGGCGGCTGTTCCCTTAATTACGATAGGAATATTATTTATATTCTAATATTTAGGGCGGCCGCAAGCGGCTGCCGGAATAGGGCTTGCGCGTAACAGCGACATTCGTCTCAGGCACGACATTACCCTATTTATTACCCTATTTCCGAGTTATTACCCTGTTTCCGCCATTTGGCTGTGCGCCCTTTGCCGAGGCACTCGATTTTTCCGTCCCGTTGCATCTCCTGAAGGACACGTCGAACCATGTCGCGACTGACCCCGGGGCAGGCGTGCTCGACATCGGCAAGTCCGAATTCCCCCCGCATGGTACCAATCGCCGTTTCAACAAGAGCCGTTTTTGCTCCCCGCGGACTCTTCACCTGCCCCGCTCGTTCCTCGAACTGCAGATATGCGCGTCGTACGATGGCGAGGAAGTAGTTCAGCCAGGGCAGAAGGTCGTGCTTGCCGTCGTGCCACCCGGTTGAACTGGACTGCAACACGGCGTAGTAATCTTCCTTCGACTCCTCGATCAGGCGTTCGAGACTGATGTACGACCGACTTCAAAGCCGTGGTGATACAGAGACAGCACCGTGAGCAGGCGCGAGACCCGCCCGTTGCCGTCGCGGAATGGATGGATGCAGAGGAAATCAAGCACAAGGGAAGCGACGGCGACCAACGCGGGGACGTGCTGCTGGTCGAGGGCATGACGGTACAACAGGCAAAGTTCCTCGGCGGCGGCGGGCGTGCCCGCGACGGGGACCGGGCGGAAACGGACCCGCGGGGCCTCACCGTCCCGAAACTCGATAATGTCGTTTTCGACGGCCTTCCATTGGCCGGCGTCGCCAGCCCCCTCCTGAATCGTGCGGTGGAGTTCCTTCAGGTTGTCGGGCGAAATAGGCAGACCAGCGGCGTCGGCGTGGATGCGTTGGCGAGCGTTGCGATAGCCCTGGATTTCCTCCTCCGAGCGGTCTTTCGGCCGGGTGTTGCCCAGCACCAGCGGGCGCAACCGCTCCGGATGAACGGTCACACCTTCGATCCGGTTGGACGACTCGACGCTCTCCACCATCGCCATCTCGCGCAAGGCTTTGAGGATTTGGGGCGATTGCTTGGTGTACAGGTCTTGTCGTCCCTTCGCTTCCGCGATGTCGCTCGTGAGCCAGACAGCACTCATGGGCAGTTTGAAAGAAGAGAGAATGCTACGAAATGTCATCATGCTTCACCTCCCGGCAGCCCCTGCGTGTCGATGCGGTAATGCGCGACCTTGGTCACCTCCACCCATTCGAGTCGGGCGGGGTCGCGGATTGGCTCGCGGAGTCGCGGCGTCGTGTTGCAGTGGGTGACGACGTAGAGCCAATCAGTGGATGGCCGGGGGTGACCCACTCCAGGTTGTTGGTGTCGGCCGTCGCCGCGTCCGCCTGCGGGGATCCCAGGCGGGCGGCCCCCGCCTGCGGCTGGTCCGCAGGGTCACAGGCCGGCCCGGGAAACAGCTCGGGCGCGGCCGGCCCGGCCACGGGGGGCGGACCCAGTGGGCCGCCGACGGCGCGCTCCAGCGCCGCCAGGCGGCGGAAGTAGTCGGCGACCGCCTCGTAGGAGCGGTCCCGCAAGCCGATGACGCTTCGCTGGGCTTCGATCAAGCTCAGGAAGGGGATTTTCCCCGTCAGGTACTCCTGGCTGCCCGTTTCCACGTTCAGTCGCGCGGCGGGCAGGATCTGCTGCTCGTACAGCCGGACCGTCGCCTCGCTCTCGCGCACCTGCGCGTACGCCTGCTGCACCTGGAAGTTCACCTGGTCGGTCTGCCGGGCCAGCTCGGCGCGGCGCTGGGCCAGCCGGGCTTGCGCCTCCGCGACGGCGCCGGCGCGGCGGGCCAGGCGCACCGGCAGGTTCATCTTCAGGCCGAGCATGTAGGCCAGGGGCCGGCTCTGCGACGTGTTGCCCATGAAGCGGTCGTACATGAAGAACGGCTCGAAGTCGGGGTAATACTCCTTGCAGGCCAGGGCGAGCGACGCCTCGTCGGCGGCGGCGCGGTTGGCCAGCGCCTGCAAGTCGGGGCGGCGGACCAGGGCGGCGGCCCGCAACTGCCCGGCCTCGGGCAACACCGCCCCCATCGCGAGCTGCCGGGGCGGCGGGGGCAGGGGGCCGTCGGGCGGCAGGTGCATCAGCGTGTTGATCCGCGCGACCGCGACCTGCCGCATCCGGTCCAGGGTGACCCGCCGCTGTGTCTCGCGGCCGATCTCGACCTCGGCCTGAAGGAAGTCCTGCTGCGGGCCACGTGCCGTCGTGTAACGGGCCTCCGCGTTCTTCTTGAACTCGCGCAGCTTCGCCAGGCTCTCCGCGTTCACCTCCAGCGCCCGGGCCGCCAGGTAGTAGTCGTAGAAGGCGCCCTTGGCGCTCTCGATCAACTGGAAGCGGGTGTCCTCCACGTCGTTGCGGGCGGCGCCGGCCTCGGCCAGGGCGCCCGCGCCGCGCAGCCGCAGCTTGCCGGGGAAGGGGTACTTCTGGGCGACCTCCAGGCGGTAGGCGGGGTTCACCGTGTTGGAGCCGTAGGTGGCCGGCCCCAGCGTCCCGGCGAACATCGGATCCTCCAGGGAGGTGACCTGTGGGTAGCGGGCCTGCGCCACCTGCCAGGCCGCGACCATCTGGGCCAGCGAGGGGTTCCGGGCCAGGACCTGCTCTACCAGCGCCTCGGCCGTCAGTTCCGCCACGCCCTCAAAAGGACAGGCGGGCGCGGCCAGGGCCGTCGGTCCGCCTTCTGCACGGGGCAGCGCCTCCTGCCGGTGCGTCACCTGCTGTGCGACCGGCGCGACGGCGGTCGGGCGGGCGGGCGGAGCCGGTCGCGGCGCCCCCTCGGAAGGTAAGCCAACGCACCCCTGAAGGCCGCCCAGCAACACCAGGCACGGCCCCAAGAGCGTTCCTCCTGACTTCCGCATCCGCGCCTCCCTCGCCGCTTTCGTAGCCCGCTCCGCTTGCCGGGTTGGCGGGCGCGGCCGCGCCGCCTACTTTCTCGGCGCTGCCACCCCGCTCTTCATCGGCATGGTTGGTTCGGGCGCTTCACTACTTCTTGCGCCGTCGGGACAACCGCGAGCAGCCGCCAGTTGCCAGCTAAGAATTGAACCACAAAGCTCACAAAGACCACAAAGAATGTCAGAGAAATGCCAGAGAAAACACCCTCCTGCAATTCTTTGTGGTCTTTGTGAGCTTTGTGGTTCAATTCTTACGGGATCGGGGCCACCTCCGGCTCGGGGTTGCTGTACTTGAAGTAGTTGTCCCAGGTCCAGTCGAGCATCTCCAGCGCCTTGTTCAGCGGGTGGGCGCGGTAGCGGTCGCCGACCTTCTCGATGATGCGGAGCTTCTCCAACTTGGCGATGGCGTCCTCGATCTCGAAATCGACCTTCAGGTTCGCCAACCGCTCCAGGTCCATCTCGACGTAGTCGTCCAGGTCGGGGGCCGTCCAGCCCTTCGCGCCGCCGTAGCGCCACAGGTAGTAGTACGCCAGGATCGCCTCGCGGCACTCCTGCTCCTCGGCCTCGTCGAGCAGATGGTTCAGCACGCCGGCGTTGTTGTCGAGGTTCTGGTAGTACAGGCTCTGCGTCAGCTGCAGGCCGTACGTCGTCTTGGCGAACTGGTAGCCGTACCACTGCTTGTAGCCGTAGCCGGCCAGCGCCAGGAAGGGGCCGTAGAGGGCCATCACTCCCATCGACGCGGCTTTGGCCACGAGCGTGCCAAGGTCCGCGAGGACCTGGTAGACGATCCAGCCCAGGCTGCCGAAGAGCGAGCCGCTCATCTTCAGCCTCGTCAGGCCCGGCATCTGCAGCCGTGCCCCCGGCAGCAGCATTTCGATGTCCGCCTTGGGGATCTCCTTGAACAACTTCAGGTAGACCGACTGCGTGTTGATCTCGCGCGGCAGGCGCTTGTGCGGCCGCAGCTTGAGGATCAGCGCCAGCCGCTGGTAGATCGGCACGCGCACCTCCTCCGGCCGCTTCCAGAACTGCCACCAGCGCTTGAAGAAGCGCCGACCGACCGTGTCGCCGCGGATGAACAACTCCATCTGCTCGAAGACGCCGAAATCCACCTCCATGTTGATGCCCCAGAGGCTGACCTCCTGCATGGCGGCGTCGATCGCGGCCCGGTCGAGGCGCTTGTAGTTGGCCCGCTCCATCAGCCAGGTGAACTGCTTGAAGAGCTTCTCGAGCCGCTTGTCCTTCTCCTCGGGCGTCAGCTTCTTGACCGCCCTGGTGACCGAGTCCGGGTCGAAGGGAGCGTACTCGTTCTTGAGCTCTTCGAGCTTCTGGTAATACTCGAAGTGGTAGGTGGCCGTCACCAGCCGGCAGAACTGGCGGAACGTGTCCGCGTCCTCCCGGGACAGGCCCTTGTCGGTGCAGAGCAGCTCGACCAGGTCGCTGACGCGCAGCGGGATGTAGTGTTCGCGATCGGTGTACTCAGCCATGGGGGGCGCTCCTCGCTCAAGGAAAAAGGTAAAAGGAAAAAGGCAAAAGGAAGCCACTCGTGCTCCGCCTGTCTCTTGCCTCTCTTCCCTTTTGCCTTTTTCCTTTTGCCTTTTTCCTTGTTTCTACCATTCCATCGCCTCGAGGCGGTCGTCCGGCGACTGGACGAGGTCTTCCGCCAGGTGCTTCAGCACCTCCTGTACTTCGCTCACGCGCTCCGGCCGTTTTGGCGCCGCGAAAGAAAGGCAGCGGTGGACGAGGTCGCACAACGCGCGCGGCACGTCGGCGTTGCACTCCTGCACCGGCCTGAGCATGTTCGTGAAGGTCTTGGCGTCCATGCGCAGGCCCTCGCTCGACACCGTCGTGTTGGGCG
>JBBRPS010000765.1:0-4828 GCA_038227745.1 Gemmatales bacterium | reverse complement strand
CGAGGCGATCCTGCAGGTGCGGGCGGACCACCTGAGCGAGGACCAGCCGCTGGAGGCGTTCTGGCAGCGCCGGCAGGCGGCGGCCACGGGCCAGCGCCCTTACCGCCGTGCCGGCTGATTACGAACCATGTCGTGCGCCCCCCGGCCCTGGCGGTGGCTGTTCGGTTTGTGGTGCAGGCGTCCCGCCTGCACGGTCCATCCGCGTCCACCCCTCGCTCATCTCTCACCCTCGTGGATGTGTTGCTCGTGAGGTGGGCCGGTGGCATGGAGGCGGCGCAGCTCGGCGAGCTGCCGCGCGTTGCGCACACTGAGGACGAACGCCGCCAACGCCAGCAAGAAGGCGATGCCCGCGAGCAGTTCCTTCACGGGAGGCTCGGGACTGCGCTGGCGCGCCGGCTGTCCCTCGGCGTCCCCCGTCTTCTCCGCTCGCACGGCTGGCGCGGCCGGCGTGCCGGGGTTGGCCAGTTCCGCCGCGGAGATCGTCATCTCCTTGCGGTGCCCCGCCCCCGCCGACACCACCACGCGCAGCTTCTCCACCTTCTCGTAGCGGAAAACGTAGACGCCCTTCTCGTTCAGCTCGCCCGGCTCGGCGAAGAGGAGACTGTCGTCGGCGCGGTAGACGCGCACCTTGGCCCCGTACGGGGAATCGCCCGTCTCGAACCAGCTCTCGACCTGGACCTTCTGGCCGGGCAGGACGCGGTACTCACCTTCCAGCCGGTGGGCTCGCGCTTCGCGGGCCTGGGCCAGCATCGCCAGCAAGGCCAGGAGCATGGTGAGGCGGGGCGCCGGCGAAAAGCGACGTCGCATGGTTTTCTCTCTCCGGGACGGCCGCGGGAGGCGGCGCCGTCCAGCCGAGCATGTCGGGCTTGACCTTCGCCAGAAAGCCGACCGTGAAGCCGACGATCACGCCCTCGACGGCGGCGATGGGCAGGTGGGCGACGACCATGATGAGGGCGGGTGTCAGCCAGTCCTCCTCACCGCCCCACAGCAGCACCAGGCAGTTCAGCGCGATCGTCGCCAGCACCGCCACTTCGCCGACCAGCAGGCCGAGGGCGAACTCCGGCGCGTTGCCCAACCGCCGCTCCGCGTACGCCAGCAGCACGGCGGCGAAGACGGCGCCGGCCAGCGTCAGCGGGTGGAAGGTGAGGGAGTCGGCCGAGGAGGTGTCGAGGGCCGTGACGGTCCTGAGGCCGTTGGTGCAGAGCAGTGTCACGCTGTAGATGACGCTGAGGATCCAGGCCACGCTGCAGAAGCCGACGAGCAGCGCGCGGAACCAGGGCCGGCGGCTCCACGGGACGCGGCGCAGCAGGGCGAACAGGAGCCACGCCAGCAGAGCGGGCACCGCCATCACGCAACTGTTGATCCCGATGGTGGAGGAGCCCCCATGCTGGATGAGGAGGTACTGCAGCCACAGGCCGATGGGGATGGCGAGGCAGGCGCGTGGGCCGAGGATAACGCCGATGAGGCCGTTGAGCAGCAGGTGGACGCTGGTCGGCCCGACGCGGATGTGGAACGAGGAGGCGACGAAGAACGCCGCGGTGAGCAGGGCGACGCGCGGGATCTCCTCGTCGCGGATACGCCAGGCGCCGAGGGCGGCGAGCACCGCGGCGGCGACGAAGCCACTCGCCCACCATTCGGTGGTGAGGACGCCATCGGCGATGTGGACGGCCCACAGCGGCATGTTCCACCCTTCCCCGGTCAAGCTCACGGGCCGCGCCCCGCGGAACTGAGGTCTCTCAGTTCCCCGTCCCCTTCGCATCGACCCACACCCAAAGGGTCGCCCGCTGGCGCACCGGGTAGGACTTGCCCTTGTGCTCGCGCTTGCCGCCGTCGCGCTGGGCGGTGATCGCCCACCACCCCGACTCCGTCAGCGACGCGGTCACCACGCCGTTGGGGTCGGTCTTCGCGGTCCGCGTCCGCTGCTCGTCAGGCGGCAGTTTCTGCGGCCGCGTCGTGTTGAAGCGCTCGATCTCGACCAGGGCGCCCGCCAGCGGCTTGCCAGCGGCCAGCACCTCGGGACTGGCCAGCGGGTCGGCCGGGGCCAGCACCTGCGCCTGGAACGCGGTCCCGGGCTGTAACCCATACGGCCGCGTCAGCGGCACGATCTTGAACTGCCGCCCCGTGTCGGCGTCCCAGCCCTTCTGCGCCTGCACGTGGAGGACCACCTTGACGATGTCCTGCACGAACTCCTGGTCCTCCTCCAGCCAGATCGGCGGCGTCTGCAGCACGAACGTGTAGTCGCCGCGCTGCTCCGGCTTGAAGCGGAAGCGGTACGCCGTGACTTCCTTCTTGTCCGGCGTCGGCGCCTTGACCTTTTCCAGCGCCTTCGCGAGTTCCGTCTTGCGACCGTCGGGCGCGAGGACGAAGACGCGGGCGGGCGGCGGGGCGTCGAACAGCTCGTGCTCGAAGGGGTGGCCGAAACGGTAGAGGAACGTCACCGTCTCGCCGCTGCGGGCCGACGGCGACTCGGGCAGCAGGATGTTGAAGTGCGGCCACGCCGCCGGCGCCAGCAGGGCCAGCGCGGCCAGGGCCAGGGCGGGTCGGAGCAGGTGCGGCATGATTCCCTCGCAGGCACGTCGCCGGGGACAGCGGTCGCCTTGCCGGACGTTATCATACGATTCTGAGAATCATCATACCAGGGAGGACAAGACAAGACGACAACGAGCTCCACGGGGTGCGAGCCGTGGGCTTGACTACCCCTCTCCTTGTCCCCTTGTCTCCTTGTCTTTGGAATGGCTCCCCTGCTACAATCACTTATTCTCGGGCATCCAACTCGCTAGCCATTGCCGCCGGGCGGCAAGTGACCGGGGACGGCACTGGGGCGCTCAAGCCCACGGGTGGCTTCCCCGACCCCCGGGATCCGCCTGCGCCGGTTGTGCAAAACAGCGCCGGGCGGCGTGACCCCGCCGGGCAAAGTTCCGGCGACCGGGGTCCAGGCGCTTGCGCGGTCGAGACGATACCCATTCCTGTAAGCCCGGAACCGGCCCGGTCTCGACCCACCGCCCACCCGCCGCCGTGTGGACGTTTGTTCGGGTCCAGACTCGCCCTCCGCGTTCCCGCCCGGCTTTCCGTTGAACTTGCGGCAGGGCGCCGCACCTGACTGGGGCCCCTATTCGCGCTGGAACACCCACAATGACACGACCACGCCGCCAACGAGGTCCTTCAGTGCAGTCGCCACTGGAGACCTACCTCCGCGAGATCAACGAAACGCCCCTGTTGAACGCCAACGAAGAAAAGGAACTCGCCTACAAGATCGAGGACGGCGACAGCGAGGCCCGGGACCGGATGGTGCGCGCCAACCTGCGCCTGGTGGTGAACATCGCCCGCGGCTACACCGGCAAGGGACTGGGGCTGCAGGATCTGATCGAGGAGGGCAACCTGGGGCTGCTGCGCGCCGTCGAGGGCTTCGACCCGTCGATGAACACGCGCTTCAGCACCTACGCCAGTTATTGGATCAAGCAGTCGATCAAGCGGGCGCTGGTGAACACGGCCAAGACGATCCGCATTCCGGCGTACATGGTGGAGTTGCTTGCCAAGTGGCGCCGGGCGACGGCGAAACTCCAGGACGACCTGGGCCGGCCGCCGACGCACGAAGAGGTCGCCAAGAGCCTGGACCTGCCGAAGAAGAAGCTGGCGATCATCAAGAAGGCGATCCGGGTGTACAACGCCGCTCCGCAGAGCGACCAGCCCGAGAGCGGCTGGTCGCTGGACGAGATGGTAATGGACGGCCACTCGAAGTCGCCGGACATGGAGATGGTGGAGGCGGACGACCTGCACCACGTCATGGACCTGCTGGACAAGATGGACAAGCGCGAGGCCACGGTGCTGCGCATGCGCTTTGGGCTGGACGACGAGGAGCCGAAGACGCTCAAGGAGATCGGCGAATGCCTCGGCCTGACGCGCGAGCGCGTCCGCCAGATCGAGAGCGAGGCGCTGAGCAAGCTGAGCGAGAGCATGCAAGCCGAATGAGGCGCGACGAGCAGTCGCGCGGGTGGGGTTCGTCACGTCTTCGCTTGTCCGACGGAGGCGCGCTATTTCGCGGGGGGCGCCTTTTCCACGGGCGCAGCCTTCGGCATCCCGCCCTTGGCGTCGGGCGGCGGCTCCACCTCCTTCGCCTCCGGCTCGTGAACGATCGCCGGGGGCTTGAACGTGCCCGGCTTGTCCGAGTAGTTCTGCCAGTCCAGGAAAATCAGCACGCAGCCGGCGATCAGCGCCACCAGGGAAATCGCGAGCATGCCCGTCCACGCATCGTTGGCGGGCATGGATTTCGTTTCCCCGCCGTCGTTCTTGGGGGCCATCAGAATACCTCTGGCTAACGGTGTCGGGGCCCTGCCTCAGCGGATCTTGCTGGCGACCTCGTCGCCCTCTTGCAGCGGGGCCTGGCCCCCGGTCGGCGAGCGCATCAGCCGCCCGACCGCCGTTTGGTGCCGTGCCTCGACGATGCGCAGCCGACCCAGGTACTCCGGCCGCGGCCGCAGGCGGTACACCTCCAGGGTGTGATCCTCCTTCACGCCCGCGTCGCTGCCGATCGAGACCTGCACGAGGTTGCGGTCCTTCGCGTCGATCTTCTCGATCCGGCCCTTGACGTAGGCCGGCGGCGGGTTTTCGTAGTTCGCCTTGCCCACCGCGGTGGTGCCGGCGGTGCCCGTCCCACCAATCAGCTGCTTGACAAGCTGCAGCTCCTTCTCCTGGAGCTGCTTGAGGAGGTTCTGCGCCCGCTGCACGGCGCTCTTGGCAATGTCCTCCTTGGTCAGCGCCTCCTGGCGGTACTTCGTGACCTCGGTCTGGGCCACGAGGATCTCCTCCTCGCGCTGCTTCACCACCTTCG
>JBBRPS010000764.1:0-4841 GCA_038227745.1 Gemmatales bacterium | reverse complement strand
ACTTCTTCTACTGCGGAGGTACGCTTCTCGGCGTGTGCCATCCCTGGCCCCTTTCAGGACTTGGGGGGAAAATGGGGTCGCGTTCGCTCAGGACAGTGTAGGACTTCCCCCCGGCAGGTGCAAACCGTGTCGTGCGCCCCGCCTCCACGGCGAACGCTCCTCTTGCTTGCATTGACCGCCCTCTCCCTTGTAGAATGCGCGGAGTGGGCGGCGCCGTCGGACAGGCCGCTTCCCCCGTTACGTCCCCTCCGGTCGAGGAGCAACCCATGAGACCACCGCGCCGCCTTGCGCCGTTCCTGGTGGGCTTCGTGCTCCTCATCTTCGCGGAACTGGCGCACGCCCAGCCCCGTTCCGAGAAGAAGACCTACGTCGCCCTCCCGCCCGACGGCGACCTCAGCCAGATCCTGAACGATAAGCTCCTCGAAAAGCGCGGGTGGCTGGAACTGCGGAAACTCCTCGACAAGGCCATCCAGCAGGGTGGCGGGTTACCGTTGCCCGAGAAGCGCCTGAAAGGGCTGGACCTGGACAGGCTCAAGCAGGATCCGAAGCTGCGCCAGCAGATCCAGGAATGGCTCGGCAAGCAGGCACCGGGCGACCTCAAGCCGAACCCCGATCAACTCAAGGCGATCGAGCGTGCGCTGGAGAGCAAGCCCCCGGTGCCTCCCGACGGTCGAAAACTTCCGGCCGACCCCATCGATCCGCCCGACGTCCCGCTTCAACACAAGGGGGATAGCGGGCCGAAGCCGGCGCTGCCCGCAGCGAACCCGCAGGTGCCGGCGGCGGCGGATCCAGAACTGCAGGAGAGACTGGCGCGCTGGGCGCAGGACGTGTGGAAGGACGCGGAACATTCGCGCCTCGGCGAGCGCCTGCTGGAGTCGCCGGCGTGGCAGCGGGCCGTGCGCGACCTGAAGGGCATCCTGTCGGACCGGCTCCCCGGCAAGCTCAACCTCCCCGCCCAGGGCCTGGACCGCCTGCAGTTGCCGAAGGGCATGAACCTGTCGCTCCCGGATCTCGGCCGGCTGAAAATGCCGAACGTCTCGCTGCCGTCGGTGCCGCGGCCGAAGCTCAATCTCAGCCTGCCCGGGTTCGGCGGCTGGGCGCCGCGGCGGCCCGGCGGCTTTCCCGGGCTACAGGGCGCCGGGGCGATCGGCGGCGGCCTGGCCGCACTCGAAGGGCTGCTGTGGGTGGCGCTCGTCGTGCTGGTCGCTTTCCTGCTCTGGCGGTTCGTCGGTCGGACCGCGTGGCAGGCGCGGCGCCCGCTCGCCCTGGACGCGCAGCTCGGTCCCTGGCCGGTCAACCCCGCACGGGTGTCCACCAAGGCGGAGCTGGTCCGTGCGTTCGAGTACCTCGCCCTGTTGCTGCTGGGACCGGAGGCGCGCACGCGCAACCACCACGAGATTGCCGGCGGCCTTGTGGCGGCCGCCGACTCGGGCGACAAGGGCGCGGCGGCGGTGGAACTCGCCGTGCTGTACGAACAGGCCCGTTACGCGCCCGGCGACGAGCCGTTCGCCGACGCGGAAATCGCCGCCGCACGCCGCAACCTCTGTCTCCTGGCCGGGGTAGCCGCCGCATGACGCCCCGCGCTGTCACTGCCGCCCTGGTCGCTTGCCTGCTCGCCGTGCGGCCCGCGTCCGCCCAGCAAGCGCGGGCCGTGGTTCCCTTCGAGGGAAGCCATGCCTTTCGGCATATCCTCAACCTGCATCGACTCGAGCCCTTGAAGAGCGTCGCGGCTCTGCGTGCGGCCCCCGCGGGGGAGACTTTGCTCATGGTGTTCGGTGACACGCGCGGGCTGAAGGACATTGGCCCTGCGTGGCTGGCCCGGTTCCGCGATGGCGGCGGGGCGGTGCTGATCGCCACCGACCAGGCGGACCGGGGCCGGCTGAATGTCTTCGGCGTGGAAGTCAACGGGCACGGCGTCGAGGTCCACGCGGGCGTCCAGAGGACAGTGCCGGGACTGGCCTACCAGGGGCAACCGGCCTGCCCCCTTATCAAGCACTTCTCGAAACCGAGCCACCCCGTCTTTCGCGGGCTGGAGCGCGGCATCGCGACCAACCGGCCGAGCTATGTGACGGGACTGCCGGGCAACGAGTTGGCACTGCTGGCCCGCTTCCCGCTCGGGTGCGTGGATGAGACGGATCCTCAGTTCGCCTGGCTGCCCGTTGCGTTCGGCACGCCTGAGGCGGACGCCGTACAGGAAGGGCGGCGGGTGCTGGTCCTCTCCGCGCCGAGCGTCTTCATGAACGGCATGATGGGGCGAACTGACAACGATAACTTCGCCTTCGCGTGGAACAGCGTCCGCTGGCTGACGAACGGAGGTCGGCGCAAGTACGCCCTGTTCCTCGAAGACGGCCGGCCCGTCACGACGTTCGACGTGCCGCTACTCCAGCCGCCGCTGCCCCCGCTCAAAATCGTGAACCACGTGCTGCGCGGCCTGGAGGAGGAGAACTTTTTCAACCGCCTGATCCTCGACAACGTCCCGCGCGAGCGCATCCTGCGCGGCCTGTTCCTCAGCGTCTCGGGCATGCTGTTGCTCTATGGGCTGGTCCGTCTGGTGCGGGTACACCACCGGGCCGAAGTCGCGGCGCCCCTGGTGGCCGCCGGTGCGGCACGGCAGACCGAACAACCGCCGACCGTCGTCCGTCGCCGCCACGCCGCCGTGCAGGAAGGCCATTGCGGCGAGGCGGCGCGCGACCTGGCCCGGCTCTGCTTCGAGGGGCCGGGCGCGGCGGGCGAGCGCCCTGAAGCCCCGCCCCAGGTCGTCCACGGCGGCCGGCGGCTGCGGCGCGACGTCGAGCGCCTGTGGCGGCTGGCCTACGGCGAAGCCCCGCCGCCCGTTACTGCCGGCGAGTTCCCGGGCGTGCTGGCGGCGCTGGCCCGCGTTCGCACTGCCCTCGATGACGGTTCGCTGCGGTTCGAGCAGAACGGCCAGCCCCCCGCGACGTGACGAACGGATCGACAGCAAACGCGAAACGGCAAGCCAGCTTCGCGCCCCTCACCCCCGGACAGAGCCCCATGACAGGCAGGCTCGACATCGGCGACGACGGCACGGCCATCAAGGAGTGGGCGGAGCGGGCGCGCCAACTCCGCGAGCGCACCCTCGCCGAGGTGGCGCGCGTCGTCGTCGGCATGGAGCACGTCACGCACCAGCTCCTCGTCGCTCTCCTGGCCGCCGGCCACGTCCTGCTCGAGGGCGTCCCCGGTGTCGCCAAGACGACGCTGTCGAAGACCTTCGCGCGCATCCTCGGCACGCAGTACCAGCGCATCCAGTTCACCCCCGACCTGCTGCCCTCCGACGTGACCGGCACGTACATCTTCGACCGCAAGACGAGCGACTTCGTGCTGCGCAAGGGGCCGCTGTTCTGCCAGGTGCTCCTCGCCGACGAGGTCAACCGCGCCCCCGCCAAGACGCAGGCCGCCCTCCTCGAAGCGATGCAGGAGAACCAGGTCACGATCGAGGGCACCACGCTGCCGCTGCCGCAGCCGTTCATGGTGATGGCCACGCAGAACCCCGTCGAGCAGGAGGGCGTCTACCGCCTGCCCGAGGCGCAGCTCGACCGCTTCCTGCTCCGCGTCGAGATGGGTTACCCGGACCCGCGCCAGGAGATCGCCATGCTGAAGCTCCACAGCAGGCCGACCGTCGAGGTGGAGGAGCTGTTCACGCCCGAGCTGATCCTCGACGCGCAGCAGCAGCTGGCCTCGGTCTACGGCCGCGACGAGCTGCTGACGTACATCGTCGGCCTGGCCGAGGCGACGCGCGCCCACCCGGACGTGGCCCTGGGCGCCAGCCCGCGCGCCTCGCTCTGCCTGCTGCGCTGTGCGCGGGCGCGGGCACTGCTGGCCGGGCGGAATTACTTCACCCACGAGGACGTGCAGGCCATCGCCCCGGGCGTGCTGGGACACCGGCTGATCGTCCGGCCGGAGGCGGAGGTGGAGGGCAAGACGTCTCTCGATGTGGTGCGCGAGGTGCTGGAGTCGGTGCCGGTGCTCGAGACACCGTGAACGGCAGCGGCCGCGCGATTCCCGCCTTTCCTCTTGCCCCGCACGCGCCGGCGCCGCCACAATCAAGGTTCAGCACCCCGCACATGGGGCGCGGGCACCGGAGGGAAGTCATGGCGAAACCGGCCCAGCCGGAAGGCGCACCGGCCGAAGGGGCAGCGTCGCAGCAGAGTGTGACCTTGCCGGCAGGCGGGCTGCGCGCGCCGGCCGGGCGGGCCGACAGTCCGTCCGCCGACATCTCGGCCGCCCCTTCCACCCGCCGCCCGCCGAAGGACCTCGCCCCCCCGCCCGGCTCCCTGGACGAGACGCTGCAGCGGCTGGCCGACGCGCCGGTTGCAGAGGGCGATGCGTCCCTGCCGGACAGGGAGCCCGCCGCCGACCCCAACGCCGCCACCGAGCACCGCCCCCTGGCGCCGTTGCCCCGGAAACGCGCGCACCTGCCGGTGATTCCCGGCTACGACGTCCTCGCCGAGGTGGGCCGGGGCGGCATGGGCGTGGTCTACAAGGCGCGGCAGAAGGGCCTCAACCGCATCGTCGCGCTGAAGATGGTCCTGGGCGGCGCCCACGCCGCGCCGGTGCTGCTCGTCCGCTTCCACGCCGAGGCCGAGGCGGTCGCCGGCCTGCAGCACCCGAACATCGTCCAGATCCACGAGATCGGCGAGCAGGCCGGCCATCCGTTCTTCTCGATGGAGTTCATCGAGGGCAAGCCGCTCGACCAGCGCCTGGCCGGCACGCCCCAGCCGACGCGGGCGGCCGCCGAACTGGTGGAGGCGCTGGCGCGGGCCGTGCAGGCGGCGCACCAGCGCGGCATCGTCCACCGCGACCTCAAGCCCGCCAACATCCTT
>JBBRPS010000763.1:0-4846 GCA_038227745.1 Gemmatales bacterium | reverse complement strand
TACATCCCCGCCGACGCGGTCAGCGGTCGTTCGTTGCAGTACTACCTGGAGACGTATGGCCCGGCCGGCGGCGTGATCGGCAAGCAGGGCTCGCCGGAGAGCCCTTTCGTGGTCAGTGTGGTTGGCGGCAAGGCGTCCTCGGCCGGCACCGCCGGGGAAGAAGAGGACCCGCTGGCGCAGGTGCGCAAGGATCAGGCCGCGGAGCGGGCGCCGAAGCCGTTCCGGGAGCACGTCTATTTCGACATCGCCCTGGGCACGGGGGGGGCGGTAGTCCCGTCGGGCACCACCACGGAGATCGCGTACTACTATACCAGCAAGCCGATGCCCCAGTACCAGCCGGCGCGGGCGTCGTCGGGAGGCTTCGTGTGGAGCGGCCTGGCGTTGCGGGGGGAGATCGGCGGATACATCTACCAGGGGCTGACCCTGGGGATGAGCCACCGCATCGAGGTGTTCCTGAACAACACCGCCGACAGCACCGGAACGCCGCGAGTATGCACGGGCATGTCGCCCTGCTATGCGACCACCAGCAAGGTGAACTTCGGCTACATCGGGCTGGTCAAGCTGCGCTACCAGTTCAACCGGAAGAGCATGTTCCGGCCGTACGTGCACTTCGACATCGGCGGTGGGTTCTGGCGGGGGGGGCTGAACATCGAGGGCTCGAAGCCGATGGCGAACGGGGCGCCGGACCCGACCTCGGTGTTTCAGCCAACCGATGCGTGCAGCGCGAACTACAACGGCATGACTGACTCGACGCGGGACCCGGAGGGGTGCAGCAGCGTCGGGAAGATCAAGGGCTACAATTTGCAGGACCCGAAGTCGATGACGCCGAACCTGAACCGGGTGTGCCCGGGGGAGGGGACCTGCGTGGACTCGGTGCTGCTGGGGTACGGGATGGTCGGCGGCGGAGGGGGCTTCTACCTGGGCGGTGAGCACTTCGGGGTCACTGTCGATCTGACGTTGCTGGGGGCTTTTGGCGGTGGGCAGTCCGCGCTGCTGATCGACACGTACATCGGGCCGCAGTTCATCTTCTGAGCCCCGCGCTGGCCCTCGCCCGGGTGCCTTTTCTTTGCAGGGCTGCCTTGATCGCCGCCAGTGCCTGTGGATCGAAGGACACAGCACAAAAACCTTTTGTGCCCTCCGCAAGCGCAGGCCAGTACGTCCAAGGCCCACGTCTTCTTCATCAGCTCGGCCCACTTCAGTCGATCCGCTGATCGCTCACGCCGGGGTCCTACCGCTTCCCGCGCTTGGTCGGTGGCCTTCTTGGCGGTCACCTCCCCGGTTCCTTCCGCCTGTGCCACCACGAAGCCGCGGTCCTTGGAGTGAGGCCCGAACACACCGTGGTAGTGGACGAGGTGGACCATCGGAAGGGGGCCATGGGCGCTACGACGTGATGATCCTGCCCACCGAACCCGGACAGCCCGGGGTCGTCCTGGAACTGAAGGTGAAGTCCAAGGCCAAGGGCCGCGGCGAAAAGCAGCTTCTGGAGAAAGACTATGCCGCCGAGCTGCGGGCGCACGGGGCTGCTCCGATCCAGCAGGTGGCGGTGGCCTTCGACGGCAAGAGAGTGCTGGTGGGCGGCGCGGATGAGCCGGCACCATCAACGCAGTGGACACGCAGCGCAGCCGGATTCATGGGGATGTCGCAGATAGAGTTGGCCCTCAGCCAGCGACGACCCAGATTTCAATCAATCCGATTGCTCACCGCTCTAAGGTGCCGCCAAACTAATAGGCGATTGCAGGACCGTCGCGAGCCGATGCGATGGAGAGGAGCACAGGGCCGGTCGAGCGAGGGACGTGCAACCGTCGAGTTGAACTGAGCCGCGGCCCCCGGGCAGGCACGTACCCGCCCCTGGAGCAGGCGGCGGCAAGCGGCTGTTTTTGGCGACCCGTCCGGCGACTGAGGTGGGCAATATTTGGAGATCGGAACTCGGTGCCGGATTCCGGCATTTGAGGTCTGTGAGAAGCGCCGGTGCCGGATTCCGGCATTGGCTCAGTTGTCTTCGGCCACGGCGGTCTGTGTGGTGCCGCCGGGCATGGCGCAGGTGGGGCGGATGCGGATCGGGCAGGCGTTCAACTTCCACTCATCCTGCGAGGCCTCCGCCGTGGCCACGTACGCCTCCCCGCGCTCCTGCGCCGCCAGCTCGCCGATGGTCACCGGCTCCCACGCCGCGTTGCCGCGTTTCAAGACCTTTAGCGAATCGTTCGATCGGGTCTTGTGTACCACCGTGATCGTCGACAGCTTGTGTACCTCGAACTCCAGTGCCTCGGGGTCCTGGCTGGCGATGATCACGGTCATCCACCGGTGACGCATCTCCCGGATCATGTTCACGATCTCGGTGCTCACCCGGCCCTTGGCCATGTACTTCTGGATCACAGTGAGGGCGCAGAGGCGGCTGGTGGAGATGCGGTGAAGATGGTGGTGTCGGAGAGCCAGTTGACCATTGCGCCCTTCGACGCAGGAGCTGGACCGGATGAACAGGTCGGCGCAGTGCTGCGCCATCGCCCAGATGGAGGCCCGAGCCTCATCGGACAAGGAGGTCCAGGCCGGGGGAGCCGCCTCAAGAGTCTGCAACAAGGTGGTGGCGGCGGCCTTGGCCGGGCTGGCGCCTTCCAGGATCACACCGTTACCCACGGAGGTGTCGCCCTGATGCGTGGACGGGGCGGCAGGACGAGGCGGGCGGCCGGTAGCACCCACGCCTTCGGGACGGGCGGCGTTTCTCGGGCCGTCTTCGGGACGGGCGGCGTTTCTCGGGCTGTCTTCGGGGCCTGCGGCGTTTCTCGGGTTGCCTTCGGGACGGGTGGCGTTTCTCGTGCCGCCGCTGGCGCCGCTGGCGCCGCTGGCGTTCGGGCTACCGCCGCTGCCCTCCCCACTGTCGTCGTCGTCATCGTCATCGTCATCGTCGTCGTCGTAGTCGTAATCGTCGCCCGTGGCATATCCTGACTTCAGGGACGCGGCCTGCTCCTCGGCCAGCTTCGCCACCCGCCGTCGCTCATTGAACTCCGCCAGCTCTTCGGGGCGGTACATCTCGTAGCATTTTATGATCTTGTCCATGAGCTTGTCCACCGACGCCCGCGCCGCGATCGAGGCCCGGTTCGCGTCGCGCACCTGCTCCATCTCCGAGAACAGCAGGCCGTCGTCCCGCTCCAGGAACTTGCGCCCCTCCTGGGTGCACAACAGGTTCACCTTGTGCGACAGGGCGCGGATAAACTCCAGCACCTCGTCCAGGCTCTGCGGCCACTCCTTCCAGTCCACCTTCATCTCGCGCATCTGGACCTGGTGCACCCGAAAGCTGCGCTCGGCCAGCTCCTTCTCCCGTCGCACAAGGTCGGCTTGCTGCTCGCCCACCTGCCCCTCCAGGGCCCGCAGGGCCTGGTCTCGCACCTCCAGGCCCTGCCCTCGCTCCGCCAGGTCCAGTTCGCTCCGGGCCAGCTCCGCCTCGCGTGTCAACACCTGCTTTTGCTGCGCTGCCAGCCCGGTCTGTTCCTGCTCCGTGGCCGCGGCCTGCTGCCACGCCGCGCCGAGCATCTCCTCGGACTGCTTTCGCGCCGAGCCGAGCGTCTCCTCGGCCTGCTTTTGCTGCACCTGGGCAAAATCCAGCGCCTCTTGTGCCGCCCGGGTCCGCTCGGCGGCGGCCTGCTCCTGTTCGGCAGTCCGTTTTTCCGCCTCCCCGGCCGCCCGCTGCATCGCCTGGGCCTCGGCCCGCGCCTGTTCGGCCTGGGCCATTGTCGTCGCCGCCGCCGCCTGTTCGGCGCACAGACCCTCCCGCTCGGCGCGCATCTGCGAGAGCGTCGCCAACAGGAATGCGCCCAGCGGCTGACCTGCCGCCGCCGCCTGCTGCGCCCAGCCGGCGCCGCTTTCCAGCACCGCCTGCCGCTCGGATAGCGCCGCCTCGCGGTCAGACAGCGCCGGGGCCGGTTAGCTTCTTGGTGGTGTCGGCGATGGTCTTCTTCTTGACCGACTGGATCTTCTTCTTGGTCCGCTGCCCCTTGATCACCCGCGTCGCGGTGTAGTCCAACGCCGGCTTCAGGGTCCGTTCCAGCCCCGGGTTGCGCGACAGCTCCGGCTGCGCGGCCACGCACACCGCGCTCACCTGGGAGGCGAGCTCCCGCGCCAGCGGCGCGGCGGTCATCGCCAGGTGGGCGCTGCTCGCGGTGAGGATGTTGTCCAGGGCCAGAAGCCCCTGCAGGGTCTGCCCCCCTTCCTTCAAGAACTGCACATCGGGATGGGCGTTGTGGGTTTCGACGACGAAATCGGTGGCCGCCTGGGCGGTGGCGGCGGCGGCCTCCGGCAGGTCCTTGTACTGTGGCGCGCTGGCGGTGGCGGCAGGGTCGATCCGGATGGCGCCGGCCCTTTGCGCGACGTTGTCGGTTACCACGCCGAAGCACTTGATGAGGGCCGGGATCTCGCCGGCCTCGAAGTGAACGACCATGGAGCGCACCGACTCGCCAAAGCCTTGGTCCTCGGTGCGCACGACGAAGTAACGCCCGCTTTGGAGCAGGACTTGGGCGGCCTTGTCCTCATCGGGATGGGCAGTCTGGGCATCCAGAGTGACGGCGCCATCGACGCCGACGTGGACGTCGCCGTCCACACCGATAGGGGCCGGGGTGGCGCCAGAGGCCGGGGTGGCGCCAGAGGCCGGGGTGGCGCCAGAGGCCGGGGTGACGCCAGATGCCGGGCCGGCGGTGACACGGCGGGAAGCGGTCGAACGAGGAGCAATCTTGCGCGTCATGGGGGGACCTCTGTTGGACAAAGGGGTGCTGCCTCTTTGGCAGGCCCTTTGTCCTTTATCCATTTACCCTTAGGCAAGGTCCGTGCCAGAAGGCCGACTCAAGAGGAATGCGGAGTT
>JBBRPS010000762.1:0-4849 GCA_038227745.1 Gemmatales bacterium | reverse complement strand
CCGCTTTCTCTCTTTCTTTCCCTCTGGCCGGGCCGCGGGACTACGAAAGAAAGACCGAAAGCGGCGCCGAGCGCCGCACTCCAAAGCGCCCCCCCACTACACCCGAATGCAAAGCGCTCTAGCCGGGCATGCGCTTGCGAGCAAGCCAGGGAACCCGTCCGCATTGAGCCGGTATTACCTCGGCGCGTAGAGAGTTCACCCCGGCCTGGTCGCCACACAGATGCAGCGCGGGCTGTCCAGCGTCAGCCCCTCGCCGCCGCTGCTGCCGTACTGTCCCACGTCCTCGAACCCGCACGCGGTCAGCAGCTCGCGCAGCGCGTGCGGCAGGTACAGCTTCGTCGCCCCGTGCTTCTCGCGCCGCCGGCCGTCGGGGCCGACGAACGTCCAGCGCTGCTCGAACATGCCCCGGGCCAGGTTGACCGTCGTCTCGCGGATCACCAGCAGCTCGCTGCCGTCCGTCGCGTGGCGGAGGAGCATGCAGCCCTTGAGGTCGCGCAGCACGCGCGACACGTTGGGGTAGTCCAGGGCAAAGCGGCCGCCGGGCTTCAGGGCCTCGAAGGCACGCCTCAGCATCCGCGCGTTGCGCCGGTCGTCCTCGGTGTAGCCGAAGCTGGTGTACCAGTTGAACGCGCCGTCGCACGGCTCGGCCGGCACGAAAACGAAGGCGTCTCCGGCGTGGAAGGTGCATGGGAGTTCCAGTGCTCCGGCCTCGGCGCGCGCCCGGCGGACGTAGCTCTCGTTCGCGTCCACGCCACTCGCGCGCACACCTTGCCGGGCCAGGGGCAGTGACAGCCCACCGACACCGCAGCACTGGTCGAAGACGGTGCAGCCGGGTTCGAGCCGCAGCTGCTCCATCAGGAAGCCGACGTCCCGCTCGGCGGCGTCGCGGTCACGGCGGACCAGCGCCACGTCCGCGTAGGCGTCATCGAAGAAAGACTCCCACCAACTCTCCGAGACATCGCTCATCGCCCCCTCCCCCTACAGGTTGAAGCGCCGGTGGAGCAAGCACGCGGTCAGCACCGTCATCAGCACGGGATCCGCCGCCGCACGCTCGCGCTCGTCCAGGCGCGGCAGGTCGTCCAGCAGGCGCAGCACTTTCGCCCGATCGTAGAACGGCACCGAGGCGCCGGCGGTGCCGTCCAGCGCGTCGCGCAGGAGCCCGTCCAGCCGCGCCCCCCCGAAGCGGCTGACCGGCGGCGCCAGGAACGGGTGCTTCTGGCGCCGGTAAACGGCATCGGGGATCACTGGCCGCACCGCCTCGCGCAGGACGTACTTCTCCACTGCGCCGCGGATCTTCATCGACACGGGCAGGCGGCGCACGAACTCGAACAGGTGGTGGTCCAGGAACGGCAGCCGGCCCTCGACCGCGTGCGCCATCTCCGCCCCGTCGCCCAGCGTTCGCAGGATGTAGTTCGCCAGCGCCAGCTTCGTCCACAGGTACAGCGACTGATCGACGCGGTGCCGGCCCGCGAGCTGGCCGCGGACGTCGATACCGTTCAGCAGCACGCGGCAGCAGTCGCGCCCGGCGAACTCCGCCTTGAAGTCCTCATTGAGGAGGTCGAAGGTGCGCCGGCCGAACGCCGCCTTCGCCCGCAGGAAATCCGGTACGAACCCTAGCGCCCGCTCGACCGCGTCCAGCGGCAGGGTGCCGCCCTCCGAGAGCATGATGCCCGCGGAGACATCGTTGGCGGCGCGCAGCCGGGCGGTCTTCTCGCGGACGTCGGCGCCCGCGGAGGCCTCGGCGTGCAGCAGGTCCTGGCGCAGGTGCGGGTAACCGGCCACCACCTCGTCGGCGCCCTCGCCGGTCAGCACCACCTTGAAGCCCGCGCGCCGCACCGCTCGGCTCAGCAGGAACTTCGCCGCCAGGTGGCCGTTGATCGCCAGGCCCTCGCTGAAATAGACCGCGTCCGGCAGGGCGTCGAGCAGGTCGGCCTGCGCCACGCGCACCGGGTGCAGCGGCACGCCGGCGCGGGCCGCGGTCTCCTCGGCGATGGGCAGTTCGTCGTACGGCTCCTCGGTGAAGCTGACGGTGAAGCACTCCACCGGCCGGGTACTGTGCCGCAGCGCCAGCCCCAGCACAGCGCTGGAATCCAGACCGCCGCTGAGGTGACAGGCCACCGGCACGTCCGCCCGCAGTCGCAGCCGCACCGCCTCGTCCAGGCGCTCGCCGAAGGCGCGCACGTGCTCCTCGACGGCGTGCTCGGGCAGCCACTCCTCGGGCGGCGCGTAATCGAGGTCCCAGTAGCGGTGCGTCCGCACGCGGGCGCTGTCGGCGAGCAGGTAATGGCCGGGCGGGAGTTGATAGACGCCGGCGAACAGGGTGCGGTCGGGCGGGACGTACTGCAGGCTCGCGGCGTGGAAGAAGGCGGCGCGGTCCCACGCCGCCGGCACGCCCGCCGCGAACAGCGCCTTCGCCTCCGAGGCCAGGTAGAGCGCCTCGCCGACGACGGCGTAACACAGTGGCTTGATGCCGAAACGGTCGCGCCCCGCCAGCAGGGTGCGGTCGCGCCCGTCCCAGAGGATGAACGCGAACTCGCCGCGCAGATGGTGCAGGCAGCCGGCCCCGTGCTCCTCGTACAGGTGCAGCAGCACCTCGCTGTCGGAGCGCGTGCGGAAGTGGTGGCCGCGCGCCTCCAGTTCGCGCCGCAGCCTCTCGAAGTCGTAGAACTCGCCGTTGACGACCGCCATGACCTGGCCGTCCTCGTTGGCCAGCGGCTGGGCGCCTGTCTCCAGGTCGATGACGCTCAGCCGTGTGTGGCCGAGGCCGACGCGGCGGTCGGGCGCAATCCACACGCCCCGGCCGTCCGGCCCGCGGTGATGCAGGGCGTCCGTGGCGCGGCGCAGCGCCGCCTCGTCCACCGGCGCCGACGGCGACAGAATGCTAACGATCCCACACATGCCGGCCACCGGGCGCGAAGAAGGGCTTGGCCGACTCGCTGCGCTTCGACGCGGCGAAGACGGCCGGGAATTCCTCCAGGTCGTGGACCGGCCCGAGCAGCCCGTCCAGGCTGACGCGGCCCTCGGCGACCAGGGCGATGGCTTCCGTGAACGGGCCGTAGTTGACCGCTCGGAACGTCAGCTCCTTCTTGACCGCCTCGATCAGGTTGATGCCCGCATGTCGGTACGAGCGGCTCTTGAGGACGATCGTGCCGAGTGGCCGGACGGCGCGGATCATGTCGTCGAGCGCCTCGGTCGTCGCCACGGTCTCGACGATGAAGTGGTACGCGCTGGTCGGGAGGCGTTCGTCGCGGGACGGGTCGTGGACGGCGACGCCGGTGAAGCCGTGGGCGCGCAGCACCCGTTCGGTGAGCAGGGCGATGCGGTTGTGGCCGTAGATCAGCCCTTTCTCGTCGGGACGGAGGCCCGCCTTGAGGACGGCGAGCGCGGCGGCGACCGGCTCCATGTAGGCGCCGGCCATGAACGAGAAGGTGGTGGGGAGGCGGTAGACAGCGCGGGCCGGGACCGCGATGAACTCGGCGAAGCCGCCGTCGCGATCGACGCCGAGCATGGTGCGCCGTTCGCAGGTCGCCTCGGCCCCGGCGCGGCACTGCTCGCACGTTCGGCACGCCAGGATCGGCATGACCGTGACGCGGTCGCCGGGCGCGACATTGCGGACCGCCGGGCCGACCTCGGCGACGACGCCGGCGAACTCGTGGCCGAGGATGAGCGGGTCGCGGCAGGGGAGGTGTCCCTCGGCGACGTAGACGTCGGTGCGGCACAGGCCGGCCAGGGCGACGCGGACGATCACGTCTTCCGGTGCGATGAGCGTCGGTCGGGGCACGCGCCGCACGGCCAGCCCGGGTCCTTGTTTGACGAGTGCCTTCATCTGAGTCATTGCAGGTGTCTCCCCCGGGTGGGCCATTGGCCCGGAGCCGCCACGATGCTCGACCGCCGATTATAGCAGCCGGTTCAACGAGCGGGAGGTTTCCCGCGAAAAGGCCCTTGCTCAGGCGCCCTGTCTCCTCGCCAGGGAGGCTCTTTAGGGCGCGAGGTCCAGGATCTCCACCTTGCGGAACCACACCGTGCCGCCCCAGTTCTGGAAGCCGACGCGCCCCGAGGCATGTGTCAGGGCGGGGATGGTGGCCGCGCGGTCGGCGAACAAGATCAGGTCGGTGTCCAGCACCCCCTTGCCGTTCCTCCATACCTTCACCGAGGGCCCGCGCACCTCCAGCTTCATGGCGTTCCAGGCGCCCGTGGGTTTGAGTTCGGACGGGAGGACACCGGCCAGGCCATAGAGCGCTCCGGTGCGCTGGTCGGGGCGCAGGCGCTGGGGGCCGGACTCGTCGATCAGCTGGATTTCCAGCGCCTTGTTGTCATCTGGCCTGGCGCGGAAGGTCACGCCGCTGTTGGCCCCGCGCTCGAAACGGAACTCGAAGCGGAGGACGAAATCCGCGTAGTCGCGCGGGCTCAGGAGCCAGCCGCGGGCCTTCTCGTTTGCCCGGACGACCAGCGTACCGGCCTCGAGCCGCCAGGCCGCCTTGTCGCCGTTCGCCACCCAGCCTGACAGATCCTTTCACTTCTTCGCCTCCGGCACCCGGCCGATGTCGCCGCTGAGGACGAACGCGGCCCACAGGGCGGGGTGGCTGCGCGCCGCGGCGGGCGTGCCTCCCTTGGGCAGCGGTTCGGGCTCGTCCTCTGGACCGCGCACGCCCAACTTCACTAGCTCCTTCTGCCGCTCCTGCACGCGGCCGGGGTGCCGCAGCACGGTCAGCTGCGCCTGCCGCAGCGCCTCCAGGCGCGACATTTTCCGCTGCCAAAGGTTGGTGTAGAACTCTTCCATCAGGACGCTGGTGGCCGCGTCGTGGACCCGCCACAGGCTGACGACCAGGGAGCGTGCCCCGGCGGCCTG
>JBBRPS010000761.1:0-4871 GCA_038227745.1 Gemmatales bacterium | reverse complement strand
CCCTTTCCGTACCCTGCCACAGCGAGGCCACCATGTCCCGATTCCTGACTTTCAGTATGGGTTTACTCGCGGCCGCCGGCACGGCGGCCCTGCTGCTCGCCCCCGGCACGGCCGAGTCGCAGCGGCCGAAAAAGGCGGCGCCGCGGGCCAAGGCGGCCGCGCCGGTCACGCACACGGTCCTCATCCAGGACCACGTGTTCAACGGCGGCAAACCGCTCCCGATCAACGGCGGCGACTCGGTGATCTGGAAGAACCTGGACCGGGGTGAGGACCACACCGCCACCAGCGATGCCAAGCCGCCTCCCCGCGTCAAGTTCGACACGGGGTACCTCACCGGGGGCACCAACACCGACACGTCGGACCCCGTGTTCTTCCCGCCCGGCGACTATGCGCAGAAATACTACTGCAGGGTCCACCCCGACATGAAGGGCGCCATCATCGTCGGCAAGCCCACGCCGCAGAAGCGCAAGGTCAAGCCGGCGGCCCGGCCGCACCGCCACCGCGTCGGGGCGCCGGTGGCGCCCGCGGACCTGACCCAGTCCCGCGACCTGTCCTCCCTCCTGGATCTGGTGCTGTACGAAGACCGCTCGCCTCCCGCGATGGCCTGCGAGCCCATTCAGGAGTGACAGCGCCAGGGGGAAGTCTTCCCCTGTCCAGGCACCGACACCACGGCCCCGCGCCCCCCCTCGGGCGCGGGGCCTCGTCGTTGCCGCCCGGACTGGATGCTTGTTCCGCTCGCCTGCGGCCGTACAATAGGGACGCGAATGCCTAATCTCGCGCTTCCCGGCGCGGGAGCGGGGGACCCAAAGGGCCGCACGGCGGCCCCGGGGCGAAGGGCCTTGGATGGCCCGGGGTACTTTCAAGCCCCAGCCCGTCAGCTAACCTCGTCGGCAAGGCCGGGATGTGGTGTCCCGGCCGCATTTGAAAGGGCACTCCCGTCTCGCGCCCCCCGGACCGCGCCCCACGCGCCCTCCGGACCGCCGCCGTCGAGCGCCCCCTATTCCCGGCAATCCGCCGGACGGTGATCCCATGTCGAACTTCGCAATCCTGCTCGCGCAGGTGGGCGACCCGGCCTCCCGGTTCGCCCCCTACCTGGAAGTCCTGGCGCTCGTGGCCGGCGCCCTGGCGCTGGTCCTGGTCGCCGCCTGGTTGACCACCCGCTACATCCCCAACAACTACGTCGGCGTCGTCGAGAAGCTCTGGTCGCGCACCGGCTCGGTCACCGCGGGGGCGATCCTCGCGCTCAACGGCGAGGCCGGCTACCAGGCCGACCTGCTGCGCGGCGGCATCCACTTCGGCCTGTGGCGCTGGCAGTACCGCATCCACAAGGCGCGCCTGGTCACCGTGCCGCAGGGCCGGATCGGCTACGTCTACGCCCGCGACGGCGAGCCGCTGCAGCCCAGCCAGACCCTCGCCCGCGTCGCCACCTGCAACAACTTCCAGGACGCCCGCGGCTTCCTGACCGCGGACGAGGGGGAGGCCCGCGGCCAACGCGGCCGCCAGCGCGCCATCCTGCGCGAGGGCGTCTACGCCGTCAACCTCGCCCTGTTCGCGGTCATCACCGAGGACACCATCTACACGCTGCCGCAGTTGCAGAGCCCCCCCGAGGCCCAGGCCGTCGTCGGCTGGCAGGCCGAGTTCCGCCGCACCGGCGGCTTCGACCCCGTCGTCATCGGCGCCTCCTTCCGCACCCAGGAGAGCGGCCAGCGCCGCGGCCGCGCCCGGGACAGCGACAGCGCCGGCGAGAAGACGATGAAGTGCCCGGGCTGCGGCACCCGCTTCACCGTCACGCTCCCCGACACCCCCGGCGAGGCGCGGACGGTCAAGTGCCCGAGCTGCGCCCAGAGCGTGCGCGTCGTCGGCCCGCCCCTGCCCGACGCCGCTGACCCGTTCGATGTCGAGGCCCAGCGCGACCTGGACACGATCGGCATCGTCACGATCCACGACGGGCCGTCGCTGGCCCCGGGCGAGATCATCGCCCCGCCGGTCGGCACCGACTCCGCCGCGGCGGACTACCACAACAACTACCAGGATCCCGAGGCCTTCCTGCGCTCGGGCGGCCGCCGCGGCCGGCAGTACGTGCCCCTCACGGACGGCACCTATTTCCTCAACCGCTGGTTCGCCACGGTCGAGCCGATCCCCAAGACGGTTGTGCCGATCGGCTACGTCGGCGTCGTGGTAAGCTACTACGGCCGGCCCGGCCGCGACGTCTCCGGCGACGCCTTCCGCCACGGCGAGCGCGTCACGGAGGGGGAGCGCGGCGTCTGGGAGCGGCCGCTCGGCCCGGGCAAGTACCCGTTCAACACCTTCGCCGGCCAGACCGTCCTGGTGCCGACGACGAACTTCGTGCTGCACTGGATCACCGGCCGCACCGAGGCGCACCGCTACGACGAGAGCCTGCGCTCGATCGACCTGGTGACCAAGGACGCCTACGAGCCGCTGCTGCCGCTGTCGGTGGTGGTCCACATCGACTACCAGAAGGCGCCGAGCGTGATCCAGCGCTTCGGCGATGTCAAGCGGCTCATCACGCAGACGCTCGACCCGATGCTCAGCGCCTACTTCCGCGACGTGGCCCACAAGAAGACGATGCTCGAGCTATTGCAGCAGCGCGACGCCATCCAGGGCGAGGCGCGCGAGGTGCTGCGCCGCAAGTTCCACGAGTTCGACATCCAGTGCGTGGACGTGCTGATCGGCAAGCCGGACACGGCGGAGGCGGGCGGCAAGATCGAGACGCTGCTGGAGCAGCTGCGGCTACGGCAGCTGTCGATCGAGCAGATCGAGACCTACGAGCGCCAGCGGGCGGCGGCGGACAAGCTGCGCGTGCTGAACGAGGCGAACGCGCTGGCGTCGATGCAGACACAGTTGACGAACACGCGCGTGCAGGTGTCGATCGCCGAGAGCCAAGGCGAGGCCGATCTGGCGCGGTCGCGCAAGCAGGCGGAGCAGACGATCGTGCAGGCGGACGCGGAGCTGGCGCGATCGCGACGGCAAGCGGAGCAGACGGTGGTGCTGGCCGAGGCGGACTCGCGGCAGAAGGTGCTGGTGGGCCGCGGCGAGGCGCAGCGGGTGCTGCAGGTCGGCCTGTCGGAGGCGACGGTTTTGCTGCGCAAGATCGGCTCGTACGGCGACCCGCGCCTGTACGCGCTGGCGCTGGTGGCGGAGCACCTGGCGCACAGCAGCCAGCCGCTGGTGCCGGAGCGGATGTTCGTGGCCGGGGCGAACGGCGACGGTCGCGGCGGCACCGGGCTGGTGGGGACGCTGCTGGAACTGCTGGTCGCGGAGAAGTCCGGGTTCCAGCCGGGCGACGACGCCTCGCTGGGCGGCCTGAAGGAGTTCGCCGACCGCATGGTGCGTGAGGCGATGGCCTCGGTCGAGCAAGGCGCGCCGGCCGCGGCGAAGGGTGACGTGGTGATGTCGGCGTCCGTGGCGGCGAACGGGGGGGCGAAGTCATGAGCACGGCGGCGCAGGACGTGATGCAGGTGTGCCTGAACGGGCACGTGATCACGGACCGGCTGCGCGGCCGGCCGGAGCACGGCGTGAGCCGGTGCGAGCGCTGCGGGGCGCCGACGCTGCACCGCTGTCCGACGTGCGGGCGCGACCTGCCGGGCGCCCTCGACGTGCCGGGGCTGGAGCCGATCGGCACGCCGGGGGCGCCGGCGTACTGTGTCCTGTGCGGCGCGACGTTCCCATGGGCGCGGCGGCGAACGCCGCCGCCCGTGGGGCCGCTGGCGGTGCTGGACGGGCTGCTGCGGAAGCTGCCGCGGGCGGTGCGCCAGCTGCGGGAGCGGCACGCCGACCGGTCCCCCTTCCGTGTCGAGGACGTGTACGACCTGGAGGATCTGCTGCGCGCGCTGCTGCCGCTATACTTCGAGGACGTGCGGCCGGAGGGCAGGACGCCCTCCTACGCGGCGGGCACGCGCACCGACTTCGTGCTGGCGCCGGAGGAGACGGCGGTCACGGTCAAGCGTGCGGCCGGCGCGGACTGCGAGCGCGTGCTGGCGGAGCAGTTCGCCGAGGACGCGGAGTATTACGAGCGGCGGGGGGGTGTGGGGGCACTGGTCGGCCTGGTATACGACCCGGACGGGCGCGTGGTCGAGCCGGCGTCGTTCGAGGCCGCGTGCCGGCGTGAGGAGGGACTGGTGCTGCGGTGTGTGGCGGCTCAGTAGGGGCTTCAGTCAGGAGGCTTCCAGGAGAAACCAACGATGACCCCACCGATTCAGGCCGACCCCGTCCCCCTCCGCGCCGACGGCCGCGGGGGCCTGCGGATCGGGGACTCCCGCGTCCCGCTGGACACGGTCCTCCACGAATTCGAGAACGGCGCCGACCCCAAAGGCATCGTCCACGGCTACCCCACCCTCCAGCTGGCCGACGTTTACGCCGTCATCGCCTACTACCTGCGGCACCAGGACGAGGTGAACGGCTATCTCGGGAGGCGCCGGACGGAGGCCGCCGAACTGCGGCAGGAGATCGAGGGCCGGCAAGCGGGGCGCGCGGCCCTGCGGGCGAAGTTACTGGCCCGCCGCGACCAAGAGGAGAAGGGCAATGCTTCCGCTGGCGGGTGACGAGAGCCGCCACGGCGACATCGTCCGCGGACTCCGCCGCCGCGAGCCTGACATCGACCTCGTCCTGGTCGAAGAAGCCGGTCTCCGAGGCAGCGTCGACCCTGACGTCTTGGGCTGGGCCGCCGCCGAAAGCAGGGTGCTGATCACCCAGGACGAGAACACGATGGTCGGCTAGTGTCCCTGGCACGAAAACCTGCACTGAATTCAGGAGAGCCGCGACAGCCCGTGTTGTCGCGCTTTCCGCATGAATTCTGCGGTTTCCGAAGAGTGACACCACACTGTCATCGCTACCGACTTGGATGCAAGTTT
>JBBRPS010000760.1:0-4877 GCA_038227745.1 Gemmatales bacterium | reverse complement strand
GCACCGATATCTACTATCTGCTTGTGGACAATGGAAGTTCGGCCGCCGAACCAGGCGCCGGGGCAGACGGTGGTCTGCCTGCACTGCGGCCAGAAGATCGGCGTCGTCCCGCTGCCCGAGAAGGCCGCGATCGACCAGGCCGAGGAACCGATCCGGCGCGGGATGGCCGCACGCTGTCCGCTCTGTCACCAGGTGGTCGAGCTGAAGGGCCAGGGGGCGAAGGCGTTCGTCCCCCACTTCGTGCCCGCGCCGCAGCGGAAGATGTGCCCGAACAGCGGCAAGCTGCTCACCACCGAACCGCCCCCCGCGCCGGCCGCCGCGGCGCGGACGCCCACCGGCGGCAAGGATCTGAGCGCCTTCATGACGCGGGACCTGATCCGGGTGGTTGCGTGTGAGAAGACCGCCGGCCCCCGCATCGAGGAACTGACATTGGAATACCTCGACAAGGCGGACCGGGTGCGCCTCCAGATCGAGGCGCTGCGGGAAATGCTCGGGGCCGACTTCCGGATGAAGGCCTACCCGCCGCCGCTGAACCGCGCCCACCTCGCGGTCTGGGGCAACGCGGCCGCCTGCGTCATCGCGAAGAAGCACCCGCAGGGCGGCTGCCAGTCGATGAGTGACGCCGAGGTGACCCAGGTGCTGGGGGACCTCGGGCAGCACGGGCGGGCGTTCTTCGAGTGAGAGGGAGAGAGGTTCGGTCGCCGCCTTTGCAAGGCGTTTCCCGGCCCGCGTACAGGGGGAGAGGGGGAGAAAGAAGTCAACTGCCTCAGCTATACTCGGGCGAGGGGCGTCCAACAGAGAGGTTCCCATGTTCCACGGATTGTTCAAGAAGCTCGGCAAGTCGTTTCGGAAGCGCGGCGTGTTCGGTACGCTCCGCCACGGCCTGGAGAAACTCTGGGAACTGGCCCTGGAATTCACTCCCGAACGCCGCCGCGCCCGCCGCCTGAAGGAGCGCGAGGACGCCGCCTTCGATGGCGCCTACGGCCTCGACACAGGCGGCATCGTCACGCCCGACCGCCTCGGCATCGCGAGCGACAACCGCGAACTCGGCCATTCGTACTGGGCCATCGGCCCGGACGATTTCCGCCGCGCCCTGGGGGCCGTCGCGGTCCGCTACGAGGACTACCTCTTCATCGATTTCGGCTCCGGCAAAGGGCGGGCGCTGCTCCTCGCGTCGGAATGGCCCTTCCAGAAAATTGTCGGTGTCGAGTTCTCCCCAGACTTGCACCGGATCGCCGAGCAGAACCTGCGCAACTTTCGCAGCGACCGTCAGCGTTGCGGCACCATCGAGCCAGTCTGCGCGGACGCGACCAGTTATTCCCTGCCGCTGGTGCCATTCGTCTGCTACTTCTTCAATCCGTTCGGGGCCGAGGTGATGGAGCGGGTGATCGCCAACATCGAACGCTCGCACACGGAGCACCCCCGGCCAATCGCGATCGTCTACTACAATCCCCAACTCGACGCCCTCTGGGCCGGGGCGAAGTTCGTCCACAAGGTCCACGCCGGGGAGAACTTTACCATCTATCAGACCCCGGAAGTCGCTGCCTCGCTGTCTCTGCCTGCGTCCTCTCCGCAGTGAGCGCCGGCAATAACAGGATTTTCACTCGATAAAGCGAGCGGCAGGTAGTAACTTCCCCCCTCGCCCCTGTACGCGGGGGCGAGGGGAGGGACAGGATTCTCTGCCGCTCGCCTTAGCAATCCCTTCCGGAGGAAGTCCGATGACCACCGCTACCCGCTTCCTGCGCCGCGACCCAGCCGAGGCCCAGCCCTGGACGGAGACGTGCGGGCAGATCCGCTGCCTCATTGAGGAGAAGGACGGCGCCGCCGCCGAGGTCCACCACGTCGAGATCACCGACGCGAAGCTGCACTATCACGAGCATACCGACGAGTTCTACTACGTCATCGACGGCCAGGGGACGATGGTCCTCGACGACGAGGAGATCGAGTTGCACAGGGGTGTCGTGGTGTACGTGCCGCGCGGCGTCAAGCACAAGGCGCGCGGCAGCCTGACCGTCCTCACGGTCTGCATCCCGCGCGGCGTGCTGGGCGACGTGCATGAGGTGGAGTAGGGCGGCCCTACTTCGCCGTTCCTCCGAAGCCGACCGAGATCCATCTGGCGGAACTCCGCAAGCCGGGCGAAAGGCCCACGTGCCGGACGCGAGGACGTCCCCCCGCGCCAGGCTCGGAGTGCTGACGGTCGTCATGAGTTATCCCTCTTTCCCACCTCGCCGCACACCGCACACCCCGGCCGACGGTGAATCGCCACCTTACGGAACGTCATGTCGCGCAGGTCACACACCAGCAACTTGCCCAGCAGCGGCTCGCCCAGGCCCGCCAGCACCTTGATCGCCTCCATCGCCCCCAGACAGCCGACCGTCCCCGCCACCGCCCCGAACACCGGGAACTCGCGCTGCCACGCCGCCGGCTCCTCCGGGTACAGGCACGCCAGGCACGGCGTCCGTCCCGGCAGCACCGTCGTCAACTGCGCCTCCAGGTCGTACATGGCGCAATCGACCAGCGGCTTGCCCTGCGCCACCGCCGTCCCGTTCAGCAGCAGCCGCTCGCGGAACAGCGGCGCACAGCTCATCACCAGATCGACCCGCCCCACCAGGTCCGCGACGTTCTCCTCCGTCACGTTCTCCGCGACCGCCTCGACCTCCACGAACGGATTGAGCTGGCGCAGCCGCCGCGCCGCCTGCTCGACGCGCGGGGTGCCGATGCCATCGTAACTCATCAATAACTGCCGATTCAGGTCGTTGGCCCGCAGGTCGCCGCGGTGCGCCAGCACCAGCCGGCCGACCCCCGCCGCCGCCAGCTGCTGCGCGACCACGCCGCCGACGCCGCCGACGCGCGACACCAGCACCGACGCGCCCTTCAGCTTCTCCTGGCCCTCCTCGCCGAAGCCGTCCACCCAGAGCTGCCACTCGTAGACCGCGCGCTCGGCGTCGGTCAGCGGTTTTCGCGCCCCCATGTCAGCCACCGGCCATCGGCGCCAGGACGGTGACCACGTCGCCGTCCTTCAATTCCACCGCCGCCCCGCCGCGCACCTGCTCGTCGCCGACGAACAGCAGCAGCGAGTCGTGCGGCCCCCCCGCCGCGTTCAGCAGCAGCCGGCGCAGCGGCTCGCCGTGCCGGTCCGCCACGCGCCGCACCAGTTCGGGCAGCGAGCAGCCGCCCTCCACGTCGAGCGCCTCGGCGGGACAGCCCGCCGCCTGCCGCACCTGTGCCAGATATTTCACGGCGATTCTCATGGCACCTCGCGCACCGTCCGCGCCTGGGTGATGGCCGTCTCCCCGGTCGCGCCGGCCGGCGCCTCCTCGACGCGCCCGCCGCGGAGTACAAACACGCGGTCCGCCAGCTTCGCCGCCTCGGCCGGGCTGTGGGTGATGTGCAACGCCGTCACGCCCGTCAGTCGCCGCACCGAGCGCAGCAGGCTGCACATCTCCTCGCGCGTCTCCTCATCCAGGGCGTTGAGTGGCTCGTCGAGGAGCAGGACGCGCGGCCGGCTCGCCAGCGCCCGCCCCAGGGCCACGCGCTGCGCCTCGCCGCCGCTGAGGCCGTGCGGCTTGCGGTCGAGGAGGCGACCCAGGCCGAGCAGGTCCGCCAACTCGCCGACGCGCGCCTCGACCGCCGGCGCCGGCCACTTACGGATGACGAGGGCGAACGCCAGGTGGTCCCAGACGGTCATGGTCGGGAACAGCGCCCGGTCCTGCGGCACGTAGCCGATGCCGCGCTCCGCCGGCTTGAGGCGCGTCACATCGCGGCCCACCAGGGTGATGGTGCCGCCGATAACGGGCTTGAGACCGCAAAGTGCTTCGAGGAGGGTCGTCTTGCCGCTGCCGGTGCGGCCCATGAGTACGCCGTACTGCCCGGCCGCCAGCGCGAACGACACGCCTTCGAGGAGGAAGGAGCCGGCGCGGACGGTCAGGTTCTCGACGGCGATCATGGCGCTCACGTGCCCCACAAGCCCACGGGTCGCACCCCGTGGGGATCATTTCGACGGCAGCCTGTCCATACCATACACCCGCACGACCACGAGCACAACGACCGCGGCGGCCACCATCAGCAGCGACACCGCGACCGCCGTCTCCAGGTTGCCGATACTCAGCTCCAGGAACACCGTCGTCGGCAGCACCTCGGTGCGCAGCCGCGTCGTCCCGCAGAACACCAGGATCGGCCCGAACTCGCCCAGCGACCGCGCCCACGCCAGCGTCGCCGCCGTGATCAGCCCGCGCCGCGCCTCCGGCAGCACCACCAGCCAAAACGCCTGGCCGCGACTGCACCCCAATGTCAGCGCCACCTGCTCCTGCCGCGGGTTGATCTGGTCGAACGTCACGCGCATCGTCCGCACCGCGAACGCCGTCGCCACCGTGAACTGCGCCAGCACCACGCCCGCCACGTCGAACGTCACCGGCAGCACGTGCCGCTCGAAAAAGCGCCCCACCGAGGTCTGAAAAAGGATCAGCAGCCCCAGGCCGATCACCAGCGGCGGCAGCACGATCGGGATGTCGAGCACGGCGTCGAGCAGCGCCTTGCCGCGGAAGTGGTAGCGCGACGTCAGGTAGCCCAGCGGCACCGCCACCCACAGCGCCAGGATGGTCGTCAGCGAGCACGATAACAGGCTGAGCTGGATGGCGTAGCGGATCTCCTCGCTGCCCAGGGCAGCCCACAGGTCGCCCGGCGTGGTGAACGACGCCTTGGCGAAGAGGAGGCCGAGGATCAGCACGACGTAGACGCCCCCCAGGACGACCAGGGCGACGAAGAAGGGCACGTCGGAGCGCGCGCGGGGCGGGTCGGGGGTGGCTTCCGGCGTGCTCATGGGAACTCGCTGCACGGAGTTGGATCGTGGTCAACTCGCTCCGCGAGTTGAGGGCCGG
>JBBRPS010000759.1:0-4877 GCA_038227745.1 Gemmatales bacterium | reverse complement strand
TTCGGGGAACGGGCTTTTTCGCGCGGTCAAATCGCGCTTCTTAAGGCGATAGCGTGAGAAACCAGGCACGTTTTTCCGAACTACTGACGGGCTCAGGCGATCAATTCGGCACACTTTCGGAATGCGGTGAACGGTTACCTTCGATACACTGTATGATAAGGACGGGAAAGGCTGCGGTCGCAAATACGGCGCGTCAACGACCCACTGGAGCAAGCTTTACCCACGGGTTGAGAGCGGACGAGCGGGCAACTGCCCGCTGCTTCTCGTCGGGATCAAGCCAGAGTGCTACCTCGATGACGTGCCCTCTTCGGGCGGCTCCATGCCCCTGAAAAGCCCCTGATCGTCTGGCTGAGCCTTACGCGGACGCCCTCGGCGGCCAGGCTTCCCTTTGACGTTCCCGTTCGCATGGCCGTTAAGGGCGTGGCCGTTGTAAGGAGCGTGCAGCGGTCGCGACTCTTCGTAAACCTCGATCTGGTCCCCCCACTGGGTCCATCCTGGTCGCTTGAAGCGGGCGAAAAGCTCAAGGAATGGGCCGGGGCTGCACTGCTCGATGATGTCGAACGCCTCGTCGGGCTTCCGGGAATGCTCCTGCTTGCGGGTGACGAGGATGTTGACCTGAGTGCAACCGGCTTTTTTCGTCCGCAATTTGCCCTGGATCCCGAACAGTAGCAGCTCGGTCACGTTGCGGAAGTAGAAGCCGACGCCACGCCCGTCCGGGCCGCCGTCCTTGCGGGTCTTATACCAGACAATGTTGGTCTTGTAAGTAAACCCCCACGCCTGCATGATGTGGAGGCCTTCGGCGATCAAGGCGTTCGGGCACCACAGGTACAGATGCGACTGCGGGAGGGCCAGATCACCCACCGGCAGGGCGGCGATGTCCTCGAAGCTCATGGTTTCGTAACGGCGGAGCCTCTTATGCTCGGGAGCCATTTTGCCGGTCCGATTGGAAAATCGCCAAGGAGGGTCGATGAGCAAGGTCCCGAATTGCCCTTCGAGCGTGTCGAATGGTTTTGGATTCTGCCGCATGCCCGTCCCCCCAGATGGCATTCCTGAATAAAAATCAATGATACTGTACGAAAGAACCGAATGCAACCGAAGCAGTAGGCCTAATAGCGGGCTGTTCAGCAGATTCATCGTCGCTCGCCGGCCCCCCGCATTGTAACCGTTCACCCGACTTCGGGGAACGGGCTTTTTCGCGCGGTCAAATCGCGCTTCTTAAGGCGATAGCGTGAGAAACCAGGCACGTTTTTCCGAACTACTGCCGGGCTCAGGCGATCAATTCGGCACACTTTCGGAATGCGGTGAACGGTTACCCCGCATTAACGAAAAACCCGATTTGTTCTACCGATCTTGCCTGGGTGACCGAACTTGCGCGGATTCAAGCCTGGGGTTGCTGGGCATCACCACTCCCGTGCCTCGTCGAGATGAGTGTTCAAATGGACACTGCGAACGTCATTGCTACTAGACGGGTCTACATCGTAAAGAGGGCGGCGGGGAAAACGGGTGGCGTCCCCGCAGTATTGCCAACCTTCAAAATGCCAGCTTTTTCCGCGAACTGCTGAAGCGCCGACTTTTCGGCGCCGAATCGACAACCGTCTACTTGCACGGGACTTACGTCATCTTGGCAATACTGCGGGGACACCACCGAAAAACGGGCTAGCAGCACTATTCGGCGATGTCGTTGCCTCGTGGGTGTCCTCCGACTAGAATCAGCAGGACCGAAAGCAGTGCGTTGACGGGTATGCGACACATAGTCGGAGGGGTTTTCGTGATCCCCGCAGTCCAGGTGCCCTTGGCAATCGGGTCTCAGTGGAGGCGGTGGGACCCACATCTGCATGCCCCCGGCACCTTGCTGAACGACCAGTTCAAGGGTGACTGGGAAGGATACTTGAGCGCCATCGAAACGGCGTCCCCTGCGGTGGAGGTGCTCGGGGTAACCGACTACTTTTCTATCGGGTGCTATCGGGAGGTCAGGCGGCACCACATTGCAGGCCGGCTGCGGGGAGTGCGGCTACTTTTCCCGAACGTCGAAATGCGACTCGACGTGGCGACGGACAAGAAGCGGGCCATCAACCTACATCTGCTCTTTTCGCCAGAGGCGGAGGACCATGAGACGCAGATTGAGCGTGTGCTGGCCGACTTGACCTTCGAGTATAAAGGCCGCAAGTACCGTTGCACTCCTTCGGACCTGGTCTCGCTGGGGCGTGCGCACAAGGTGTCGCAGAGCCAGGAAGATGTGGCCCGCCGGGACGGCGCGAACCAGTTCAAAGTAACGGTTGACCAGTTGCGCGACTTGTTCCGCAACGACTCTTGGATTGTGCGGAACTGCCTCGTCGCCGTGTCGGCAAGTTCAAACGATGGCACGGCCGGGTTACAGCGGGACGCCTCGTTCGATGCGTGGCGGAAGGAGGTTGAGCGGTTCGCGCACGTGGTAGTCGCTTCCACCCAGAGCGTTCGGGACTTCTGGCTGGGCAAGAACCCGAACTGTGACGTGCAGACTCTGGAGCGCGAGTACAACGGCAGGAAGCCGTGCTTACACGGGTCGGATGCGCATTGCGTGGCGAAGGCCGCCGCCCCGGACGAAGAGCGGTACTGCTGGGTGAAGGGGGATCCCACTTTCGAGTCGCTCCGGCAAGCCATTCTGGAGCCTGAAGAAAGAGTGTGAATCGGCCGTACCCCACCGGAGAGGCACGACGCCGCCATGTGTATTTCTGAGGTGGCCACGCGCTGCACCCCTTGGCTGTCGAGTGGTGCGCTCCCATTGAACCACGGCCTAGTCGCCATCATCGGGGCTCGTGGGTCCGGGAAGACCGCGCTGGCTGACATTATGGCGATTGGGGCGAATGTGTCCTCGCCTCATAGCGTGGAAACTTCGTTCCTCTGTCGCGCGTCTCGCCCCGTGAACTACCTAAAAAAGGCGATAGTGGACCTGCAGTGGGGTGACGGGATCGTCTTCTCAAAGTGGCTGTGCCCGGAATCCGCCGATGCGGCTGATCACGACGGGGAGAGGGTTCGTTATCTCTCGCAGCAATTCGTTGAGCAGCTTTGCTCTGCCGAAGGGCTGGCGGTGGAACTGCGCCGCGAGATCGAACGGGTAATATTTGAGGCCACGGAGGCAACGGAGCGGCTCGATGCCGACTCATTTGAGCAGTTTGCTGACATCTACCTTGGCCCGATCCGTCGAGGAAGGGCGGCGCTCCAGGAGGCGATCGAAAACACCTCCTCGCAGGTGGTAGCCGAGGACGCGCTGCACAATCGGCTGGAGGCGATAAAAAAGGAACGCGACGGCCTGCTGGCGCGCGTTGAGAAAACGAAAGCAGAACTGCTCGCGTTGATGCCACGGGGCAAAGAGCTTCGAGCGAAGCGGCTGGCGGAATTGGAGGCGGCCCTGGCCTCAGCCGGCACTGCGGTAGACAAGCAGAAGCGCGCCCGAGTCCGGGTTGACGACCTCAAGAAGGAGATCGAACAATTCCAGACGGTGAGGCTCCCGCATTACGTTGCAAAGCTCAAGGAGGATTTTCGGGAAGCGGGCCTGGGCGCAGCGGACTGGTGCGCATTTTCTGTGTCATTCGCGGGCAATGTCGATCAGGTCATTGAGCAACGAAAGAGGGCGATTGACGACACGATTCGACACCTGACGGAGGGGGATCCGTCCCGACCGATGGATACCGAAAAAGACCCGCCCGCGAAGTGGCCCTACAACTTGCTCCTGGCAGAACGCAACAGGCTGAAAGAGGAGGTCGGTATCGATTCACAGAAGCAGCGTCGATACGCGGACCTTCAGCGGGGGCTGGAGAAAGACGATAGGTCACTTCAGCGAGCGCAGGCGGAACTCGAAAGCGCCAAAGAGGCGAGCGCGCGGAAGCATAGCCATCTTGAGCGGCGGCGGGCACTGTATGCGGAGGTTTTCCAGACCTACCTGAATGAGCAAGCGGTCCTGATGCGCCTGTACGGCCCCTTACAGCAACTATTGGTCCGTGGACAGGGCTCACTGAGCCGCCTTCGCTTCTCGGTGTCGCGGGAGATCGACCTGAGAGCTTGGGTCGATGCCGGAGAAGCCCTGCTGGACCTTCGGAAGGAGTCTCGTTTACGGGGCCACGGTGCCCTCTTCCGGGCGGCCGATCAACTGCAAGGCATCTGGAAACTCGGGACGGCGTGCGAAGTTGCTGCGGCGATGCAGTCCTTCATTCACGATTACTACCCGGATATCATCAAATCGATGCCATCGACGGTTCTACCCGCAGGTGCCGCGGCGTGGCTCCAGCAGGTCGCTTCGTGGCTTTATAGCACCGCTCACATCGCTATGAGGTACAGCATTACCTATGACGGCGTGTCGATAGAGCACCTTTCTCCCGGCACCCGGGGTATCGTGCTGCTGCTGCTGTACCTGGTAATCGATAAGCACGACCAACGTCCACTGATCATCGACCAGCCGGAGGAAAACCTCGACCCGAAGTCGGTGTTTGAAGAACTGGTGCCTCATTTCCGAGAGGCACGCTGGCGGCGGCAGGTCATTATCGTCACCCACAACGCCAACCTGGTGGTGAACACCGACGCCGACCAAGTCATTGTCGCCTCATCGGAACGGAAGGAGGGTGCCGGATTGCCGAAGGTTAGCTATCGTAGCGGCTCCCTGGAGGATCCTATTATCCGGAAAGCAGTCTGCGACATCCTTGAAGGGGGCGAGCGCGCGTTTCTCGACCGGGAGCGCCGATATAGGCTACATTGGGATGTCCGGCCTTGATCATCGTTTCGGCCGGCCCCCTGGCCCCTCAGGCGGCCCGCAGCCGCCGCCGTGCCGGCCGCGCCGGCACGGGCAGCCGCTCCAGCAGCCAGTCAAACAGGTCCGCCGGCTGGCCCCCGAAGAACCGCTCCGC
>JBBRPS010000758.1:0-4880 GCA_038227745.1 Gemmatales bacterium | reverse complement strand
GAACAGAGGAGAGGCAGAATGTTCTGGCTGTTCCGCGCCGCCCGCCGCCTGAAACAGTTGGGGATCCTGGGCATCAACCGGCGCAACGCCGCCTGCATCCTCGACCACAACCCGCGCGCGCTCTTCCCGGTCGTCGATGACAAGTTGCGCATGCGCGACCTGTGCGAGCGCATCGGCGTGCCGACGCCGAAAGTCTACGCCTCGGTCGGCTACCACTCGATGCTGCGGCGCCTGCCGGAAGTACTCGGGCAGCACGGCGACTTCGTCATCAAGCCCAACCACGGCTCGGCCGGCCGCGGCGTCCTGGTCGTCATCGGCCGCGACGGCACCGCCTACCTGCGCCACAACGGCGAGCGGCTCACCCTCGACGCGCTGCGCCAGCATTTGTCGGATATTCTCTCGGGAATGTACTCGCTCGGCGGCCGCCCCGACCACGCGATCCTGCAGCAGCGCGTGCGGCTGCACCCGGCATTCGAGCCGTACAGCTACAAGGGCATCCCGGACATCCGCGTCGTGCTGTACCGCAACGAGCCGGCGATGGCCATGCTGCGCCTGCCGACGAAGGCGTCGAACGGGCGGGCCAACCTGCACCAGGGCGGCATCGGCGCCGGCGTCGATCTGGACAGCGGCGCGACGAACCACGCGGTGCGCTACAACCGCTTCGTCGAGAGCCACCCCGACACGGGCGCCCCGCTGGTCGGCATGCGCGTGCCCTACTGGCGCGAGGTGCTCGACATGTCGCGGAAGGTGGCCGAGGCGGTCGGGCTGGGCTACGTCGGCGTGGACATCGTCGTCGATGCGGTGGACGGGCCAATGCTGCTGGAGGCCAACGCACGTCCGGGGCTGGCCATCCAGATCGCCAACGGCCACGGCCTGCTGTCGCGACTGAACGAGATCGAAGAGGAGGCGCGCCGGCCGCGCCGCCAGGCCGACGAGCGCGTCGTCCTCGCCCGCATCGGCCCGAGGGAAGAAGCGGTGCGCAAGAGCGCGTGAGCGCCGGCTTCTGCCACGGAAACCGCGAGGGCCGCGCCGGTCAGGTGACCGGCGCGGCCCTCGTCGTTTTCAGGCAGCGTTACCGGGGTTCCGGGCCGACGCCGAGGGCCTTCCGTACCGCGGCCCGCGAATAGGCCTCGATCTGCGTGTCGCGCAGCGAGAACAGGCAGCGGCCCTCGTCGGGGAGTTCGTGCCGCTCGTGCCAGGCGACGTGAGCGCTGTGGCCGGCCACGCCGGCGAGCTGGATCAGCACGGACACCGCGACCAGTACGCCCGCCGCGCGCCGCCACGCCACGCCCAGCGCCGCGTAGCCGAGGGCGAAGAGCAGGCAGAAGACCGGCATGGTCTCGCACAGGAAGCGCGGGCCGTAGCACCAGCCGCCGCGCCAGTCGTGCCAGCGGGCATAGAAGAGGACCGTCCCGACGGCGGCCGCGGTCCAGCAGAGCAGCATGCGGCGCTGGTCGCTGACGACCGTCCCCCCCCGTCGCCCGAGCAGCCAGATCCCCAGCGGCGCCAGCAGCAGGGCGGGGGAATAGATGAGCAGGCCGCGCGACGGAGCGACCAGCAGTCCGCCCAGGCCGAGCCACAGGGGCGGCACTTCGTTCCAGCGATCCGTGGCGTAGCCGCCGAGGGTGGCGTTGCCGAAATGGCTGTGGTTGAGCAGGGCCAGGAAGGCGAGCGGCAGCGCGGCGCCGAGCCCCAGGCCGAAGAAGGCGCGCCAGCGCCGCCCGCTGAGGAGGGCCGCGCCGGCGGCCAGCCCGAACAGGGCCGTCGTTGGCCGCGTCAGCACGGCCAGCCCCAGGCAGAAGCCCGCCCAGGCCGCTCGCTTGCCGTCGGGCGCCCCGCTTGCCGGGAGGAGAGCGTACAGGCCCCAACAAACCCAGAGGCAGGCCGGTCCGTGCATCCACAGCGCCTGACTGGCGACGCTCCACATGCACGTCCCCAGCGCGAACAGCACGGTGGCGTGTACGGACGCCGCCGGCGCCAGGCGCCGACAGAGCGCGTAGAAGAAGACGACGGCCCCGGCAGTGCAGAACGCCGCCACCAGCTTGCCGAGGGCCATCATGGCGTTGGGCGAGAGCGGTTGTTCGCGGAACAGGGCCAGCGGGGCGACGAACGGCACCGCGACCAGGGCGCTCCCCGGCGGCCGGATCGAGACCCAGCTACCGTCCGCCAGCTCGATGAGGTGCAGGCCGACGCCGAAGTACGGGCGCATTTCGGAGTAGGGCCGCACGTCGAACGAGCCGTGGCGGACCAGCGACCAGGCCGTGTACGGGGCGAACGCGCAATCCACCTCGGCGTGCGGCCGGCCATTGCTGTGATAGATCGCCACGCAGCCGAAAAAGACGGCGGCGAGGGTGGCCCAGCGGACTCCCGACCGGGGATCACCCCCCGAGGCGAGTTCGCCCGCGGGAACAAACGACCGAGAAGAGGTTGGCTCCAACGCTGCCTCCTTGCTCAACGAACGCTGTCGTGGCTCGCTCGCCGACGTAACACCTGTTGCCGTCACGGTCAAGACAGACCCCGGCCGCCTTCTTTACCCCGCTGAAACCTTTTCATAGCTACAATGGCAGGTGTGGTGATACCCGCCACCTGCGACGCTGATCGTCCGTACCGTGGCGCGGCCCCACCGAGAGGACTTTCCATGCGACCCCCCCCGTCTCGACTCCCGCGTCTGCTCCTGCTGGCGGCCGCGGCCATGCTGCTCCCCGCCGCGGTGCGGGCCGACACGCCGCCAACGCAGATCGGCAAGTCGATCGACCCGTTCGCCCTCGAGGACACGGCGGGCAAGACGTGGTCGCTCGCCGACCTCAAGGACAAAAAGGCAGTCGTGGTGATCTTCGTCGGGACGCAGTGTCCGATCAACAACGCCTTCCTGCCGCGCCTCGCCGAAATGTACCGCACCTACGCGGACAAGGGCGTGCAGTTCCTCGCGGTCAACGCCAACCACCAGGACACCCCGAAGCGCCTCGCCGACCACGCGAAGGAGTTCGCCATCCCGTTCCCCGTGCTGCGCGACCCCGGCGCCGCCGTCGCCGACCGCTTCGGCGCGCGCCGCACCCCGGAGGCGTTCATCCTCGACGGCGAGCGCAAGGTCCGCTACCAGGGGCGCATCGACGACCAGTTCGGCCTCGGCTACCAGCGCCCCCAGCCCACCCGCCACGACCTCGCCGCGGCGCTCGATGAGGTGCTGGCCGGCAAGAAGGTCAGCCAGGCGGCCACGCCCGTCGCCGGTTGCCTGATCGGCCGGGCGGCCCGCCCCAAAGGCCCCGCGACCGTCACCTACACGAAGCACGTCGCGCGCATCGTGCGAGACCGCTGCCAGGAGTGCCACCGCCCTGGACAGATCGGCCCGATGCCGTTGCTGACCTACGACGACGTGTCGTCCTGGTCGGACATGATCCGCGAGGTGATCGAGGAGAAGCGCATGCCGCCCTGGCACGCCGCCCCGGGCCACCTGAAGTTCAAGAACGACCGCAGCCTCTCGAAGGCGGACCGCGACACTCTGCTGTCCTGGATCGACCAGGGCTGCCCCAAGGGCGATGCGAAGGACCTGCCCGGATCGAGGAAGTACGCCGAGGGCTGGTACATCGGCAAGCCGGACGCGGTCTTCACCATGCCGACGGTGGTGACCGTGCCGGCGAAGGCGCCGAAGGGCGGGGTGCCCTACAAGTATTTCACGGTGCCGACGAACTTCGACGAGGACCGGTGGATCCAGGCCGCGGAGGCGAAGCCCGGCAACAAGGCGGTGGTCCATCACATCATCGTCTATGTGTTCGCAAAGGACACGGGGCGGAGCCTGGCCGACGGCATCGGCAGCGGCATGCTGGTGGCCTACGCCCCGGGCGACCTGGGCGTCGCCTACCCGGCCGGCGCTGCCAAGAAGATCCCCAAGGACGCGACGCTGGTCTTCCAGGTACACTACACGCCCAACGGCGTCGCGCAGACCGACCGCTCGTCGGTGGGCCTGGTCTTCGCGAAGGCGCCGCCGCGCAGCGAGGTGAAGACCAAGGGCATCGCCAACTACGGCCTGCGGATTCCGCCCGGGGCCGGCAACCACAAGGTGACCTCCGCGTTCAAGTTCGCGAAGGACGCGACGTTGTGGGCGCTGCTGCCGCACATGCACCTGCGCGGCAAGAGCTTCGAGTACCGGGCGGTCTACCCCGACGGCAAGAAGGAGTTGCTGCTGTCGGTGCCGCGCTACGACTTCGGCTGGCAGGCGAGCTACGTGCTGCAGCAGCCGCTGCGCCTGCCCGCCGGCACGCGCATCGAATGTACCGCCCACTACGACAACTCGAAGGACAACCCGTATAACCCGGACCCGACGGCGACCGTTGGCTGGGGCGAACAGACCTGGCACGAGATGATGATCGGCTTTGTCGATTACGCTTACGTCAGCCCGGCCCCGAAGCAGTAGGCCATCCCCCGAGCCCACCCGTCGGGACGGGTGGGCTCTTCTCTTCCACGCCACCTCATGGGAATCCTCACCTGGTTCACGAGGAACTGGGCCGACACCGACGAGCCCGGTGACTCCTCGCTGGCGCCGCTCGAACTGCCATTGCCGCCAGCGGACGCCCTGAAGCGCCTTGAGGCCGTCATCGGCGAGCTGCCGCGCTGGCGCGTCGAGTCGGTGGACGCCGCGGCCGGCGTGCTGCGCGCCACGCGCCGCACGCGCCTGTGCCGCTTCATCGACGACGTCACGGTCCGCATCGAGGCCGCGCCCGGCGGCAGCCGCGTCCACGCCCGCAGCCAGGCCCGCGTGGGGGTCGGCGACCTCGGCCAAAACCGGCGCAACCTGCTCGAGCTCTTCCGCTCCCTGCAATCCTGGAAGTCCAAATAGAACTCGGAGGGAACAGATCCCCGTGGATTTGTTCCCTCCGTGTCCT
>JBBRPS010000757.1:0-4895 GCA_038227745.1 Gemmatales bacterium | reverse complement strand
GGCGATGTCACAGACGATGCGCCGCGCGTCCTCGGCGGTGGCCGCCCAGTGGACGTGACCGCCGAGCTTCTGCACGGACGCTTCGAGCTGTTCGAGGTAGCGGTCGAGGTGGGCGAGGGTGTGCTCCTTGATGCGCTTGGCGTGGTCGCGCAGCCGGTCGCTGTCGGCGAGAGCGGCGTAGCCGCGGCGGTTGCCGGCCATGAGGGTGTCGGTCAGGCGGAGGAGGGCCGCCTGCAGGGGGACGTCCACCAGGGCTTGCGCGGAGGCGCCGAGGAAGTCGTGGTGCTCGTGGCGGGCGTAGTCGCTCATTTGTGGGAGTCTCCCTCACCCACCCGGTGCGACGGGTGGGCTTGCAGCAGGTCGAGCACCTTGCGGGCCCAGACGCGGTCGAGTTCCTTGACGTCCTCGGGCAGGTCGCGGTATGGCACCCAGCACTCCTGCCAGCGGCGGCGGCGCTCCTCGGCCACCTCGGGAGCAACGGTCTTCGACCACGCCATCCACTGCTCGTGCTCGAGTTCCGCCAGGCGATCCAGCAGGTCGTCGCGCTCGTTCATCGCTCACCCTCCGCCGCTTCCGTACTCGCCAGCACCTCGGCGAGGTGCATGATGCGGACGCCCGCGCCGCGGCGGCGCAGGCAGCCGCCGATGTTCATCAGGCAACCCGCGTCGGTGGCGATCAGCACGTCGGCGCCGCTCTTCTCGATGAACGCCGACTTGTCCTGCACCATCGCGCCGCTGATGCCGGGAAAGCGCACCGAGAACGAGCCGCCGAAGCCGCAGCACTCGTCGGCCCGCTCCAGCGGCAGCAGCTCCAGCCCCCTGACGCGGCGCAGCAGCCGCTCCGGCTCATCCTTGATCCCCAGACCGCGCAGGTGACACGCCATGTGATAGGTTGCCCGGGCCTCGAAGCGGGCGCCGACATCCTCCACGCCGAGTACGTTCACCAGATAATCGGATAATTCGCAGGTTCGATGCGCCAGATCCTCGGCGCGGCCGTGCCAGACGAGGTCGTCGTGCAGCAGTTCGGGGTACTCCAACTTGACCATGGCGGCGCACGATCCGGAGGGGGTGACGACGGTGCCGCCGTGCGCGAACGCCGCGATGGTGTGGCGGGCCAGCTCGCGGGCGCCGTCGTGGTAACCGCTGTTGAAGTGCGGCTGGCCGCAGCACGTCTGGGCCCTGGGGAACTGGACCTCGACGCCGAGACGGCGGAGCAGATGCACCGTCGCGACCCCGACATCGGGGAAGAACACGTCACCCAGGCAGGTAATCATCAACGAGACCTTCATACGCCTCCGCGCCGCGCTACCGCTTGCCCTTCCCTTCGAGTTCCGCCAGCCGCGCCCGCAGTCGGGCCAGTTCCTGCTCGACCGCCTCGCGCTGCGCCCGCTCGGCCCGAGCCTCCTCGGTCGCCGCCTCGCGCTGCGCCCGCTCGGCCCGGGCCTCCTCGGTCGCCGCCTCGCGCTGCGCCTGCGCGTCTTCCGCTTCCCGTGGAATGAGTTGCCCATCGGCGCCGTAAAATCGGAGCCAGGTTTCTTCCATTCCGTGGAACGTGCCGACCCAGTTGCCGAGCCACATCTCCAGTTGCTCGCTCCACATCCAGTCCCGTTTGTCCGGTTTGATCGCCCGGTAGCGACCCTTCGCGCCCAGCCGCCATCCTTCGAGCCGGTGCGTAGCCGGGTCGTAGCAGAAATACTCGGGCGTGAGGAAGGTGCGCTCGTAGAGCCGCTTCTTGGTGGTCCGATCTTCCTCGGCCGTCGTCGGCGAGAGAAGTTCGACGATGAGGTTGGGGTACCGCCCGTCCTCCTCCCACACGGCCCAGTAAGGCCGCGGCGGGAAGCGGTTGACGCCGTTGACGAAGAAGAAGTCGGGGCCGCGGTAGTCGCGATTGCGCGCCTGCTCCAGGCTGAAGTAGAGGAACATGTTGCCGCCGACGTAGAAGTCGTCGCGCGCCCGCCAGTGCCATGTAAGCAACTCGATGAGCAGGCTGATGGCGCCTACGTGCCAGGGGGATTCCAAGGGGACACCGTCCGATTCGATGAGTTCCACCTCGGGCAGAACGACCTGAGGTACTGCTTTTACGGCCATGTGGCTGCTCCTCTCCCCAGTCGGTTCCGAATCGGTTACAGCAGGCGCCGGCTCTCCTGCTCCAGGCCGGCGGCGACGAAGCGCACCGCCCGCTCCGCCATGTGGTCAAAGTACGCCCACGAATGCCCGCCGGCGCGGCTCGTCAGGTCATGCGTGTGCGCCACGCCGAGGGCGTTCAGCTTCTCGTGCAGCCGGTCGTTGCCACGATACCAGGCCGCGTCGTCCGGGTCGATGCAGAAGAAGACGTGCGGCGGCGGGTTGAACGGCGGCACGTGCATCAGCGCCGTGTCCTGGCGGCACTGCTCCTTGCTGTCGTACATCTCGTCCAGGGGGGTGCCCTGCCCGTACAGGTCGTGGTAGTCCAGTGCCGGCGAGATCGCGGCGGCGACGGGGAACAGTGCGGGGTACTTGAACGCCAGCCGCAGCGCCGCCTGGCCGCCCATGCTGATGCCGAGCAGGCCGATGGCCCGCGGCCTGCGGTTCCAGCGCTCCTGGAAGAACGGCACGACGCGGTCGAGCAGGTGGCGTTCCGGCGTGACCTGCGCGTCGAACTCGGGGCAGACGCGGTCGGCCCACCAGCAGCGGCCGCCGTGCGGACAGACGCAGGCCAGGCACAGCTCGGCGAAGCGTTTCGTGAACGCCGGCCGGCCGGCGAGCGTCTCCTGGCCGAGGGGGTGCAGGAACAGCACGCCGAAACGGGCGCCGCCAGGCGGGTCGTAAACGTCGGCCTCCTTGCCGGCGATTGTCGTGCGTGTCCAGGTGCCGTCCATCGCCGGATTGCCCTCTCTGGTGGCAGGTAGTCCCCACGGACCGTTATAGCGAACGCCCTGAAGCTGCGAGGCGGTCTCGGTTCGACCCCAGCCGGAGTCTCTCGTTACGCCAGAATCTCGCGGATAACCTCCCCGTGGATGGTCGGTGAGGCGGAAGTCGCGGCCGGCGTGGCAGTACGTCAGCCGCGTGTGGTCCAGCTCACCTTTTCGGGGGTGGGTCGATTCTATCCGGTCCCGAAATGCCCTGTCCACCAAATCCCTCGACGGTCTGCAAGTCCCGGTGACGCGCCCCGCCGGGACGTGTTCGCGGCGAATGGCTGTAAGGATTCGTGGCGACCTCCGTACCACTTTCCGAAGAGAAGGCCGCCGGGTAGCGCGGTCTTTCGGAAACGCGATCGCCTCTCAAACCTTCGGGAGAGTTCAATGATAAGGAAGCTTGCGGGCCTGATGCTGCTGGCGCTGGTACTTGCGGCCCCCACGATAGTTGTGGCGCAGTCGAAATTGAGTTCACCCCCGCCTCGACCGAGCGTTCCCCGGCCTGCCCCCCAGCAGCGGCCCAGCGTCCTCCCGCAGCGGCCGGTCCCCCAGCGACCGAGCATCACCCCGCAGCGGCCCGCTCCCCAGCGGCCGAATTTCGCTCCCCAGCGCCCGACGCCCCAGCGGCCGAGCGTCGCCCCGCAACGACCCGCCCCGCAGCGGCCGAACTTTGCTCCCCAGCGGCCCGCTCCCCAGCGGCCGAACTTCGCGCCCCAGCGGCCGAGCATAACCCCGCCGCGGCCTGCCCCGCAACGGCCGAACTTCGCTCCCCAGCGGCCCGCTCCCCAGCGGCCAAATTTCGCGCCCCAGCGCCCGACGCCCCAGCGACCGAGCATCACCCCACAACGCCCGGCCCCGCAACGGCCCAACTTCGCCCCGCCGCGGCCGGCGCCCCAGCGGCCGAGCGTCGCTCCGCCGCGGCCTACTCCTCCGCCTCCACCGCGGCCGGCGCCTCCGCCACCTCCCCGCCCTGGCCGCCGGTAGAACTGCGACTATCCTGCCCGGTGAGGACTGGAGAAATCCTTCCCTCACCGGGCAGGATCGTTGAACGACCCCGGGTCGTAGGACGGGAGACAGCCACCTGTACTTGATCTCACTGCCCAGGCCCGGAAGAATGAATGCCGGATTTCCGTCTCCAGAGGAGTATTCCTCCCAGGGACGCCCCGCCCGGTGCGTCCCGGCCGAATGGCGAAGGACCCCTGGGTTCACGCGCCCGACAGGGATGCAACTGCAACAAGGTTCAGGGAGTCGAGATGAACACCTCTCCGTGGCAACCAGTATCTGCCGACCTGGGAATCGACCGCCGGGCTTTCCTCCGCGCCGCGGCGGGGGCCGGCGCGGCGCTGCTCGCCCCGGGCGCCCTCGGCCGCCTCGCCGCCCAGGCTGGCGGCGAGGCCGGGACTCCACGGCTGATCGCGCGGCAGCAGAACCCCGACAACCTCGAGTTCCCCTTCGCGAGCCTGAACACGTTCCTCACGCCGAACAACCTCTTCTACGTCCGCAATCACTTCGCCGCCCCGAACCTGGACGCGGGCGCCTGGCGGCTGCGCGTGGAGGGCGCGGTGCAGCGGCTGCTGACGCTATCACTGGAGGAACTGCGGCGGCTGCCCGCGCGCACGGTCACGGCGACGCTGGAGTGCGCGGGCAACGGCCGGTCGTTCCTGACGCCGGCGGTGCGCGGCGTGCAGTGGCAAACCGGGGCGGTCAGCAATGCGGAGTGGACCGGCGTGCCGCTCGCGGCCGTTCTGGAGCGGGCCGGGGTGCGCGACGCGGCCATCGAGGTGGTCCTGGAGGGGGCCGACCGCGGCGCCGTCGCCGCCGAACCCACCCTCGGGCAGATCCACTTCGCCCGCAGCCTGCCGGTGGCCAGGGCGCGCCGGCCCGAGGTGCTGCTGGCCTACCGCATGAACGGCCAGGACCTGCCCGCCGCCCACGGTGCCCCGGTGCGCCTGGTCGTGCCGGGCTGGTACGGCATGGCCTCGGTCAAGTGGCTCACGAAGAT
>JBBRPS010000756.1:0-4897 GCA_038227745.1 Gemmatales bacterium | reverse complement strand
CGCTGATGGCCAACAGCGCCTCGACGAGGGGGGTGCGTTCGCCAGGGGGAATAACGGGAATCTCGATCCGCATACTTTCCAGAATAGGGAAGCGACCCCCGATCAGCTGCGCCTCTTCCCCAGGGTTTTTGAGATGTTACCGAATCCCCTCCTCCGACCGCCGCGGCCCCGCCGGTTCGGGCTTGCCGTTGGTGTGCTCGCCGAACAGCCACGTCAGCTGCTCGGGCCGCAGCCGCAGCGCCCCGGCCAGCAGCCACTGCGCCCCGCCGGCCAGCCAGTCCACCACCACGTACAGCACGCGGATGACCAGCAGCGACATGACCATCGCGCTGAGGACGCCGCCGATCACCACCGTCGCCAGCGGCCGCTGCACCTCGGCGCCGACGCCCGTGCTGAACGCCATCGGCAGGAAGCCCAGGCTCGCCACCAGCGTCGTCATCAGCACCGGCCGCAGCCGCGTCACCGCCGCCTTGTTCACCGCCTCCTCCACCGGCAGCCCCTGCCGCCGCAGCTGCCGGATGTACGACACCAGCAGCATGTCGTCCAGCACCGCCACGCCCGACATCGCGATGAAGCCGATGCCCGCCGAGATCGAGAACGGCATGTCGCGCAGCCACAGCGCCACGATGCCACCGACCGCGGCGAACGGGATGGCGGTACACACGCGCAGCGCGTCCACCACGTTCCCGTACGTCATGTACAGCAGCAGGAAGATCAGCAGCAGGGCGGCGGGCCCCACGATGAACAGCCGCCGCCGGGCACTGCTCAGGTGCTCGAACTGGCCGCCCCACTCGACGTGGTAGCGCCCCGGCGGCATGGCGACCTCCGCGGCGACCTTGCGCTGCGCCTCGGCCACGAAGCTGCCGACGTCCCGGCCGCGCACGTTGGCCTTCACCGGGATGTGCCGCTGCCCCCATTCGCGCGCGATGACGGCCGGCGAGTCCTCAATGACCTCCACGGTGGCCAGCCGCTCCAGCGGGATCCGCTCGCCGGCGGCCGTCGTCACGAGCAGGCCCTTGATCGTCTCCGGCGTCTTGCGCAGGTCCTCCGCCAGGCGCACCGCCAGCGGGAAGCGGAACTGCCCCTGCACCACCTCGCCGACGCGCAGGCTGCCCACCGTCTCGACCAGGTCCAGCACCGCTTTGGCCGGCACGCCGTAGCGGGCGAGCGCGTCCTGCTTCACCTTGATCTGCAGCACCGGCAGGCCGCCGGTCTGCTCCGCGTTGACGTCGATGCTGCCCGCGACCGTCTTCAGCACCTTCTCGATCTCCTCGGCCTTCTCCCTCAGCACCTTCAGGTCGTCGCCGAACAGCTTGACGACGACGTCCGTCCGCGCCCCGGAGATCATCTCGTTGATGCGCTGCTCGATCGGCTGATCGAGCGAGAGCCGCTGGCCGGGGAACTCGCGGACGACGCGGCGGAGTTGATCGGTCAGGTCGGCCTGCGTCGCCGCCTTCGTCCACTTGTGCCGCGGTTTCAGGGCGATGAACATGTCCGTCTCCTGCGGCCCCATCGGGTCGGTGGCCACCTCGGCGGTGCCGGCGCGGCTCCAGACGTGCGCCACCTCGTCGGGGAACTCGGCGAGGATGGCTCGCTCCATGAGCGTGTTGATCCGCGCCGCCTCCTCCAGGCTGGTCCCCGGCAGGCGCTTGATGCCGATCGCGAGCGCCCCCTCCGACAGGCGCGGCACGAACTCCGAGCCGAGGTTCGGCGCGATGAGGCCGAATGCCACGAACAGGAGCGCCGCGGCGATGAGCAGCACGGCGAACTTCTGCCGTGTGGCGAAGCGCAGCATCGGGGCATAGAGTCGCTGAGCCAGGCGCATCAACAGCGGCTCGCGCTCCTGGATGCGCCGCGGCAGCACCAGGCTCGCCAGCACCGGCATCAGCGTCAGCGACAGCACCATCGAGCCGGCCAGGGCGAAGATGACGGTCAGCGCCATCGGCCGGAACATCTTGCCCTCGATCCCCTCCAGGGTGAGGATCGGCAGGTAGACGATCATGATGATCAGCTCGCCGAACAGCGTTGGCTTGCGCACCTCCAGGGCGGCGTCGCGGATCATCTCCAGGTGGTTGCGGCCGCGGTCGTCGCCGTGCGCGATGTGGCGCACGCAGTTTTCGACCATCACCACCGAGCTGTCCACGACCATGCCGAAGTCGATGGCGCCGAGGCTGAGCAGGCTGGCCGCGATGCCGAAGCGGTACATACCGGTGAAGGCGAACAGCAGCGACAGCGGGATCGCCAGCGCCACGATCAGCGCCGCGCGCATGTTCCCCAGGAAGAGGAACAGCACCGCGATGACCAGCAGGCCCGCTTCGAGGAGGTTGGTGCGGACGGTGGCGATGACCTGATCGACCAGTTCGGTGCGGTCGTAGAGCGGTTCGACCTTGACGTTGGACGGCAGCCGCGACTTGACCTCCTTGAGCTTCTCCTTGAGGGCGGTGGCGACGGCGTGGCTGTTTTCGCCCATGAGCATGAAGCCCAGGCCGAGGACGATCTCGCCCTGGCCATCGGCGGTGACGACGCCGCGGCGGATCTCGTGGCCGACCTCGACGTCGGCCACGTCCTTGACGCGGACGGGCACGCCCGCCTTCGCCGCGACGACGATGTCGCGGATCTGCGCGACGTTCGCGGTGCGGGCGATGCCGTGGACCAGCAGCATCTGGCTGCCGCGGCGGATGCTGCCGCCGCCGACGTTGCGGTTGTTCTTCTCGGCCGCGGCCAGGACGTCGTCCAGCGTCAAGCCGTACTTGACCAGGCGATCGGGGCGGACGCGGATGAGGAACAGTTTCTCATAGCCGCCCCAGGTGTTGATCTCGGCCGTCCCCTGGACGGTCCGCATCTTGGGCCGGATGACCCAGTCGTGCAAGGTGCGCAGCTGGGTGAGGTCCTTGCTGCCGCCCTTGAGGGCGTAGTGGAAGACCTCGCCGAGGCCGGTCGTGACGGGCCCCATGCGCGGGCGGTCGATGCCGAGGGGCAGCGTGACGGTGCCGAGGCGCTCGTTGATAAGCTGGCGGGCGAAGTAGATGTCGGTGCCGTCGGCGAAGGTCACGATCACTTGCGACAGGCCGAACTGCGAGATGGAGCGCAGGCCCTCCAGCTTTGGCAGGCCGCCGATCGCCTGTTCGATCGGGAAGGTGATTTGCTGCTCGACCTCCTCGGCGCCGAGGGCCGGCGCCACGGTGTTGACCTGCACCTGGACGGGGGTGGTGTCGGGAAAGGCGTCGATGGGGATCTGCCCCAGCGCGAAACCGCCCAGCACCGCGAACGCCACCGCTCCGAGGATGACCAGGAAGCGGTTGTGCAGTGAGAAGTCGATGATCGCGTTCAGCACGGAGGAGTCTCCTTGGGTCGTGGGGACAAGCTGCCAGCTTGTCCCTCCCCCCGGGACAAGCTGGCAGCTTGTCCCCACGAAGCTCAATCGGGCAGGCTCGTCTTCAACAACTGGCCGCGCAGCACGGCGCTGCCCTCGGTGGCGACCACCTCGCCGGGCAGCACGCCCGCGATGATCTCGGTAGCCTCGTCGGTGCGGGCACCGAGGCGCACGGAGCGCGCGTGGAACACCTTGGGCGCGCCCGGTGTGAGATAGTTCTTGTCGCGTACGAACACGATCGAGCATTCGCCGTCGGAATGGATCGCCTCGTTCGGGACGACGACGACCTTCTCCTCGCGCGTGACGACCATGCCGGAGCCGAACGTGTTGGACTTGAGTCGGCCGTCCTTGTTCGGGAAGAGGGCGTGGACCTTGAGGGTGCGCGTCTTCATGTCCACGGCGGTGCTGATCCAGTTCACGCGGCCCTTGAGTTCCCCCTTGCTGCCGTCGGGGCGGAACTCGACCTCCTGGCCGAGTTTCATGCGGCCGGCGTCCTCCTGGCGGACGTCGAGGGTCAGCAGCATTTCGTGGTTGTCGGCCACGACCTGCAGCACTTTCGTGGGGTCGGTCACCTCGCCGGCGACCGTCTCGCAGGACACCACGACACCGTCGAGGGGCGAGCGCACGGGGAGCAGGCTCGCGGTGGTCCGCTCCGGGTCGAGGCCCTGCACCAGCGCCGGCGGCAGACCGAGGAACTGTAGGCGGCGGGCCAGTTCCTCCGGCGTCAGCCCCTTCAGGTCCTCGGCGTGGACGGGCAGGCCCAGGTTGACCAGCGCCTGCTGGGCGGCGAGGATCCGGATGCGGGCCTCCTTGACTGCCCCTTCCAGCTCCAGGCGTTTTGCCTCCGAGACGACCGCCCCCGCCGACGTGATGCGCTGCAGGGCGCGGCTGCGCACGTCGAGCTGGGCGACGGCCTGCAGATACTCGGCCTTGGTCCGACCGACCTCGGCGGCGTCGATGACGACCACGACATCGCCGCGCTTGACCGGATCGCCGAGGTTCTTCACCACGCGCCAGACCGTTCCCGGCAGGCGCGAAGACAGGCGGGCGACGAGGGGGTGGTCGTAGGTGATCTCCCCGGCCGCCTTGACGCCCTCCTCGATGGTCTCCTCGGCGACGGTGGCAGTCTTGATGCCGGCGCGCTCGGCGGCCGCGTCGGAGGCGAGCTGGACGCGGCGCGGGTGGAGCTTGCAGTCCTTATCGTTGCGCGGCCGGTCGGCGTAGGCCAGGGAGCGGGCGGCGCGGTCGAGGTCCTGCGGGGTGATGCGTGGCACCTTCGGCAGTTGCGCCACGTCGGGGTGGTCGAGCGGGCAGTCGTGGACGCCGTGTTTCTCACACCAACCGTAGGTGGGCGGCGCGGGCAGGAGGGCGGGGTTGCACTCGACGCAGACGGACTCTGGCACCGCGTGCTCCTCGCACCAGTCGTCCTTTTCTTTCTTCTGCTCGCCGAACAGCCCCGCCAGGCTCGGGAGCTTCCAGTCGGAGCGGTAGCCCCAGATCCCCGCCCCGACGAGGACGGCAAGG
>JBBRPS010000755.1:0-4898 GCA_038227745.1 Gemmatales bacterium | reverse complement strand
GGTCGAAAAAGAAACCGGCTGGGGCGCGCGGGCGGCGCGGCAAGAGGGGCTGCGGTATTTAACGTATTGCGATATAATATGTTAAGAGATAGAAAATAATGACATATATTGCTTGTCAATTGTTAAACAGTGCCATTCGGCTGCGTCCCCTTCGTATTTCCCGGGTATAATCAGCGCAAGATAGCAAAGCGCCTGTCCGCCCGGAGGGAAAACGCCATGCCGGTTCACGACTGGACGCGGGTCGATGCGGGGTTGTTTCACGACTTCCACCAGGGCTGGATCATTGCCCTGCGCAACGCCCTGAACACGGGGGGCCTTCCGCCCGGTTACTTCGCCTTGGCCGAGCAAGCGATCAAAGGCCCGATTCCGGACGTTTTGACCCTCAAATTGTTCCCGGGCACCGCGGAGCCGAGCGGTGGTGCTGCCACTCTGGCGGTCGCCGAGGCGCCTCCGCGAACGCGCCTGGTCAAGCAGACCGAGGCCGACCGTTACGCCGGGATGGCGAACCGCATTACCGTCCGGCACCGGCACGGCGATGTCGTCGCCGTCATCGAGATCGTGTCGCCCGGCAACAAGGGCAGCCAGGCGAAATTCCGACATGTCGTAGAGAAATTGGCCGATCTGATTCAGCAGGGCATCCACCTGCTCGTGATCGATCTGTTCCCGCCGGGCAAGCGCGACCCGTGGGGCATTCACAAGGCCATCTGGGACGAATTTGAAGAAGCGGATTACGAGCTGCCGCCGGACAAGCCCCTGACGCTCGTGTCCTATTCGGCTGGGCCGGTCAAGACGGCGTACGTCGAACCCGTCGGCGTTGGGGACACGTTGCCCGAGATGCCTCTGTTCTTGCGGCAGGAGCGCTACGTCCCGGCGCCGCTGGAGGCGACCTATCGGGCGACGTGGGAGGTGTTTCCCGCCGCCCTGAAAGGGCTGCTGCAAGGACCGGCAACGCCGTGACGACCCCTTGCCTCGCCGCGTACAATGCCGTTCAACACCCGCGCCCGCCGCCCGACTGCCGCGGGCCGGCGGACAGGGCGAACCCGGGGCGACGTCCGAATTTTTCGTTGACAACGGCCTGTCAAGCCCTTACGCTGGTTTTTGCAAGATAAGCCGGACCGTCCAGGCCACCCAGGCGTGCTGACCCTCCTGGTCCGTGGAGCGGGCGGCATCGGGACGTCTCCTCCTTGCAATTGCGCCGGCCACGGAACAGCCGGCCGAAGAGGTATCATGCGAAAGATCCCTGCCGACTCCCTGGAAGTGCGGTTTGCCACCATTTGAGAGAACTTTCAGTCGCCCAGGCACGTCCTATTAACAGCCGGCGTGCAGGCCTACCGCCCCTGGGTCCTGCGGCGAACTGTGGGTCGAGAAGTATGACGTGGGATTCGTGAATCCCCCAACTGGCGAGACAAGCTCGATGCGCCCGGCCGCCGTGAACGCCTGCCGGTGAGAACGGGGAAGCCTGTACCAGCCGGAAAACGCCCGGTGAAACTCTCCCCCTGTCCTTGATACGCCTTGTCTCCGCGCCGGTCGATGCCGCCCAACCGACCCGCCGCGGCCGCCCCGCACCAATGGGGCAAGGGAAAGGGAAGCATGCGCAGGAACCCCCTCGGGAAGTCCGATTTCGTCCCCGCCCTGGAGCACCTCGAAGAACGGCTCGTGCTGGACGCCAACTCCGCCGGTTACAACGGCGTGAACGGGCACTTCCTCACGACGCCGGGCGGCACCCTGCTCAACGGCACCTTCGTGAATATCGGGCAGGTCGAGCCGGGGCGGCCCGCCAACCCGCAGCTCGACACGGCCTCCAATGGGAACGTCAACCCTGCGGCCGTCTACGCCCGCGAGGCGCCCGCTTCCCCCAACACCGACGTCGATCCCCACGCTACCCAGGTCGCCGGCGTCATCATCGACAACGGGTCGGCGAACCCGGGTCTGGCCCCGAACGCCTGGCTGTACGCCTCGGCCTCGCGGCGTGCGGCCACCACCGTCGGGTCCGAGGAGAACGCCATCCTTGAGGCCCAGTACCTCCGCCAGCCCAGCCGGGACGTGCGGGCCATCAACTACAGCTTCGTGTTCCGCAACACCGCCCTGCCGACCGACGGCAGCTCCCTCATCTCGCGCGGCCTCGACTGGCTGGCATACAAGGACGACGCCGTCACGAACGTCTTCGCCCTGGGCAACGCCCCCAACGACTGGGGGCCGCCCGCCGACAGCTACAACGGCATCGTCGTCGGCGCGACCGAAACCGTCTCGTCGGCCGGCCAGGACGTGTTCAGCCAGGCCTCGGCCGCCGTCAACCCGAACCCGGCGCCGGTGGACGCGACCCATAACCGCTCGCTCGTGGACCTCGTCGCCCCGGGGAAGAACATCACCGTCCCCGACGTCGGGGCGGACGGCACCGCGACCTACGTCTCGCAGGACGGCACCAGCTTCGCGGCCCCCCAGGTGACTGCCGCTGTCGCCCTCCTGCAGCAGTACGCCGACAACCGCCTCCGCGGCAACGTCCCGGGCTGGCAGTCCGCGGCCGCCGACCGCTCCGGCATGGTCATGAAGGCCGTCCTGATGAACTCGGCGGACAAAATCGCCGACCCCGGGGCCGGCCTGCTACTCGGCATGGAGAAGACCGTCCTCAAGAGCGACGGCGTCTCGAACGGGGAGAGCGGCGCGGCCGCCCGCGGCCAGACGATCCCGCTCGACGACCAGCTCGGGACCGGCGCACTCAACGTCCGGCGGGCGCTGAACCAGTTCAGCTCGGGTAACGTCGCGAACCAGAACCCCGACGGCACACCGGCCCTCGTGCCGACGATCGGCTGGAACATGGGGAGCCTCGGCGGTGGGACCGGCGTCTACACGAAGTACGTCGTCGGCCAGCCCCTGCAGCAGGGCAGCTACCTCGCGCTCACCCTCACCTGGGACCGCGCCGTCAGCCTCATCGACGATACGTCATGGTGGTGGAACAACGTCCGCGGCGGCCGGATCGGCCAGTTCGACGCCGATGCCCTCGGCTCGGAAGACTTCACCGCCGGCAGCCTCGACAACCTGGACCTGTACCTGCTGCCGCGCGGGGCCACGAGCGTCGCTCAGGCCATCTGGTCGTCGCGCAGCACCCAGTACAACGTCGAGCACGTCTTCACGCAGATCCCCGCCACGGGCCAGTACGAGTTCTGGGTGCGGCGCGCGGGCACCTCGGCCGGCGCGACGCCGTTCGCCGTCGCCTGGTGGGGCGATCCCGCCCCCTCGGACGCCACGGGGAGCGTCGGCGACCGCGTCTGGCAGGATGCCAACCGCAACGGCATCCAGGATGCCGGCGAGGCCGGCATGGCCGGCGTCCGCGTCTATCTCTATCGGGCCGACGGGACCAACGTCGATACCACGGTCAGCAACGCGGACGGGAATTACCTGTTCCGCCACGTCGCGCCGGGCAACTATTACGCCTCGTTCCTCGCCCCCGACGGGTATCGGTTCACGACCCGTCACGCGGGCTGGGACCCGTCCGTCGATAGTGACGCCGACCAGGTCGGCTACAGTGGCCTGTTCACCGTCGGCACGGGCGCGAACCTCACCGTCGATGCCGGCCTGATCGGGGGCGCCAACGGCGGTGCGGGCACGGGCGGGCCGGGCACGGGCGGGCCGGGCACCCGCCTGCCGGTCGTGGGGGCCGCGCTCGGCGGCGGGGCACCGGGTTCCTCCCAGCTCGCGACCCAGGACAACGGGGACTCGAACCTGACCAACGGCGGAGACACCTCCCCGACGCCGAACTTCGTCGCGCTCAGCCTCCCCGCGGCAGGGTCTGCGTCGTCCGGCACGAACGGTCTTATCACCGTTGCGGCGGGCGGCGGCACTTCGGCACCGAGCAATTTCGGGCTCCCGGACGCGACCGGCATTCCCGCCGCCGGCGCTCAGGGCGTCGTCGTGCCCTCACTCTCGCCCATTGATATTCTGGAACTCGGGGGAGTTGCGGTAAGCCCGGGTGACGTGAGTCTGGTGGTGTTGCCTGGCGCCGGCCCGTTGGTCTCCGGCGGCCCGGCCGGAGTAGGGCAGACGGACCTCCAGTTCGGGGGGCCGGGCGGCGGTATCGATTCTCTCGTGGGCGGGAGTGTCAGACCGGGGCCGGACACCCTCACGCTTGACCTGAACGGCCAGTCGGTGCCCGCCGGCGGAGCGGTCGTCATCGCCGGCGCCGGGCAACTGCCTGTCGCCATCGTGTCAGTGGGCACGACCGTCCAGGTCCCCCTACCCCCCCCGCCGAACCCGGTGTTGACCACCGCGCTGCTCGGCGGTGGGCCGGTGCCCCCCCCGGTGGTCGTCGCGCCGACACTGCTGGTGACCACGCCCACGGAGACCATCAAGACCGGCCTTGTCCTGCTCGACCCGGTCGTGACGGTGAACGCCTCTCTTTCCAGCGGCACCACCTCGGGAACCTACAAGCCCGCGCCCCTGCAGATCTCGTCCACCGGCGCCGTCGTGGGGGGCGGCAGCCTTGGGGCCGGCCCGGCCGTGGGGATACTGCTGCCCGCGTTCAGCGCCGTCCCCTTCCTCATGGACGTCCCGGCCGATGAATGGGGCACGGTGGACATTGCCGCCATGACGGACCCGTCCGACCAGGGCGATACCCCAACACCCGCCGGGGACGTGCTGGTGGGCGGCGACGGCGCCTCGCTGGTGATCGGCGAGCAAGGCGGCGGCACGCTGATCGGCGGCCTCGGGACGAGCGGCCCCAACAAGCCTCTCCCGCCCGCGCCCTGAAGCACGAACCGGACACGAATGTCGCTGTTACGCGCAAGCCCTATTCCGGCAGCCGCTTGCGGCCGCCCTAAATATTAGAATATAAATAATATTCCTATCGTAATTAAGGGAACAGCCGCCGTGGTCGTGGGAGGGGCCGCCGTGGTCGCGCCCTG
>JBBRPS010000754.1:0-4908 GCA_038227745.1 Gemmatales bacterium | reverse complement strand
GCCAGCGATCCCCAGATGTCAGTCCCCGTCCGCCCGTAGTGAAGGATCGGGGCCTTCGCCTCATCGGGCAGCAGCTGGACGTGCTGCAAAATGTCCTTGATCTTTCGGACAAGGTCGATGGGCGGCCGGGCGGGTGGTGGGGCGGGTGGGGGCGGGTGGGGGCGGGTGGGGGCGGGTGGTGACGCTCTACGCTTCTCCTTGAGGGTCGAGCCTTTGCGGCGTAATTGCGGCGACGGGCCGAGGCAACTGGGCCGGCGCGACCCTCCCGGTGCCGGCCGGGCGGGGTGGCGGAGGTGCTTCCCGCCTTCCCCTTCGCCGCCTGCGCTCCCGGGGCGTCAGAATGCCAGGTTGAATTTGCGCTCCGGGCCGAGGTACAGGAAGTTACAGCGGTTGAGCACGTCGCGCCCGATAATGCCGTGTACCTCTTCCTCCGGTACGAAATCGTCTGAGGCGATCACGTGGACGCTCGGGATGTAGAGGGAGCCTCCCCCGGAAACGAGCGTCAGACTCACGTCGTACTGCTCGCAAATGTGGGGCTGATCGGGCCGGGTGGAGGGCGTGCGTACCGGGATCTGCGCGAAGGGCTGAATCCCCAGCTGCGCGAACACGGACGGTGGCAGGCCCGTGACAAACGACCCGGTGTCCAGCTCGGCGCGGATCTGGATCCTCGCAGGGAGGGGGAAGCCGACGCTCTGGAGTCGCGCCGCACGATTCTTGCTCACGCCGACCGGGACGCCGACGACAGCGCCGTGCTCGGTGATGGCCCCGGAGATCAAGGGCATCGCTTTATGCCGCGGGAGAAGTAGCGGGGCTCTTCGTGCTCGGTGACCTGTTTGACCAGGAACGGCTCGAGACCGAAGCGGTCATAGCCGGCCTCCAGGGCCTGGTCCACGGTGTCCCAGACGCTGTCTACCTTATCGCCGTGGACGAGGGCGTACTTCCCGCGGTTTCCTTCCCCCTGTAACAGGTGCGGGAGTTCGCGGCGGAAGGTTTCCAGTTCTCGCTCAAGTGCCACACTCACACCCTCATGGTAACCCTGCCGGCGCCGCGCGGAAACGGCGGAGGCGGGCCGCCCATACGTCTTTATCGGGGAAGCGGCTACCGGTTCGTTAACTCACACAGCGGCCAAATCAGGAGAATCGCACAGGGGTGGGGTCGCCGGCGTCGGAGTGGGAAGGGGACGGGGCCCCGGCGACTTGCATGGACACGTTGATAAGGGGGCGCAGCTCGTTGGACCGACCACGGTCAATCGAGCTGCGCCCCTCAACCGCCCGCCGGCCCCCGGGCCGAGGCAGCCCGGATCCTCTTCCCGTGCTTTCTCGCGCCAGGGCTTGCTCCCGCGGTCCCCTCCGGTAAGACCAACGGGAGTGACCCCGCCGGCGGCCTTTCGCTCCGCCGCCGGGTCGGTCTCTCCTGCTCGTCGTTTCGCCCTGGAGGGGACACCCCATGAAGGGACCACGATCGAGACTACTGGCGGCCGTCTGTCTGGCGTTCGTTCTCACCGCAACCGCCTTCCCAGGGGACAACCCGGCCGGGCTGCGCAAGGCGTTCATCGACGGCACCGGCACGGGCTGGCGGCAGCTCGGCGCCGACGACTTCGTCAACGTCAACTGCGCCAAGGACACCTGGAACTGGAAGGGCGGCGACGTCCACTGCACCGGCCTGCCGGTCGGCGTCTGCCGCTCCGCGAAGCAGTACACCAACTTTGAGCTGGTCGCCGAGTGGCGCCACCTCAAGAGCGCCGGCAACTCGGGCATCTTCGTCTGGACGCCCGCCGCGGCGCTCGAGGGCCTCAAGCCGAACAAGCTGCCCAGCGGCATCGAAGTCCAGGTCCTCGACCACGGCTACAAGGTGCAGTACGAGAAAAACTCGAAGAAGAAGGCGACCTGGTTCACGACCGACGGCGATGTCTTTCCCGTCGGCAAGTCGAAGATGAAGCCGTTCGCGCCCGTCTCGCCCGACGGCAGTCGCAGCTTCCCGCGCAAAAATCTGAGCAAGGGCGTCGGCGAGTGGAACCACTACTATGTCCGCGCGATCAACGGCGAGATCCGCCTGTGGGTGAACGGCGAGGAGGTGTCCGGCGGCAACCAGATCGAGCCGCGGACCGGCTACGTCTGCCTCGAATCGGAGGGCTCGCCCATCGACTTCCGCAACCTCCGCATCCGCGAGCTGCCGTGAGTCCGGTCTGCTCGGCGGTCAGGCCCACGGACCGCGGCCCGTGGGCTTTGTCCCCTTCGGTCTCTCTGCGAATTTGGATTTTCATTGTGGACCGGCGCGCCGCGCGTTAGCGTGACAGACATACCTTCCGTCCCCAACACGCCGCAGGCGCTCGAGGACACCGGCGGCAGTCCCTCCACTCCTCGCGGGAGCATGGCCATGACACAGCAAACGCGACGGGACTTTCTCACGGACGTCGGCAAGGGCATGGTGGTCGCGAGCGTCGGCTCCGCCCTGGCGGCGGACCTGGGGCTGGGCGCCGCCTTCGCCGCGGACGGGCCGGAGGCGCTCGCCTTCGGCAACCTGGAGCCACTCGTCTGCCTGATGCAGGAGACGCCGGCCGCCCGGCTGCTGCCCCTGCTGGCGCAGCGGCTGCGCGACGGCACCGAGTTGCGGCAACTCGTGGCGGCGGCGGCGCTCGCCAACGCCCGCACCTTCGGCGGCGAGGACTACATCGGCTTCCACACGATGATGGCGATTGCCCCGGCGTTTCACATGGCGGGCGAGTTGCCGGCGGCACGGCGGCCCCTGCCGGTGCTCAAGGTGCTCTACCGCAACACGAACCGCATCCAGGAGCGCAACGGCCGCCGTAACGAGGTGCTCCACCCCGTGCGGCCCGAGGCACCGCCGCAGGGGCGGTCCGGCGGCGAGGTGCTGCGCGAGGCGGTCCGGCGCCGCGATGCCAACGCGGCCGAGCGGACCTTCGCGGCCCTGGCCGGCGGCAGCCCCGAGGACGCCTTCAACCACCTGCTCCTCACGGTCCAGGACGCCGCCGACGTCCACCGCACCGTCCTGCCGTACCGCGCCTGGGACCTGATGGGGATCATCGGCCGCGAGCACGCGCACACCTTGCTGCGCCAGTCGGTCCGCTTCTGCGTGCAGGGCGAGAGCCCGGGCTACGTCACCCACTTCGCCCCGGTGCGCGCCCTGGTGCCGCGGCTGCTGGACCAGCACCGCCTGCTCGGCCGGCCGCTCGGCCGCCGCACCGCGGACGACCGCTGGGTGGACGAGATGAGCCAGCGCATCTTCCGCAGCACGCCCGCGGACGCGGCCGGCGCGGTGGCGGAGGCGCTGGCCGAGGGCTGGCAGCCCGACGCCCTGGGCGAGGCGCTCACGCTGGCGGCGAACCAGCTCGTGCTGCGCGACCCCGGCCGGCCCCAGAACCAGGCGGCGCCGAACCGTCCGTTGGGCAGCGTCCACGGCGACTCGATCGGCGTTCACGGCTGCGACTCGGCCAATGCCTGGCGCAACATGGCGCGGGTCGCCAACCCGCGCAACACGGTCGTCTGTCTGATCCTGGGGGCGTGGCAGGTGGCGAACGACCGCACCAACCGCGGCGGCGACCTGCTGAACCGGCAGCCGTACCCGACCGCGGAGGCCCGCAACCGCCTGACGGCGCGTGAGCCCGAGGCCCTGCTGCGCGAGACGGAGGAGGCGATCCGCGCCCGCGACCAGGTGCGGGCGAGCGCCGCGGCGCACCGCTACGGCGAACTGGGCCACCCGTCGCGACAGCTCTTCGACCTGCTGCTGCGCTACGCGGTCAGCGAGGACGGGGCGCTGCACGCCGAGAAGTATTACCGGACCGTGACGGAGGAGTTCGCCTCGACGCGGGCCGCGTTCCGGTGGCGGCACCTGACGGCGCTGGCCCGGGTCACCGCCAGCGCCTACGGCCAGCCGGCGCCGGGGTACGCGGAAGCGTGCCGGCTCCTCGAAGTGTAAGAGGCCCTGACAGACCGTGGGGCAAGTTGCCAACTTGCCGGGGAAAACGGCAAGTTGGCAACTTGCCCCACGGCCCGCGCGGATACGAAGGCTGCGACACGAAACCATCCGAGACCCGATGGCTTCCCCCCCTGAACCGAAACCCGGCGACGACCTGAAGGCCCTCGTCGCCGCCACGCAGTTCCCCGCCGAGACCGTGGCGGAAAAGGCCGCTGCCATCTACGCAGCCGTCCTCCGCGAGTCGGTACACGTCAAGGCCGGCAACTTCACGGACCTCGACACGGCCGACCTGGCCCGGCTCTTCGACCTGTACGACGCCTCCTTCTTCGGCGGCGCCCTGCGGCAGGCGCTCGACCGCGACGGCAGCCCACTCACCTTTCGCCTTGCCCCGCGCATGACGCGGGCCGGCGGCAAGACGTTCCGCACCCGTCGCCGCCTCCGCGATGACGCCGGCGTGCGGACGCACTCCGAGTACGAGATCGCCGTCTCGACCACGCTTCTGTTCCAGACTTTCCGCGACGTGCAGCGGCCCGTCGTCATCAACGGCCTGTCGTGTGTCGATCGCCTGCAATCGCTGCAGCGGATCTTCGAGCACGAGCTGCTGCACCTGACCGAAATGCTCGCCTGGGGGCGGTCGAGCTGCTCCGGGAAGCGCTTCAAGGGGCTGGCGCGGCAGGTGTTCGCGCACACCGGGGTGACGCACGACCTCGTCACGCAGGGCGAGCGCGCCGTGGCGGCCTTCGACCTCCACATCGGCGACCGCGTGACCTTTGAGTACGACGGGGTTCGCCGTACCGGGCTGCTCAACCGCATCACGCGCCGCGCCACCGTCCTGGTCGAGGATCCGTCCGGCCGGGGCTACACCGACGGCAGGCGTTACGTCAAGTTCTACGTGCCCCTGCAGCAGCTCCGCAAATGTTGACGCGGGACGAAAGAGCGGTTCGTGGCCGACTCGCTCCGCGAGTCGGGTGC
>JBBRPS010000753.1:0-4918 GCA_038227745.1 Gemmatales bacterium | reverse complement strand
TGCCGTCCCGGACCATTTTGCGGCAACGTGCCGTGCGGCAGAACTTCAAGACGCAGTGCTTGAATTCTGGTGGGAAGACCGCGGAAGGTGAGCGTATAGACGTCCTGGGGCGGATGGTTCCCGCCGGCCAGGATCGAGCCATCATCCTGCAGCGTCAGTGTCGCCCCACCCTCCGATTTCATCTCGATCGGTTTCAGGACGATCCAGGGGGGCGTGTCCTTCGGCGGATCCACCTTGGCGGGCGGATCGCCCTTCTTCGGCGGGTCCACTACCTTGGCGAGCGCATCGTCCTTCTTCGGCGGATCCTCGACCTTGGCGGGCGGATCGTCCTTCTTCGGCGTATCCAACTTGGCGATCGGCGTGGATTCCCGATCACGAAACAGATGCGTTATCCCGGCGCTCTCGGTCACCGCCAGGGCGAGGACGGGAAGCAACAGGGCTGCTGCCGCGACCCATTTCCACCGGCCGGACCCCCCTGCCGCGGGTTTGCTCAGGGGGATACGGGAGAAATCCTTGAGCTTGGCGTCCGCCTTGAGCTGGGCCTCGCAGTCGGCGAGAATGTCGGCCACTTCGCGGGCCGACTGGAAGCGGTCCTCCGGCTTCTTGGCGTGCAGCTTGGCGATGATGTCGCAGAGCCACTTCGGGACTTCCGGAATCACCTCCCGGATCGGCCGCGGGTCGTCGTCCACGACGCGCTTCAGCACGGCGAAGGTGGTGGAGGCGCGGAACGGCGGTCGGCCGCTGGCCATGATATACAGCACGCTGCCGAGGCTGAACAAGTCGGTCCGGTGGTCGAGCGATTCGCCCTTCGCCTGTTCCGGGGCCATGTACATTGGCGTCCCTGCGACCATGCCGCTGCGCGTCAGGCTGGCGTCGTCGGCGGCGCGGGCGAGGCCGAAGTCGGTGATCCGGACCCGCTGCTGCGGGCCGCACTCGATCAGGATGTTGCTCGGCTTGATGTCGCGGTGGATCAGCCCGGTGGCGTGGGCGGCGGCCAGCCCCTCGGCGATCTGCCGGCCGATCTGCAGCACCTCGGGCGCGTCCAGCGGGCCGGTGCGGTCGAGCCGTTGCTGGAGGGTCTCGCCGGGGATGAATTCCATCACCAGGTACGGCAACGGCTGTTCCTCGACGGCATACACCTGGACGACATTCTCGTGGCGAACCTTCGCGGACGACCGGGCTTCACGCAAGAACCGCTTGCGGGCCGGCGAGGTGGCGGCAATCGCGGGGGCGAGCACCTTGAGCGCGACCACGCGCTGGAGCACGTCGTCGAACGCCCGGAAGACGATCCCGAACCCGCCCTTGCCGAGGACCTGCAGCACCTCGTAGTGGCCAATCCGGCCGAGCGAATCGGGACGGGTGGATGGTTGCAAGAAGTGCAAATCGTCGGGTTCCTCGTCCGGTTTCTTCTCGTCGGCCACGGCATCTCCTCCCAGGTTGGCGCGCACGCTCACGGTGTTCTCGTTGATCGGGGTCGCCGCGCCGGCTCCCGTCTGCTTGCCGACCGGCTCATCCAGGAACTCGCCCGACTTGAAGTGGGCGGCCAGCAGGTCTTCCACCTGGCGGCGGAACTCGATGTCCCCGCCGCAAGCCTTTTCCAGATAAGCAGTACGGTCGGCCGGGTCGGCCAGCTCCAGAACGGCCAGAAAGACTTGTTCTTCCGTCATGGCGAGAATCCCTCAAGATTGCCGTTGACGCTCCTCACTCTCAATGCGAGATTCCGACCGAAAGCTGGCCAATAATTTTCAATTTTTTTCCTGCGACCCCTCCACGGCCCTGCGAAGCCAGGCCCGGGCGTAGGCCCAGTGCCGGCCGGCCGTCCGCTCGGACAGGCCGAGCGCGGCGGCAGCCTCGGCGAGACTCATGCCGACGAAATAGCGGAGCTTGACGAGATCGGCCTTGAGGGGGTCTTCGGCCGCCAGTCGGTCCAGAGCCTCGTCCAGAGCGAGCAAATCTTCGCGGGGTTCGGGGATGGCCGCGGCATCCGGGTCGAGTGCCTGACGCTGCATCGCACCGCCATGTCGCGCGGTAGCCTTCCGCCGAGCGTCGTCAATGAGGATGCGCCGCATGGCCTCGGCAGCGGCGGCGAAGAAGTGGCCGCGGTGGTCCCACTGGTCGCCTTCGGGTGTCCCGACCAGCCGGAGGTACGCTTCGTGGACGAGGGCGGTCGGCTGAAGCGTGTTGCCGGACGGCTCGGCGGCTAACCGGGCGGCGGCGAGGCGGCGAAGTTCGTCGTAGACCAAAGGCAGCAACTGAGCGGCGGCGTGGGCGTCGCCGTGTGCCATGTCCGACAGGATGCGCGTCACCTCGTTCATGGACGCCTTCCAGAATACCAGAGGACGAAACAAAAAGCCGCGACCTACTTCCGTTGGCCGGTTTGGGAATGATAGCGCGCGCTTGCGCGTCGAACCTGTTGAGCTCCCAGCTCGATTCCCTTTCCCGGAAACCACCGATGAGTTTACCACCCGCCGCGCTGTTTGGGTTCGACTTTTTCGAGCTCTTGCCCATCCAGTTCCAGGTCTCCGACGCTCCACTGACCTCGGACGCCGGCCTGCTGCCGCTGCGCCAATTCGATGAACGCATCGGCTTGACGAAGCAGTTTGCCGCGGTGCGAGAGTGAGAACCGCAACAAGGAACTGAAGTGCGGCCTGGGGATGGATCGGCTGAGCGATCACCGGTTCCTGGCGAACTACTTCCGGTTGTACCTGCATGCGGCGGCTTTGAACCTGCTGGTGCGGTTGCGGCGGGAGATCGCCAGTCCGCCGCCGGCTCCCGAGGGAGACGTACCGGTGGAGGCGCTGGCAGGCGAGGCGCGCAAGCAATATCAGAACGCCCGCCGCCGCGAGGACCCACTGGGAAAAGGGCAACCGGCTACTTGGAGGTTGCTGCTCATCAAGGAGAAGTTTGAGCGTTCTGAGCCTGCGCCGGGCTGCAAGCGCGCCTGGTGGGGGCGGCTTCAGGGGGCGTTCAGGTCGCGGATGCGCTTCAGCGCCACGTCCACGAGATCCTGCACACGCGGCGGGAGTTCCTGGTTCGCCCCAAGCGTGCGGACCTGCTGCTGGATCTCGTTGAGCGAGCCGGAGCAGGTGACGCGGTCGAGCTTGCCCTTGCCGTCGGAGTAGAAGGTAAAGGTGATCCGCATCTTGTCGCCGTCCAGCGCCTCGGCCTGGACGGTGACCGCGGGCGGACCGCCCGGCTTGATCAGCCCTCTGGGGACGGGCGGCCCGACGAACGAGGGTTTGGCAGCAAGGCAGACGTTGAGGTTCAATTCCTGTCCGCCGCGGATGAGCAAGAGAGGGAGCTTCTTGTCGGGGGCGGTCTGCACGAGGCGGAAGAACTGGGCGGCGTCGTGGAGCGCTGTGCCGCCGTAGGAAAGGAGGATGTCGTGACGCTTGAGGCCGGCGCGGGCGGCGGGGGAGTCGGCGCGGACCTGCTCGACCAGGACGCCCTGGCCGCGCTGGAAGTTCGGGAGTTGCAGGTGGCTGTAAAGGGGGTCGGGTACGGCACCGACCCGGGCGCCTGCCACCGTGGCCGCCGTGGGCTTGACGGAGGCCTGCGGCCAGGCGGAGGGCGGGCAGAGGGCGAGCAGGAGAGCCAGGGCCAACGCGGAACGGATCATCAAGACTTCTCTCCGGCGCCGGGGGACGCGCCGTTCGGCACCGATTCACCGGAGCTTCAGGTGGAGGTAGATCTTGCGGCGCGGCCCTTCAGTGAGGTGCCCGGTGAGTTCCGCCTGGCCGCCGTTGCGGAGCGGCACGATCTCCAGTGGCAGCGGCACGAACCCCTGTTGCTCGATCTCGCCGTTTCGGGGAACTTCGCGAGCGGGGAAGCGGTGCAGCGGTGATTTGTGGTCGAGGCCCTTGCCGATCTCCCCAGGGAGGGACGGCCGGCTGGGCTCGTTGCGCCTGGGGAACGCGCCGCTGAGGCACAGGTAGCCGACGAGAAAAAAGCAGACGGTCGCCGCCAGGGCGAGGCGGCTGGACAGCACGAACCTGCGGCCCGGCTTGCGGCGCGTATCCGCTTGCGGCACGCCGGGCGCCGGCCACGGGTCGGGCATCTCCGACCGGAAGAACCGGCGCAGCAAGCCCTCGACCCCGTCGGGACGGAAGGCGTCGAGGTGCAGAGGCCGTTTGAGGTCATTCATGGCAGATGGACAACTCCCTCGGCCGTCAGGCGCTCGGCGAGCCGCTGGCGAGCGCGGCTGAGGCGCATGTGGACGGCGGTGGCGTTGATGGCCAGCAGGTCCGCAATTTCGTTGGCGTTATAGTCCAGCGCGTACCGCAGGGTCAATATCTCGCGGTCGGGCTGGGACAGATGTTCCAGCACTCCGCGCAGCTGCGCGAAGGTCTCTTCCCGTTCCAGGGACTCCAGGGGCATCGGGTCGTGCGACTTCACCCCATTCATCGTCTGCGGCGGGTGCGTGCCGTTACGCCGGAACGAACTCTTGGCGTGGTCCTCGGCGAGGTTGCGCGCCACCCGCAGCAGCCAGGCCCGCGGGTTCAGGATCTCTTCCCCATCCTGCCCTTGTTTCCAGAGGCGCAGGAATGCCTCCTGCATGATGTCCTGGGCTACGTCCGCGTTCATCCAGCGTGCGTAGGCGAGCGCCCAGACTTCCCGGCTGTGACGTTGGTACAAAGCCTCGAAGTCCGCATGCCGACTGCCGGCGGTTTGCGGGCTCGAACTCATGGTTCAACCGTTTCACTCGGGCGGTCCCGGCCCCTCGGGAGGCACCGGCGGGGGAAGTCACCCTACAAGACGAGTCACCGGCCCTCCCCTAACGGCCCGGAGAGACACGTTCACGGGGAACTCCTCCGTTCGTCTTGTCCTCCCTCTACTATACCTCCGGGCAGGGGGCGCCCGCAACTCATCCTCCTGGCGAACGGCCGGCGCAGCCGGCTGGTGCGGCACCCCGCGTCCT
>JBBRPS010000752.1:0-4933 GCA_038227745.1 Gemmatales bacterium | reverse complement strand
TGTCAGGGCTTCCTGTCTTTCTTTGCCTCTTCGCTGTCCTTTTTCTCCTTGCTTGGCGCCTCGCCAGCGTTGCGGCGGACGAGCGGCGAGGGGTCTTCGCGCAGCTCGCGGAGGGCCGCGGTGATGCGCTCCTTGCCCTTGGCGTTGCCGGTGGCGGCCCGCAGGGCGACGGCGACCTCGGCGCGCGTGGCCGCATGGATCGACCGCGCCGCGCCGAGGAGGGCGTCCACCACCTCGGGGGAGTCGCCGCCGAGCCGCACCAGCGCGAGCGCCGCCGCCACCCGCAGTGGTTCATCCTTGCTTTTGAGGGCGGCCCGCAGGTCGTCGGCCGCCCCCTTCGCGGCGCCGCCGAGTCTCGCCAGCGCCAGGGCGGCCTCGCGGCGTACGAACGGGCTGGCGTCCTTCTTTAGCGCTTTCTGCAGTGGCCCCGTCGCCTCCGGCGCGCCCACCTCGCCCAGTGCCCTCGCCGACATGCCGCGCACGGCGGCGTCGCCGCTCTTGAGTCCCTCCAGCAGGGCGGGCGCCGCTTCCTTCACGCGCCGGTCGGTCTCGACCAGCGCCAGGGCCGCCTCGCGCCGCACGGCAGCATCCCGGTCCTTTAGCGCCTCCACCAGGGCCGGGACCGCCGCCTTCGCCTTGCCCCCCAGCCGACCGAGCAGTATCGCCGCCTGCCCGCGCACCAATGCCTCCTCGTCCTTGAGCGCCTGCACGAGCACGGGGAGTGCCACTTGCCCGTGGCCTTCCTGTCCGGCCAGGGCCGCGGCGGCCGTCAGGCGAACCGTGGGGTCGCGGTCCGCCAGCGCCTTCTTCAAGGCCCGCACGGCGTCCTTCTCTCCCGGGGCGATGGCGGCCAGTGCGGCGACCACCTGCCGCCGCACTGCGGGATACCTGTCCGTCGCCGCGGCGATCAGTGAAGCTACGGCCTTCTCAGCCTTGCCGCCGAGCGCGGCCAGCGCGCGGGCGGCCATCTCGCGGACCTCCGGGTCCTCGTCCTTCAGCCCGGCCCCCAACGCCTGCGCCGTCTCGTCGCCGTCGAGGTCGAGCTGCTTCAGCGCGGCGAACTGGCTCATCGCCCAGGCCGCGGCACGGCGCGCGCCGACTTCCCCCCCCCAGAGCGTCTCGCGCAGGACTGCCGCGGTTTCCGGTGTCCGCTCCCCGATCGCGACGATGGCCCGGGCGGCCTCGCGCCCGACGGCCGGGTCACGGTCCTCGAGTGCCGCGAGCAGGGCGGGGGCAGCCTCCTTCGCCCTCGGACCAATCGCGGCGAGGGCGCGCGCCGCCTCGGCGCGCACGTCCTTGTCGCGGTCCTTCAACATCTTGCCGAGCTGCGGCGCAGCTTCGGCGGCGGCCGGGCCGGCGCGCCCCAGGGCCACGGCGACGGCGAAGCGCACCTCGGCGGCGGGGTCGGCCAGGGCCTTCTTCAGTGCGGCCAGACCCTCTTTCGGCTGCGGTCGCAGGTTGCCGAGCGCGACGGCGGCACTCACACGGCCCTTCAGCTCCTTGTCGTCGAGTCGCCGGACCAATTCCTCGACTGACTTGCCCTTGTCCGCCCCGCCTCGCGCCGCCCCGACCGCGAGGACCAGCCCGATGCCCGCCAACCACGCCCTCAGCATGACTCGACTCCCGTTGGTTCCCCCGGTCCCGTCGCGCGGCCGGCGCGGCCGCGGGCCCGCCCGCGCATCCTTCTGCCCATGATATAAAGCGAGCGGACAAAACGCTGCTGGAGGTCAGGCGTGCCCGCCCTACCGTGCTGGCGGCGAACTTCTGAAACGGTTATTTAGGGACGGCCCTGCAGCCGGCTCTGTCCCCTCGACCAGTCGCCCACCACCGCGTCGAGGCTCACCACGGCGCGCGCCCGCCACACCTGCAACCGCACCCGCTGGCCCGGCGGCAGGGCGCTGATCAGGTTGATCAGGTGATTCTCGTTGCGGATCGCTACGTTCTCCACCTGCAGCACCACGTCGTTGACCTGCAGGCCGGCCGCCAGCGCCGGCGTGTCCGCGTAGACCTTCTCCACCCAGGCGCCGCGCACCCGGTCCAGCCCCAGTCGCAGCGCGTCGGCCGGCTCGAACGACTGCGCCACCTGCATCCCCAGGTAGCCGCGCGACACCACACCCTTGTCCAGCAGCTCGCGCACCACCCGCCGCGCCAGGTTGATCGGGATGCTGAACGCCACACCGCTGTTGCTGCCGCTCTGCGAGGCGATGGCGGTGTTGATGCCGATCACCTCGCCGTGCATGTCCACCAGCGGGCCGCCGCTCGAACCCGGGTTGATCGCCGCGTCGGTCTGCAGGAAGTCCTTGATGCGGATCGTGCTGCCCAGGCTGATCTGGCCGCGCTCGCGAGCGCTGATGATGCCGTGCGTCACCGTCTGGTTCAGCCCGAACGGGCTGCCGATCGCCAGCACCCACTGCCCGACCCTGGTCCGGTCGCTGTCGCCGAGCGGCGCCGCCGGCAGGTTGGCCGCCGCGTCCAGGCCGAGGACTGCCACGTCGGACTCCGGATCGGCCCAGACCTTCGCCGGGTGGAACACGCGCCCGTCGGCGAGGTGGACCGTGATCTGCTCGGGGCGGGCGCCCGTGACGACGTGATTGTTCGTCAGGATGAAGGAGCCATTACGGCCTTCCAGGCGGATCAGCACGCCGGACCCGGAGTCATCGACGGACCGGGCCTTGCCGGTGGCGCCCGGCCCGAGCTTCGCGGGGCGCGAGGTCTCGAGCGAGACGACCGCCGGGGCGACGGCGCGGGCAATCGCCTCGAAGCGGTCGCTCAGGGCGAGGAGTTCCCTGCCGGGAGCGGCAGGGGGGGGCTGGGGCGGCGCCGGCTGGGGTTGCGCGAACGCCTGGACGGCGAGGCGCGGCGACACGGTGTTGACGGCGGCGCCGCCGAGGAAGGCGCAGGTACACACGGCAGCAAGAAAGAGGACACGTTTCAGCATGGGTATTCCCCGGAGGACATGAACGGAGAAGTCCGGCGGCCGAAGGGAGGGGAGGCCCGGACTCGGGGGCGACGGCTCAATTGTAAGCTGTGGGCCGGCCGGGGTTGAGGAAATCCCGCCCCGGGCGCGGAGTCGGCCGCGCCGGCGGCCGCACAACGGGCAAAGAACCCGCGGTCCGCCCCCGCGGGTTCTCTTGACAGCGGCAGCGACCTGGGGCGCAAGGGAAAGGGGACGGGGCCGCAGTGGCAGCCCCGTCCCCTTCGCCTCGGCCCCGGACTCAAGCCGTGGGTCAGGATTCCAAACCTGACAGAGTCCGGTCAGGATTGGAATCCTGACCCACGGCATCAGCGATTGGTGGAGATGTCCATCTCGATGTCGGAGAGATCGATCTCGCGCCGCTCCTCGAACGGCGCCTCGACCTCGGAGATCTTGTCCCAACTGTCGGCACTCCCGCGCGCACCGTACGCCCCGTACGTCTCCATCTCGCGCTGGCACTGGACACAGGTGGTGCTGAACGGCAGGGCGTTCAGCCGGGCGACCGGGATCCTCCTCTGGCAGCCCTCGCAGAGGCCGTACGTCCCCTGTTTGAGGCGCGCTATCGCCCGCTCGACCTGGTTCAGCTCGCGCGACTCCAGCTCGGCGAGCTGAGACGCGACCTCCTCACTCCCCGTGTCGAAGGCCAGGTCCGCACTGTCGCCTGTCGGATCGCTGCCCATGTAGTTGCGCAGCTCCTTCAGCTCACCACCCAGCCGCTTCCGCAACTCGTCGCGGCGCGCCATGAGGGACTTGTGCAGTCGCAGCAAGGCATCACGTCGTGCCATGGCTCACCACCTCTCTTGATTCATTCCTCAATGTAGCCCGAAGACCTCGGGATGAAGACCGTTGTACTTTACGTGCGCAATCTCCATGCCAGACCTTCACAAAATCGACACACGGGACGATATTCCTTCAAGTGGGCAACCCGTGACTAGTTACGGAAACCCTGGCGCTGCCGGGCGTGTACTCTCCTCCCCGCGCCGTGGCGGGAACTCGGCAGTCGCCTGTCCGAAAAGTGGCCTCACCGTGTCAAAATTGACCACAGGGATGAGGTCTGCGGACCGCCCCAAGTATACTCGATGAAAACAGCCCGGGACCGAGAACGCAGCGGGAATCTCGCAAGTTCGGCGGGCGTTCAGCCGAAACGACGGCAGGGTGGGGACGGTCCCGCTCGGAGGCATGCCGGGCGGGAGGCTTGCAAGTCCTAAAATCGTAATCCTTTCCGGAGCCGGGGTCGTGGGCCGTTCCGCGGCGGAGCGCCCCACCCATCAAGACGATCCGGCAAGGCTTTCTTGCGCGAAAAAGTTTACGGTTTTCCGGCGCCGGTCACGTGGACAGTTTGCAGGCGCGGTTCCTGCCCCTTGCGCGCGTCGAACACCACGCACAGCGACAGAGGGCTGTCATAGTGCCACTGCTCGACGTACCGGCGATACAGGATCTGCCGGGCGGTGGAGCGGGGCGGGCCAAGGACTTCCTGCACCTCGGCGGGCGAGCGTGTGGCGGTCGGCAGGACGACGGCCAGGCGCCTTGCCAGCGCGTCGAGCTCCTCGGGACCGGCAACCCGCTTCCGGTCCAGGAGCAACTGTTTGACCTGCTCGCGCAGCCGGGCGGCATCTTTCGCGTCCGCCAGGCCGGCCAGGTCGAGGAGCTGCACGGGGTCATCCCCCGCTTTCTCCCGCCGAACGGCGACCTCCTGCGCCGTCAGCTTGAGGCCGGCGCCGTCTGACGGTTCCGCGTGCAGCCAGGCCGCCCACGCCCCGAGGAGGAGAGCCACCCCAAAAACGGTGCGGCGGTGCATGGGAAAAGTTCCTCAGTTCGGTGGCGAACGGCCGGCGTAAGAGATCGTCCAGCTTCCGGGTCTTACGCAATAACGCTTTACGGCGGGGGGTGGACAAAGGTGGGGAGAACAGCTGCAATGACAGGGTTGTCACACCGCTGTCACCGGCAGGAGTCTCCCCA
>JBBRPS010000751.1:0-4935 GCA_038227745.1 Gemmatales bacterium | reverse complement strand
TTGACGAGCCGGATGCCTTAATTGGGCAAGTCCGGATCTGTGGGAGGGGTGGGAGGTGACTCCCACCCCGACCCGGCCCAATTTCCCCCGTCGGGCGACAGCGCGGCCCGCCGGGCGGCGTAGGGAAAGTCCGCACCCGAATTCGGTGAGACCGGGAACGAACGCCGCTCCTTCCCGGATTCGACGTCCCAGAGCCGGACGATCGCGGTCCCTCGGCCGAGCGTGAGGAACGTCTTGCCATCCGGCAGGAACGCCACCACGGAAGCGTCGTCCGCGAAGCCCGGAAACCGGTCGATGACCCGTTCCGCTGCGATGTCGTAGAGCCGGACCCGGCTGCCGCTGTGTTCGTGCCTGGGGTGCAAGGGGTCCGCGGTCCGTACCGAGTCGTCCGCGACGGCCCACGCCAGGAACCGGCCGTCCGGGCTCGCCACGACTCCGCGATCGACCTCACCGACGATTCGGCGGGGGGATTTGCCACCGGCCGAGGCAGGCGTGCCGCGGCCAGCTGCTGGAGTTGCCGGAGAACGGTAGCGAGCGGTGCGTCGGACATCGTGACCTCTCCTCGGGCGCGCTCTTCGTTGGTATAGCTGCCGCCGGGAGAGAAACCTTCAAACTTTTGAGACTGGAGCCCCAGGGGTGAACGGTCGACGAGGAATCGCCCGCGGAGCGGGCTAATGCCCGCGAATAGTTGCCGTGCTTCTCGGTCGTGCAACCGCCGCCGTGACTCAAGTGGTGACTATACAGGAGCCGTTCGATATCCGACATCGTAGGGCAGGCGGCCTCGCCTGCCCGGGCAGGCGAGGCCGCCTGCCCTACGTCGGTTTTCCAATGGCTCCGGTATATCGCCGCCTGGTTCCGCCGCGAAGCCGCTCATGGTCGCTTTTCGAGCCGGCCGAGCGCCGCCCGGGCCTCGCGGGTCAGCCGGGAGCCGCTCGCCCCCTCCGCCAGGTCCGCGAGCAGGCGTCTCGCCGCCGGGGTGCCGATCATCTCCAGCACCTCGACCGCGTAACCCAGGCGGCGGTGTTCCGCCTCCTGCCCTTGCAGAAGCTGCCCCAAACGCCTCTTCACCTCGGCCGATCCTGCCTTCCCGAGCGCCTCGCGAAGCGGCGCTTCCGCGGCGGGGCCGAGGCCGGCCAGCGCCTCGCCCGCCTTCTGGCGCTGGGCGAACTTGTCCGAATCGAGCTGGCGGACCCAGCCGGCGACCTTCTCGGCGTCAATCACCGCCGGCTTGATGTCGAGCTTCAACCGGGCCACGGCCGCGTCCCCGGCCGCAGCGCCCCGGCAAACCGCGGTGTACGCGACCTTCGGATCGTTCGCGCCCAGGTCTTTCCAAAGCCCGGCCAGCGCCTTGCCGTCCGGGACCTTGCCGCCGGACCCCAACCGGGTGACATCCCAGACCAGCGCCGTCGTGTCGAGGCTGCCCGACGCGAGACGGCGCCCGTCCGGGGAGAACGCGAGTTGGGTCGCTGGCAGCCGGTGGCCCGTCAAGGCGGCGATCTTCTGACCGGTGGTCAGGTTCCACAGGTGGACGGGCGGGTTCTTCCAGTCATTCCAGAAAGCTGCCGCCAGCCGGGTGCCATCGTGGGATAGAGCGATGTTGCCGGGGCCGTTGTGACCGGGCTCCTGCTCCTTGAGGACCCGCGCAAACCGTCCGCTGCCGGCCTCCCAGACGCAGATCGATCCGTCATAACTGGAGGAGTACCCCCAGCGGCCTCCCGGTGAGATCGCCAGCCCGCTCACCGCATTGGAGTGGCCCAGAGATTCCGGCCCGATGAGGCGGACCTCCTTGCCGGTCGCCAGGTTCCAATGGCGAATCCCCTGGAGATAGGAGCTGCTAAAAAGCGTCCGTCCGTCGGCGGTGAAGGCAAGAGCGGAGACCAGGGATGGGTCGCCCCCAATCACTTTTCCCCCAGGGCCAAGCAGCGCTTGGCCCTTGAGCGTATGGACCAGCTTGCCGGAAGAGACGGCCCACACGCGGACGATGCCGGCCTCGTCGCCGGTCGCGATGCTCTTGCCGTCGGGACTGAAAGCGACGGAGCGCAACGACGACTTGTCATCCGAGAAGTTCTTGATCGGAGCGCCGCCTTTGGCCCAATCCCACAGTCGAGCCCGGCCACCCCAGTCGCCCGAAACGACCCATTGACCGTCGGGGCTGAACTGCAGGCAGAACACTTCGGACATGCCGTCCCGCAAATGGGCGACCTGCTTGCCGCTGGCCGCGTCCCATACGCGGATCGGAGCGTCCCCGCCGCCGACCGCTACATGCCGCCCGTCCGGAGAGTACGCGAGTGCAGCTACCTGCAATTCCGACCCGTCGAACACACGTTTCGGTTTGCCCGTCGTCGCGTCCCAAAACTTGACCGTTTGTTGCCAGCCGAACGTGACGAGCGTGGCGGCATCGAGGTAGGTGACGTTTTGGGAGTGTTCTTGGCATGGGTCGATCACAGTCCCGATCTCCTTGCCCGTGACCGAATCCCAACGGCGGACCTTCCCATCGGCCCCGCCCGTGACAATCGTCTGTCCGTCAGGAGAGAATACGATGGAACACTGGCCCGCATCGTCACCGTCGTGAGCCTGCCAGCGGCGACGCTCTTTCCACCCGGGCACCGAGTAGAGACGCATCTCCGTGTAGCCAGATTCCTTCGGACCGCGCACCACCCCCATGGCGAGGGCGAGCGATACTCCGCCGGGGGAGAGGGCCAGCTTCACGGATACCCCTGGAATGACCTTTTCTCGGTGGACGAGCTTGCCGGTCGCTGCCTCCCACGCCGTCCAGAATGCCTCCTCCTTGTCATCCAACCCTGCGACGAAAATGTGTTCGCGGTCCGGGGAGGGTACGATTGCCGAGACCTGACTTCTCGCGGGGAGCGCCAATCGGCGTACCTCCCGTTGCAGGGTCACATCCCAGACACGCACCGAGCCGTCGTCGCCGGCAGAAACCAGAAGTGTCGGTGTCACGAAGGCGAGGAATGGATACCCGGATTTACCGTAGCTCGGGTGGCCCGGCCACTCGGCGAGCTTGCGGCCGGTCGCGAGGTCGAACAGCAGCAGCGGGCAATCCAGCCCCGAACCATCGGCCGTCGCCGCCGCAAGGGTTTTCCCATCAGGAGAAACAGCGAACGATCCGAAGCTGACGTCGTGGAACGCGACGCCGTCCTCTTTGCGTGCGGGCCGCCGCGCGGGCACTTCGAAGCGGCGGACCTCCCTGCCGGTGGTCGCGTCCCACATTACAACGGTCGGTTCAAACCCCAACCCGAGTAGTTGCTTCCCGCCAGGCACTACCGCGGCCTGGAGGACCCCATTGGCCCCCCGGAACCGTAAAGTGCCCAGCCGGGCGACCGCGTGCGGCGGCAGCGGGTCGCCGTGGCAGTCCACCGCCGGCTTCCCCTCCTGCCGTTCGACCGGGAGTGCGGCGACCGGGAGAGGAGGATCCTTCGGGGCGTCGGGCGGCTTACCCCCCTGCTGGGCGGCCACCGCGAGGACCGCGGCACCCAACGCCAGCGCGGCCGCGGCGACGAGCTTCATCGAGGCGGGGAACATGACCCGACATCCTCCTTCCACGAGGGCGGCCACCGCCGCGGACACCGGACCGCTGGCGAGTGTCCCCCCGGCGGCCAGGTGCGCTGCGGCCTTCATCGTTGAACCTAGCAGCGACGTGGGGACGGCGCCACCGGCGCCACCGGTGACCAGGGCCGCCGCGGCGAAGGCTGCGCTGAGGGAGACGCCCCGCCGGGTGAGCCGCAGGCGAAGCATCTTCCGGGCGCGGCTAAGGCGGTTCCGGACGGCGGGCTCGTTCAGGTTCAACCGCGCGGCCACCTCGGTGCAGCTGAGTTGCTCCAGGCAGCACAGCACGAAAGGCTCGCGGCAGGTCGCCGGGAGGCGGCTGATCTCCTCCTCAAGGACAAGACAGACCTCCCGCAGGGCGGCCTGGTTCGCCGGGTCCGGTGAGTGTCCGGGGGGCGCCTGCCGTTCGTGGTTTTGCCGCCGTATAGTGGCTCGCCGCGCGTCGGCGGCCACGCGACGGGCAACCCCGTGAAGCCAGCTGGCAAGGGAACTCGTCTTGCGGACGGAGGAGGCACGCCGCAGAAGCAACAGGAACGTGGCCTGGAAGGCGTCCTCGGCGTCGGGCAGGCTGCCCAGGGACCGACGGCAGACGCCCAGGACCATCGCGCCGTGCCGCCGGACGATTTCCTCGAAGGCCGGCTCGTGCCCGGAGTCGAGGAAGGCGCGGAGCAGTTCGCCGTCAGTTCGACCCGACTGCTCCCGGCCGGCGGCGAACGACCGGAGCTGTCGGAGGATCACGGTTAGGGGTGCGTTGGCCATTGTCTGCCCGTTCCCCAGGGGATGCGTTGCCCTGCCCTTGTAGTGGCCGGTCGGCGGGAAACGTAACCGACATGGTACCGGATACTGCCGCGCGCTGTTCTCGCCCATGAGCCGAAGTCGCGGTCTCTCAGGTGGCCGGTAACACCCGGCCACGGTGTCCGCAGGTGTTGAACTCCTGCGCGTGGAAGACGCCGTCGCCGACGCTGTAACGCGACGAATTTGAGAGCCACTGCCGAAGGGGCTAACCTCTCCGGCTTGGTTGTTCAAGGCAGCCAGAATGTCCTTACCCTACTCCACGACGGCAGCGGCTTTCCCGGCCAACTACTTCCGCCCTTCGAGCCGCTTGCAGGCGGCCGCCGCCTCGCGGGTAAGGCGGGCGTCCGGGGCGCCTGTCGCCAGTTCGAGCAGCAGGGTGCGGGCCTCCTTCGTCGCGATCCATTCCAGTACCTCCGCGGCCCGCAGGGCGCGGAGCACGCCCGGAGGCGCGACCTCCTTCTCCATCTCCCGGATTATGCCCTCTGCCCGAAGACGGGTCTCGGCCGAGGAGGGTTTCGCCACGACCGCGCGGAGCGCGGCCGCCGTTACCGGCCAGTGTTCCTTGAGGTCCGCCGT
>JBBRPS010000750.1:0-4937 GCA_038227745.1 Gemmatales bacterium | reverse complement strand
TCACCGCTCGCGGCTAAACGCGCTTTGGGGCGCCTGCCGGATTGACAGCCGTGGTGCGCACGCGTTATAGTTTCTAGTACGGAAGCCATTTGCGTTTCCCTCCCCAGGGGCACCTCTCACATACAGGGAGGGATCGAGCGGCCACGAGTCCCCCCCAGACTCCCGCCCGCGAGTGGATGGCTTTGGCGAACACGCTGCTGTCCGCGGACCCCCCGCCGTGCAGCGCCCGCGCGACAGCGCCGGCGCCCCGGCGGCTGGCGACGCCACCACCGAAGGGGCGGGCCCACAGCCCGTGAGTGCTCCCATGCTTGAGCCGCAGCCGCCCGGCCACCCCAGAAGCGCAGCGGAATCGGCCGCGTCCTCCGGCGCGCACGCGCCGGTCAACGGCCAGGCCCAGGACGATCAGTCCGCGCTGGATGAGCCCATCTTCCCGGTCGATGCCGAACCCTCCGACGACTCGCCGACCATCATCTCGAAGAACCCGCCATCGCGGCCGCCGGCCAACGGCTCCGCCCAGGACGCCCCCACCGCCCACCACCCGCGCGAAGGCCGCGGCGTCCTCGAGGTCGGCGGCAGCCTGCGCGGCCGCATCCTGGCGCACTTCGAGTTGATCGAGCCGATCGGCGTCGGCGGTATGGCGGCGGTCATCCGCGCCCGCGACCTGCAGCTCGACCGCCTCGTCGCCCTGAAGATCCTCCCTCCGGAGATGGCCGACGATCCCGAGAACGTCCGCCGTTTCCACCAAGAGGCCCGCGCCGCCGCCAAGCTCGACCACGAGAACATCGCCCGCGTCTTCTTCTGCGGCGAGGACCAGCGCCTCCACTTCATCGCCTTCGAGTTCGTCGAGGGCGTCAACCTGCGCACTCTCCTTGAGCGGCGCGGCCGGCTGCCCGTGCCCGAGGCGGTCCACTACATGCTGCAGATCGCGACGGGCCTGGCGCACGCGGCGTCGCGCGGCGTCGTCCACCGCGACATCAAGCCGTCGAACATCATCATCAGCCCCAACGGCCGGGCCAAGCTCGTCGATATGGGCCTGGCCCGCAACATGGGGCCGCACGACGACCGCGCCCTGACGCAGTCCGGCGTCACGCTCGGCACGTTCGACTACATCGCGCCCGAGCAGGCGATGGACCCGCGCGAGGCCGACGTCCGCAGCGACATCTACTCGCTCGGCTGCACGTTCTACCACATGCTCACCGGCCAGCCGCCGGTGCCCGAGGGGACCGCCGCCAGGAAGCTGCACCACCACCAGCACGTTGCCCCCGTGGACCCCAGGCAGCTCAACCCCGACATCCCCGACGATGTCGCCGCCATCCTCGTGCGCATGATGGCCAAGGACCCCAAGGACCGCTACCAGCGCGCCGAGCACCTCGTCCAGCACCTGATCCAGATGGCGCAGAAACTCGGCGCCATCGCCGACCTGCCCGACGGCGTGCTGTTCGTGGACGCACCGCTGCCCTCCCCGCCGCGCAAGCGCCCGCTGCTGATAGGCGCCGTCGCCGTCCTGGCGCTGGGGATCTTCCTGATCGTGCTGTCCTTCGCCCCGGGGCGCTACCGCCCGGCCTGGCACCCCCCGAAGGACAACGGGCGGGCGGAGTTCAAGCCGCCGCCCGCGCTCGACCGTCGCCCGCAACCGGACAAGGGCAAGCCGGTCGTAGTGACGGGATCGGCGCCGGGCGTCATCACCACCGAGCGCGGCCTGCGCGAGGCCGCGGACAAGGCGACGGGCTACACCCGGCTGACCGTCCGCGGAAAGATCCTGGTCAACGAAGGCGGCCTGGTCCTCGGCAAGCCCGACCAGAGGTTGGAGATCGAGTCGGAGAATCCGCAGGACTGGAAGAACTGGGCGGTGATTCAAGTCGTCCCGGACGCGAAGAAGGCGGAGGAGGCCTCGTGGGTTGGCCTCGTGGTCAACGGCGGCTCGGTGACCTTCCGGAACCTGGTGTTCGATGTCGAGGCTCCGTTCACGCCGACCAGGCTGGTCGCCGGGGTGCTCGTCCGCGGAGCCCAGCGGGTGACCTTCGAGCGATGCCTCTTCACCCAGTCGCGGGCGGAGATGATCCCGCTCATCTCTCAGCGCCAGCTATACCCAGTCGCGTCCGTGGCCGCGGATCCCGGCGAGGACAGCACGGACAGGCCGGTGCTGGAGTTCCGCGAGTGTTACTTCAAGAGCGGGCAGACGGCGGTCGCCCTGGTCCGCCCCGCCGAGGTTTACCAGACCAACTGCGCCTTCGGCCCGCACGTCGCGCTGTTCCACCTGTGGGGATGGAGCAATGCGTCACGCAGCCGCCTGCGCCTGAACAACGTCACCGCCCTCCTGGTGAACGGCCCCGCCTTCCGGCTGGACAGCGACGCCGCCTGTGACTTCGAGGTCAAGCACTCCCTTTTCAGCCGCCCCGACAGTTCTCTCGACGGACGCGACTCGGCCGACCTGATCCGGCAGACGGACACAAACGTCCGGGCGTATGTCCTCTACAAGGGGACGAGGAACTGCTACCACGGTCTCAACGCCTTCTGGGTCCGGTCCGGCGAGAAGGGCCTTCAGGTCGATAGCTGGGAAACCTTCAAGGCGGCCGTCCAGGAACAGCAGGGCGGCAACGACACCTTCTCGAGCAACCTGACGGACGCCAGGGCGCTCGACTCCGACAACCCCCTCGCCCTTTTGGAGAGTGACCCGCGGCGCGCTTTCCAGATCGACTTCAACACCGCAAAGGTGCGGCAGACGGACAGGAACTACGCGCTGGGCGTCGAGAAGTGCGTCTGGGGGCCGATGTACCCCAAGGGGTTGCCCCCCCTCCCCGCCGCGGCCTCGCCCGAGGTGGTGAAGCGCAAGGCGAACGAGAAGGTCGTGGACCCCGACGTCCCTCCCGACACCCCGGGCGTCTACTGGAAACTGGAGGCAGCTATCCTCTCGGCGAAGCCCGGCGATGTGATCCTGATCCGGCACACCGGCCCGGTCGCCGTCAGTCCCGTGACCCTGGAAATCGATCAGCGCATCACCATCCGCCCCGACGGCGACCATCGGCCCGTCCTGACGCTGGCCGACAAGGCGATCGACCTCAACGCGGCCCTGTTCACGCTCTACCACGGCCACCTCCACTTCGAGAACCTGGAGTTCCACCTCCGGCCCGAGCGCAAGCCCGACCGCGAGGACTTCAAGTCCCAGGCGGTCGTGCGCCTCAAGGGCAACGGCCAGTGCTCTTTCAAGGGATGCACAGTCACGCTGGAGGCCGTCGCCGAGAGCCCGACCGCGCTGAGCGTGGTGGCGCTGTCGGAGGAAAAGGACGCGATGCGGATGGCGCCGCCGGGGGCGAAGGCGCCCGAGGTTCGCCTGGAGCAGTGCTTCGTGCGCGGCGAGGGCGACCTGCTGGCGGTCCGGCCGAGCCGGGCCTTCGCGCTCATCGTGAAGGGCTCCCTGGTGGCCCTGTCCGGCTCGCTGCTGAACGCCGAAACCGACGCGAACGACAAGGAGCCGCTGCCGGGAGCCGCGGGCAAGGTCACCCTGGAGCGCGTGACGACCTACCTGACCGAGCCGCTGATCGCCCTGCGGGCCGGGGCGAGCAATGGCAAGGGGCTGGTGTCCACCCAGGTGGAGGCGCGGGGCTGCCTGTTCGCGGTGTGCGGGAGCAAGGCGCTGGTCCACATCGAGGGACCGGGCGAACACCTGATGCGGGCGCTCTTCAGCTGGGCGGGCGGACAGAACGTCTACGCCGGCTGTGACGCCGAGAGAATTCTCGACTTGCAGGCGGGCGGCGAAGGCAGCAGGAGCAAGCCGTACAACGAGAAGCGGTGGAAGGAGTTCGCCAACGAGGAACCGTCGCCGCGCTTTGTGCAGATCCGGTTCCTCGTGCCGCCGCCGGCGGAGCAGCCGCTAAGTCAAGTGCTACCGGCCGAGTTCAAGTTGAAGGGCGACCCCGAGGCCGACGTGCAGAACAGCGGCACCAACCTCGAACAGGTTCCCCGGCCGTCCGCGGCGAAGGACCGGCCTGTCGCCGGGGACGGGATGGAGAGGCCGCCACCGGGCGACGCGGAGACGGAACTGATGGGGCGCCTCCCTCTGCCGTGGCGGGGCTCGGCGTTCACGAGCGCAGGCGCCTCCGCGGGCACGCTGGTAAAACACTGACACCAGGCGACGCCGGCCGTTCGCCTCACCATTCGCTAACAAGTCGTTTGAAGACCCACGAACACCGTTCTGGGTCCCCGCGCGAGGAGAATTCCATGACCGGCCCGAATACCCCGCGCCGCCGCGAAACCCCCGCCGAGCCGGGCGCCGATGCACCCCGCGTCCTCATGCCCATCGGCGACGCGACCGAGGCGATGGACACGCTGTACCCGTTCTTCCGCGTGGCCGAGGACGGCTACCGCGTGGTCGTCGCCGGTCCCAAGGCGCGGAAGTATCACATGGTCCTGCACGAGGTCCCGCCGGCCGCGGCGATCCCGTGGGACATCACGGAGGAGCGGCCGGGCTACCACATCACGGCCGAGGTGGCGTTCCGCGACGTGAACCCCGCCGAGTACGCCGGCCTGTTCGTCTCCGGCGGCCGCGCGCCCGAGTACCTCCGCTACGACCAGGACCTGCTGCGCATCACGAAGCACTTCTTCGAGGCCAACAAGCCGGTGGCCGTCGTCTGCCACGGGATCGAGATCGTCAGCGCCGCCGGCGTGATCCGCGGCCGCACGGTCACGACCGTCGCCAAGTGCGCCCTGGACGCCGAGCAGGGCGGCGCCCGGTACGTCGATGAGCCGGTGGTCGTTGACGGCAACCTCGTCAGCGCCCGAACCTGGCACGACTATGCCCCTTTCATGCGGCAGTTCATGCAGATGCTCCGTGCGGCCGTCAGGTAGGGCGGGCCTTCCGTCACGCCTTCGCGTCGATCCCGGGGCCGCGACCTCCTTGGCGGCAGAGGAACGAAGACAAAAAACCGGCGGGCTCACGC
>JBBRPS010000749.1:0-4942 GCA_038227745.1 Gemmatales bacterium | reverse complement strand
GGACGAAGTGACCCTATCCGTTTAGCCGCGGTTCGCAGAACCGCGCTGGGATGCAGCCCAGCGCGGTTCTGCGAACCGCGGCTAAACGATTTCTGCCGATGCAAGAACTTCTCGAAGAACTGCGCCGCCAGGATGACCAGATCCGCCAGGGTGGCGGCAAGTCGGCCATCGAGCGCCAGCACGCCAAGGGCCGGCTGACGGCCCGCGAACGCATCACCCGTCTTCTCGATCCCGATCCCCCGTTCTTCGAGCTGGGCCTGTGGGCCGCCTGGGGCATGTACCGCGACTGGGGCGGCGCGCCGTCGGCAGGCGTCGTCACCGGCATCGGCAAGGTCGGCGGCCGCCAGGTCATGGTCATCGCCAACGACGCCACCGTCAAGGCGGGCGCCTTCTTCCCCATGACCGTCAAAAAGGTGCTGCGCACCCAGCGCATCGCCCTGGAGAATCGCCTGCCGCTCGTCTACCTCGTGGACAGCGCCGGCGTCTTCCTGCCTCTTCAGGACGAGGTCTTCCCCGACGAGGACGACTTCGGCCGCATCTTCCGCAACAACGCGGTGATCTCGGCGACGGGCGTGCCGCAGTTCGCCGCCATCCTGGGCAACTGCGTGGCCGGCGGCGGCTACCTGCCGGTGCTGTGCGACAAGCTGCTGATGACGGAAGGCAGCGGCCTGTACCTGGCCGGTCCGGCGCTGGTGAAGGCCGCCATCGGCCAGACGGTCAGCCACGAGGACCTTGGCGGTGCCCGCATGCACGCCGCGGTCAGCGGCACCATCGACTTCCGCGAGCCCGACGAGCCGACCTGCCTCGACCGCCTGCGCCGCCTCATCGCCGCCCTGCCCCACGACTCCAGCTGCGTCGCCTTCGACAAGGCCGCCGGCCGTCCCGCCGAGGATCTGGCGACTCTGTTCAAGCCGCTGGGGCGCGGCGAGTACGACATTCGCGATCTGCTGCCGTGCATTCTCGACGACGGGCCATTCGACGAGTACAAGGCGGAGTTCGGCCAGACGCTGGTGTGCGGCTACGGGCGGCTGGGCGGGGTGGCGGTCGGCGTGGTGGCGAACCAGCGCAAGCGCTGCCGGACGCCGTCGGGGGCGCTGGAGTTCGGCGGCGTGATCTACGTGGACGCGGCGGACAAGGCGGCGCGGTTCATCATGGACTGCAACCAGTGCCGGCTGCCGCTGCTGTTCCTGCAGGACGTGAACGGCTTCATGGTGGGCCGCGATTCGGAGCAGGCAGGCATCATCCGCGCCGGCGCGAAGCTGGTGAACGCGATCGCCAACAGCGTGGTGCCGAAGCTGACGGTGATCCTGGGCGGCTCGTACGGGGCGGGCAACTACGCCCTGTGCGGCAAGGCGTTCGACCCGCGCTTCATCCTGGCGTGGCCGACGGCGCGCTACGCGGTGATGGGCGGCGAGCAGGCGGCGAGTACCCTGCTGGACATCACGGTGAGCGCGCTGAAGCGTCAGGGCCACGAGCCGGATGTGGCCGAGTTGGAGGAGCTGCGCCGCAAGGTGGAGGCCAGTTACGAGGAGCAGACCGACGTGCGCTATGCGGCGGCGCGGCTGTGGGTGGACGGGATCATCGAGCCGGCGCAGACGCGGGCGGCGCTGCTGACGGCGCTGAGCGTGGCGACGCGGTACGACGATGGGCGGCCGTTCAAGACAGGGGTGTTACAGGTGTAAATCCTTCTGAGGCCGGCAGCGCCCGGCGGGTTGCATCCCGTCGTCTTCTTTGTACGATCAACCGGGATCGGACAACCGTTCCCCCCACCCAGGAGACGACACCATGGGAGTCAACGCACCCCTCAACCGCAAGCTGCGCATGGGCCTCGTCGGCGGCGGCCAGGGCGCCTTCATCGGCCGCGTCCACGCCACCGCGGCCGTCCTCGATAACCGCGCCGCCCTCGTCGCCGGCGCCCTCTCCGCCGACCCCGAGAAGGCGAAGGCCTCCGCCCCCGACTACGACATCAAGCCCGAACGCGCCTACACCTCTTATAAGGAGATGGTCGAGAAGGAGTCGAAGCTCCCCGCCGACCAGCGCATCGACTTCGCCTCCGTCGCCACGCCGAACCACACCCATTTCGAGATCGCGAAAGCCTTCGCCGAGGCCGGCTTCAACGTCCTGTGCGACAAGCCGCTGACGTTCGATCTCGCCCAGGCCGAGGAGCTGGCGAAGGTCGTGCAGAAAACCGGCGTCGTCTTCGCCGTCACGCACAACTACACCGGCTATCCCCTCGTTCGCCTGGCCCGCGACATGGTCCGCAACGGCGAGCTGGGCGAGATCAACGCCGTCCGCGCGTGCTACATCCAGGGTTGGCTGCGGCACCGCCTGGAGAAGGACAACCAGAAGCAGGCGAGCTGGCGCACCGATCCGACGCGTTCCGGGGCGGCCGGCTGCTTCGGCGACATCGGCACGCACGCTTACAACCTCGGCCGCTTCATCACCGGCCTGCTGCCCGACCAGGTCTCGTGCATCCTCAAGACCTTCGAGGAGGGTAGGAAGCTCGACGACTACGGCATGGCGGCGATCCGCTATCAGAACGGCGGCCTGGGCACGGTGACGGCGTCGCAGATCTCGCACGGCCGCGAGAACGATTTGTGGATCGAGGTGGACGGCACTAAGGGCGCTCTCGAATGGCATCAGGAGGAGCCGAACAAGCTGCTCTTCCGCGTCAACGGCCAGCCGCATCGGCTCTACACGCGCGATCCCAACGCCCCCTACATGACGCCGACCGCCAAAGCGTCGTGCCGGCTGCCGAGCGGTCATCCCGAGGCGTTCTTCGAGGCCTTCGCCAATATCTACACCGCCGCCTACGACGACATGGTCGCCCGCGCCGGCGGCAAGAAGATCGACGGCGGCAATAGCCTCTATCCGAACGTGGCCGACGGCGTGGACGGCATGAACTTCATCGCGCAGTGCGTCGCCAGTTCAAAGGAAAACGGACACTGGGTATCTCTGAAACACCCGGCGTGCCGTTGAGCGGGCGCCGCCCGACTCTCCGTGAGGTGCAGCCCAAATAAGCGGGTAAGGGAGAGGTTCTTTATCTCCATCCCCGTTGTCGCGGTGGTGGCAATCCCTCATTTCCGGTCGTGCCCCTTTCATACACCGGGCCGATAAGGGGAGGGCCGATAAGGGGACGCATCTCAAATCATACGAATCCGGGATTCGTATGATTTGAGATGCGTCCCCCGCGAACGATCATACGGGAATGAACAACACCTGATCCTCGATCTCCTCCGGCGCGTAGCACAGGGCGACGAGCAGGATGTCGTCGATGACGCGGCCGACGCGACGTTTTCCAGCAAGGCGAGGACGCCGGGCATGGGCTGGCCCGACTGCACCCTGGCCCAGGCGAAGCCAACCATCGTGTTCAAATCCCCGGTGATAAGAATCCGGTCGTGGCTGGCCGCCCATTCCAGGAGGATGGGGTCCGGCGTATGGTCGAGGCCAACGTCCACCGCCCGGACAATTTCCGGGCCGGCTCACGGCGCCGTAGACCCCGAATGATGTCGTCGTGAACGTCTTCGTCACTCAGCAGGCGAAGCATGGGTTAGGTCCATCTGTGCCTTCCGGGCCAGCAATTTGGCGCGCAATTCCACCCGGCTGGGCTGCTTGGCCTCAATTTCCTGCCGCAACTTCTCGGCCTCCTGGCGGCGGGCGTGGATGTAATCGTCAATATCCTTCTGGTGCCGGAGGTAATAAGCGATCGCGCCGTACACGTCCCCCAGTTCGAGCGTCGGATAGCCGTGGGCAATGGCTTCCGGTTCGGCGCCGTTGTTGAACTCCCGGATCACGATGTCGAGCAGTACCTGCGACTCTCCCACTCGGATGACGCCGTGTTCGTCCACACGAAGGGGAATGGGGTCGGTCTGGATCGTCAACGCCATGGTGTCTCCTTCTTTCGGCCTTGTCTTGAACATTTTGCCCATTCGAGGACGGGCGGAAGCCACGCGGAAGGCACGGCTATCACGTGGCACCGATAGGCTGGGCGGCTTCTTCGAGTGCGGAGAGGTCGAGGTCGCGGTCGCGGATCTGCGGCCGATAAGGGGACGCAGCTCAAATCATACGAATCCTGGATTTGTATGATTCGAGCTGCGTCCCCTTATCGGCCTCTTATCGGCCTTCCCTTATCGGCCTCGGTTCACTGCAGGGCGGCCTATAGAGTAGTTCAATCGCACCGCGAGTGGACCTTTCCACCGCGATTATCGACTCGTCGGCGGCTGTGGCGAGGCGATATGTCGGCTGGTCGCGACCGCATCGGCGAGTTCACTGAGGGCGTGCTCCAAGCGCTGGAAGCAGTTCAACAAACGGACTGGACGCCAGTCCTTCACAGCCCGTGTCAGTTCCAGCTGACGGTCGGTCGAATTGTATCCGTCCGCAAGGTTCTCATGCAGCCACCCTTTCGCGTCCCGCGGGGCTTCCTCAGGCGCAGCTGGCAAGGTCACGCCGGATTTCAACCTGGGAAGCTGGTCCGCCACCGCGAGCAAAAGCGACTCGTACTCCTGCCGAAGGAAAACGGCGGCAAAGGAGAACTGCGCCCCGGCGCCGGCTGCTGTCGCTCGTTGAGCGAGCGTACGCGCCACCTCGACCGCACAGAAAGGCTGGCCTTCCACCCGATCGGCATCACCGTCCAGGATAAGCAATGCGGCACCAAACTTGGGACGCTTGGCGGCGTTGCCGAGGTGGCGAGTGAGGTCGCCTTGTCTCTTGCCGGTGATTTGATGGACGCCGCCGATTCTCAATGGGGCGTTGTCGAGAAACAAGTGTCCCTGGCTGTCGTCGGGAAGTTGAGTGAGAAGGTTACCGACCAGGGACGGCATGGCCTGAACATCTCCGTTCCCCTCGACGAGCAGCACCAGGCGCTTCATTCGGGCACCTCGGCCAGTTGTCCCGGAAGTCGCGCGGGGTCAACGGTGAGGAGTTCGCCGGGTTGAAGTAGACG
>JBBRPS010000748.1:0-4944 GCA_038227745.1 Gemmatales bacterium | reverse complement strand
GGAGGTCCGGCGGCGGTCGTGGCTACACGCGGCAAGCTTGTCGCGGAGGGAAAGCGACACGCTGCCAACTGGTCGCCACGACAACCTCAGACGCTGACCTTGCCGGCGCTCGGATCGCGCCTGCGGCCGGCGTGGGGGTGGTTCGAGAATTTATTGTGCTGGTCCAGCCCGGTGATGGTCAGCTTGTGGTGATTCTCCTCGAACTCGCGCTCCAGCTCGTGCAGCTTCTCCATCACCGTATGGTCCACCAGGTGGGCCTCCGACAGGTCCAGGATGACGTCCATGCCCGGGTCCACGGCGTTCAGCCGGTTCCGCAGCCCGATCCAGTTGCTGAACATCGCCACGTGCCGTACGTGCACCACGTACGTCTTCGCGTCGCTCCGCTCGACCGTCACGCTCGGCACGAACACCGACCCCACCGGCGGGTAGCGCGTCGGGTAGTGCAGGAACACCATCAGGAACTCCATCGCGATGCCGATGCCGATGCCGATTAGCAGGTCCGTCGCCAGCACCGCCACGACCGTCGTCACGAACACGATCATCTGCTCGTGCCCGATCCGCCAGACGTTGAGGAACTCGCGCGGCGAGGCCAGGCGGAAGCCGGTGTAAATCAGCATCGCCCCCAGCGCCGCCAGCGGGATGAGGTGGATCAGGTTCGGGATCAGGGCCACGAACGCCAGCAGGAACAGGCCGTGGAACATGTCGGCGAAGCGCGTCCGCGCCCCGTTGTCGATGTTCGCCTTGCTGCGCACGATCTCCGAGATCATCGGCAGGCCGCCCACCGCCGCCGACAGCGTGTTCGCCACGCCGACCGCCAGCAGGTCGCGGTTGAGGTTCGTCTTGCGCCGCCAGGGGTCGATGGTGTCGATGGCCTTGGCGCTGAGCAGCGACTCCAGGCTGCCGATCAGCGCGAACATCATCACCCACTTCCAGCCCGCGAACGTCGCCAGCCCCGAGAAGTCCGGCACGGTCAGAGCGCTGAACATGTTGGTCGGCACATCGACCAGGTAGTTCGGACCGACGCGGTAGGTCTCCCCCCCGAACGTGTAGGGGTGCTGGTGCGTCAGGTCGAAGCATAACCCCAGCGGCACCGCCACCAGGACGACGACCATCGGCGCGGGGATCCGCTTGAGGTACTTGTTCTTGATGAGCGGCAGGCCGAACAGCAGCAGCAGGCTGACGCCGCCGATGACCGCGATCTCCGGGTTCAGGCCGGTGACCTTGTGCGGCAGTTCCGTCATCTCCATCAGGATCGACTTCCCTTCCTTCCTGGTGGGGGCGGCCGGCGTCGCCGCCGCCACCGGGATGGCCGGGACCACCGCCACCGGTTCGGGCGGCCGGGTGGCACCGACGCCGAGGGCGACGGGGAGTTGCTTGACGATGATGATGATGCCGATGGCCGCGAGCATGCCGTGGACCGCCGACGTCGGGAAGAACTCGCCGAGGGCGCCGCTGCGCAGCAGGCCGAAGAGGATCTGAAGGATCCCGGCGGCGACGCCGACGCCCAGGGCCATGTGATAGGCTCTGGGGTCGCTGGGGCCGCCGAACTCGGTCACGCAGCCGATGGCGATGACGATCAGGCCGGCGGCGGGCCCCTTGATGGTGAGCTCCGAGTTGCTCAGGAACGTGGTCAGGATGCCGCCGATGATGGCCGTGAAGATGCCCGCGATCGGCGGGTAGCCGCACGCCACCGAGATGCCCAGGCACAGCGGCAGCGCGATCAGGAAGACGAGGAACCCGGAGAGGAGGTCGTTGACCCAGTATTTCTTCAACCCGGCCAGGTTGCCGCGGGGGACCTCGGTCGGTTGCCTTGGGGCGGGGCCTTCGGCGCCGGCGGGGGCTTCGGCTCGTGCCGTGTCCATGCAATTGCCTCTTTCAGGATCGGTAGAGTTAGTGTCAGGGGCCTCGCACCGTGCGAGGACCCGGCAGGCCGGGGCGTCAGCGCCTGGACGAAGGTCGCACTCCTTCCGGGAGGTGAATCTCCTCTCCGAGGAGCAAGCGGGTGGAGGGCAACGGGTCGGCGGCGGGGAGAACCCTCTCGGCCTGGTGGGTACGCGGGCCAGCGGCCCGCGGAGGGGCGGCTCAGCGCGCGTGGGAGCGCATACGGGTCAAATCCGGAGTCGTTTGAGGCTGTAGAGGAGCGCTGAGGAGTGGGAAAGGAAGAGGACCGGATCCCCGTAGGGGGAGCGGGTCAAGGGCAGGAAGAGCGGCGGGAGTGCGGGGGCACAGCAGATGGCGTCGATAGAGGCCGAGACGGAGACGAGATCATCATCCTCGTCCAGGGGGATCTGCATCTCCGCATCATCAGAAGGCAGTTGGTCTCGATCGGGGGTGCTGGCGGCGGAGGGGGTGGAGTCGGAGGGAACGGGGGCGAGAGCGGGGGCGACATTTTCCCACACCGCCATGTGCCAGAGCAAGGCCAAGATTACAAACCGACCCACGAGCATAGGTTAAGGTATCCGTCGTTACACTTTTCGTCGTCACCAGTAAGCGTACCGCCTCTCTTTTCTCCTCGCAAGAGGAGAATCAGAATAATCCCGACCTGGACTTGCAGCCGGAATGGCCTTTTCCCCGCCGCGGGAAGGCCGCGCGGCGCCGCGCGCGGAACGGGATCGGCACGACTCCCCCGAAGGGAAGGGCCGGGCTTTCCTGACGCCTGCCTTCGGTCAATCCCTGAAGCAAAGGCAAGGGCAAGGGAGTGGGCCAGCGGCCCACCCTTTACATACAGTACCGCTGTGCTGCCAGGGAAAGCAACGTATACTGGCCGCGGGTTGGTCTGACACAAGCCCGACGCGCCAGCGAGGGCACCCCTCGCTGGCGCGTCGGGCTGGTGGGAATCTTCCGCGCCGGGAGTATCGTCGTTGCACGACCTGCGGAGGGGCTGATGAGCAACGAGGAACTGGTCTTGCTCGGGGCCGTACTGCTCGCCGTGAGCGGCGTGCCGGGGCTGCTCCTGGGGCGTGCCTCCGCCGCGGGGGAGTGGCTGGCCGCGCTGCTCCTGGCCCTGGGCGCCGTCGCCGGCCTGGCCGGCGCCGTTGCGGCGCCCTTCGCGGAGCCCAAATATCTTCTGCTGCCCCGGCTGCTGCCCGGCGTGGAGTTCGCCGGCGACTTCGTCGTCGCGATCGACGGCATCTCGGCCGTGTTCCTCTGCCCGGTGTTCCTGATCGCGCTGCTCGGGGCGGTGTACGGCCTGGGCTACTGGCGGCAGGCGGAGCACCCGGGCAACGCCCGCAAGCTGCGCCTGTTCTACGGCCTGATGACGGCGGGCATGGTGCTGCTGCTCGTCGCCCGCCACGGCGTGCTGTTCCTGATCGGCTGGGAGGTGATGGCGCTGGCGGGGTTCTTCCTGGTGGCCACGGAGGACGACCGGCCGGACGTGCGCGCGGCGGGCTGGCTGTACCTGGTGGCCACGCATTTCGCGACGCTGACGCTGTTTGCCGTCTTCGCCCTGCTGCGGCACGTCAACGGCTCGTACGACTTCGGCGAGGTGCCGGCGGGCACGGCGCCCGGGCTGGTGAACGCCATCATGCTGCTGGCGGTCGTGGGCTTCGGCATCAAGGCGGGCATCATGCCGCTGCACGTCTGGCTGCCCAGCGCCCACGCCATGGCACCGAGCCACGTGTCGGCGGTGCTGTCCGGCGTGCTGATCAAGATGGGCATTTACGGCATCGTCCGCGTCAGCTCGTTCTTCCCGGACTTGCCGGCGTGGTGGGGCGGGGCGCTGCTGGCGGTCGGCGTGGTGTCCGGCGTGCTCGGCGTGGCCTTCGCGCTGGGGCAGCACGACATCAAACGCCTGCTGGCTTACCACAGCATCGAGAACATCGGCATCATCGTCCTGGGCCTGGGCGTGGCGGTCCTGGGGCGGGCGCTGGACCGGCCGGAGTGGGTGGTGCTGGGGCTGAGCGGCAGCCTGCTGCACGTGTGGAACCACGGGCTGTTCAAGGCGCTGTTGTTCCTCAGCGCCGGCTCGGTCATCCACGCCACCGGCACGCGCGACATCGACCACCTCGGCGGCCTGTCGCGGCGGCTGCCGTGGACGGCCCTGTTCTTCCTGATCGGGGCCGTGGCCATCTGTGGCCTGCCGCCGCTGAACGGCTTCGTTAGCGAATTCCTGATCTATCTCGGCCTGTTCGGCACCGTCGCGGCCGACGGCGATTTGAGCCAGACGGGGGCCGCGTTCGCCGCCCCGGCGCTGGCCCTGATCGGGGCGCTGGCGCTGGCGTGCTTCGTCAAGGCCTACGCCTGCATCTTCCTGGGCTCGCCGCGCTCCGGGCACGTCGAACACGCCCACGAGGCGGGGCCGGCGATGCTCGGGCCGATGGCCGTGCTGGCCGCGTGCTGTTTCACCATCGGGCTGGCGCCGCAGCTGTTCGCGGGCCTGTTCGACCGCGCCGCCGCCGCGTGGGCACCGGGGATGCGGCGCGGCCTGCCCTCCGTCGGCGAGGCGGCGCCGCTGCTGTGGGTGAGCGTGATGGGCGTGGCCCTGCTGGGCGCGCTGGGGGTGGCGGCGCTGGCCCTGCGCGGCTGGCTGCGGCGCGGCCCGATCGGCCGCACCGGCACCTGGGACTGCGGCTACGCGGCGCCCACGGCGCGCATGCAGTACACCTCGTCGTCGTTCGCCCAGATCCTGGTAGGGCTGTTCAGCTGGGCGCTGCGGCCGCGCGTGCAGCAACCGGTGAAGCTGGCGCTGTTCCCGGCGAAGTCGCACTTCCACAGTGAGGTCCCCGAGACCGTGCTGGACGAGGCGGTGGTGCCGACCTTCCACTTCGTCGCGTGGTGCTTCTCCTGGGTGCGGTGGCTGCAGCGCGGCGGCATCAGCAGTTACCTGCTGTACATCTTCGTCACGTTGCTGGTGTTGTTGTTGTGGCGCTGAGGGAGCGGTTTGCGTTCGGGTATCGCGGCCGGTCCGCCCGGGGTTCCGAAGACTCCACCCCGGGCTCTATT
>JBBRPS010000747.1:0-4948 GCA_038227745.1 Gemmatales bacterium | reverse complement strand
GCCCGCTCAGGTGCAGCCTCACCGTCCCGCCCGGCGGCACGACCACGGGGCCGGGGGCCTGTGACAGCGCCACCGACAGCAGCACGCCGTACATACCCAGCCGGTGGAAGATGAAGCGCTCCGGCTCCGTCTCGGCCTCCACGATCATCCAGGTGCGCTGCTCGGGGGCGTCGGGGCGGCGCAGGACGGCGACCAGGTCATCGGTGCGGTCCGGTCCGCCGGGCTGTGGCCGCCGTCGGGTGTCGTCCCAGCGCTCGAACTCCAGCAGCGGGGGCGGGTCGAACCGCCGCCACAGCCAGTCGAAGAACGGCACGGCATCGAGCTTGCACGCCTCCCGCGCCGTCTGGTCGAACATCCCCATCGGGCCACCTCATCTTGCCGCGCATCCTACCACGGACGGCGGCGCCCCGCCTACGCCGGTTCGTTGAACCTCCTGAGCCGGTCCATAAAGTAGTTCACAGACATCGACCCCGTCACCCTTCCGGTTCACCGCGAGGATCAGCGATGCGACCCCTCCTGGTACTGTTCCCGTTGCTGGCGGCCATCCCCGCCGCGGCCGGCGAAACCTCTCCCCTGATCGCCCGCCCCGACGCCTTCAAGACCCTCGTCAACCCGCCGTGCTCCCACTGCCGCGACGAGGCGAAACGCCGCGCCGCCGACCTCCAGGACGACGACCGCGTCCTGTGCTGGGTCCGCGGCTACTCCGACGGCGGCGCCATCCCGATCCGCTTCTTCCTCAACCCCTACCGCGTCATCAGCGACACCTACGGCGTCTTCGTCTACGACCCCGATGCCGGCTTCGCGCGCGGCTTCGCCCCCTCCCTCGACTTCACCTTCCACGGCTGGCGCAACGGCGTCCTGGTCATGCGCCACAAGGACGGCACCCTCTACTCGGGCCTGACGGGCATCGCCTTCGCCGGGCCGAAGAAGGGCGAGCGGCTCAAGGCGGTGCCGACCCTGGTCAGCGACTGGGGCTTCTGGCTGCGGCGCTACCCGGGCGCGGTGGCGTACCACATGTTCGACAAGTACCGGCCCGTCGCGCTGCCCGCGCAGGTCAACGAGGACTCGCGCAAGAGCCGGCCGGCGAAGGGTGACGACCGCCTGCCCGCGGACGGTCTCGTCCTCGGGGTTTCCCACGGCGGCGATGCGCGGGCCTATCCCCTGGACGCTCTGGCGAAGGCCGGGCTCCTCCGCGAAGAGGTGGGCGGCCGCCCGTGGGTGGTCCTCTGGTACGGCTCCACGCGCACGGCGGCGGCGTACCTGCCCGTGGCCTCCCCGGTGAAGAAGGACGGCACGTCTCGCCCGGTGACCCTGGACCTCGACCCGAAGGGCGGAGCGGCCCCCTTCGTGGACAGGGAGACGGGGTCGCGCTGGGACGTCGCCGGGCGGGCCGTCGAGGGGAAGTTGCGGGGCTGGACGCTCACCTGGCTGGACGGCACCCAGGTCAAGTGGTTCGCCTGGTCGGCGGAGCACCCGACGACTTCCGTTTACGGCACCTGTCCCTGCGAAGAGAAGAAGGTCATTCCCAAGAAGGTCATTCCCAAGAAGGTCATCTCGGGGGCGGCGGAGTTCCTGCGCGGCGTCCCCAAGCACTTCGCCACCCTCCAGGCGGTGGACTCGGCCCGCCGCCGGGTGACCTTGCTGATCGAAGGGGATACCCTGCCGAAGGTCTGGGACGTCGTCCCGGATGCGGAGGTCAAGGTCGCCGGCTGGTGGGGCCGGCTCGAGCAGCTCCGCACCGGCGACCGGGTCTGGGCCTGGTTCAGGAACGACCGCCGCAAGCAGCCCATCGCCGTCTGCATGTTGGCCGACGATCTGAGCGAACAGGACATGCACGGCCCCGGCGTCACCGTCGAGGCTATTGACGGTAAGGGCCTCACGCTCCGGCCCCGCAAGGGCAACGCCCGCCTGGTGGAAATGGCCAGGGCCGCGGTCTACCGGGGGCAGGAGAAAACGGCGCCCGACACTCTCCGGGCGGGGGAGAAGGTTTACGTCCAGAGCGCGGGGGGGCAGGCCCGGCTGGTACTGGATTCGGCGGCGTTCGAGGCCCGGCGAGCGGTCCAGAAGGCGGCGCTGGCGAAGCGCTGGGCCGACGAGGGGCTGCCCGGCACGGTCGCGTTTCTGCACATTTTCAGCGGCGAGATGGAGTTCATGCTCGACCACGAGGCGCTGCGCTGGGGCCGCTCCCTCAAGCCCGGGGACAAGGTCACCCTCCAGGCCGACCCGCCCATCGCGGCGGTGGTGAAGGAGGTGGCGCCGTGGCGGGAGCGGACGCGCCTGCGGCTGGTGGTCGGCGGCCTGGACCAGGCCGACCTGGCGCTCGGCGAGCGCGTGCGGCTGAAGGTGCCGCCTCCGCCGCGGGAGGTGCAGGAGGCCGCCTGGCCGCCCGACCTGGGTCGGCCCCGGTCCCGACAGGAGCGCATCGAGTGGTTCCTCGCCAGCATCTACTGCACCTGCAAGATCGGCGGCGACGGCTGCACGGGGCACTTCTACAGCCTGGCGAGCTGCAACCCGAACACCTGCGGCATGCCGAACCGCATGCGCAAGATCCTCGCCGGGAAGATCGACCGGGGGCTGACGGACCGGCAGATCTTCGAGGAGTTGCTCAGGGAGCAGGGCGCGACGTTGCTGCGGCCGCACCTGCTCCCCTGATGGGCAGGCCCCCGACGCCGAAGCCGTTGGCGACCGCCTGCAGCTCGAAACGGCCGCGCTGGCGGCGGTACTCCTGCCACTCGGCGACGCCCGCGACGGCGAGGGTCGCCATCCCCATGAAGGAGAGCGGCACAGGCAGCGCGCACGCGGCCGCCAGCAGTACGCCGGCGAGCCCCAGCCGCACGCACAGGCGCTGCCTCAGCGACCGCCGCAGCTTTCGGCCGTCGCGGACGACCACGTAACCCGCCTGGCCGCCGTGCCGTCCCGCGCGGAGGGTGAAGGCGCGGACCAGCCGCTCGTCGCCACGGTGCCGCGCCACCAGCGCCGCCGACCACAGCACCGCCGCCAACGTCACCGGCAGTTCGTGCGCCCGCTCCAGCTTCCCCTCCAAAGCCGCGGGGTCGCGCTCGTCGTGGCACTCGCCCCAACCCCAGCCGTCGGGGAAGCGGTACAGGGCGGCCTGGCGGCAGCGGCGCAGCCGGCCGCGGATCAGCCGCAGCGCCTCGGGCAGGCTCGCCGCCGCCTCGCGCGCCACGCGCAGGCCATACGCGGAACAACTCTCACTGCGGCAGAAGGTGCAAACGACCGACCGGAGCGGACCGCGCCCCGACAGAAACCGACGGTAGCAGAGGATGGCGCCCACGAGCAGATCCTGACCCGGGTAGGGCACGGGGAGCCTCCGCGGTCAGGTGGAAATGTCGCACGAACCGCAGTCGGGTAACTCGACCACGTCACAGTCGGGCATATCGAGGCCGCCGCAGTCGCCGCAGCTCGCGCCCGCGAGGTAGCCGGTGCCGGCTGCGGCCGCGGTCCGCACCGGCTCGTTCGGGTCGTTGGACACCGCGAACTCGACCGGGGCGCGGCTGCCGTGCCGCTGCAGCCGCTCCGCGAGCTGTGAGTGCGCCGCGCCCACCAGGCGGAAGCCGGCCCGCTCCGGCTCGTACAGCGCCGCCCGGCCGCCCGCGGGGGTCGGCACGCTCGCCGCGAAGCGTGACGGATACTGGCTCGCCTCCTTCGCCAGGCGTTTGTCGGCCGCCTCACCGGGCGTGAACGCCACGCTCTCCGGCTCGTGCTCGCGCTCGCGGTACAGCCCCTCGATGCCGACCATCGGCTCGGCCTCGGGGAACAGCTCGCGCAGCCGCTGCAGCGCCTCGACGGGGAACTGCTGCGAGCGCTCCTCGAACGTCTCCAGCAGGTGCTCCGCCATGCGCTCGACGCGGTGGACGAACTTGCGCCTGGCGTTTTCGAGACGGCTGACGCTGCGGTGCAGCGGGCCGAGCACGTCGAGCAAGGCCCGCAGCGCGGCCGCCGACTGGGCGCACAAGACCAGGCTGGCCCCGCGCTCGCGGCGCCGCACGTCCAGCTCGCACAGCCCCGCCTCGCCCGGCACGGTGAGCGCCAGCAGGTCGCCCTGCCGCTCGTCGTCGTACGCCAGCTCACAGGTCCGGTTCTTGCCGCGCAGGTGGGACGCGATGAACGTCAGCCAGGCGTCGATCGGGGGCTTCATGGATGGGCCGTGAGAGTGGGGGTCGGCGGCACGGCCTCCCGACGCCGGGAGGGCCGAGGTTGAGCGATTATCCCACGCCGGATTCGGCTGTCAAGGGGGGCGAGCCGGGGACGTCAGTCCCGGATTCGAGGCGCAACGCCTGGCCCCGAATCCGGGGGCGTCAGCCCCCGGCCCTCCCGTCCCACCCAGTTCAACCCGTCAAGTTTTACGCCGATCCCCCTGCCTGCCCCTTTCCCGCCCCCTGCTAACCTTGACTCCGCGTTCCTAATGAGCATACGATTGCACCGTGAACGAGTGTGGATTAGGGGGGCGAACCTGAGACGGGGGGAGGCTGTCAAACAGGCCTTGATCACGGATTTGAACACTTTTTGTGTTCGCACGATCAGTAATCGGGCGCAACTCCTTGTAGGGCAAGCACCCTCGCCACGAATACACCTGTTCAGTGTTCAAATCCGTGATCAAGGCCGTCAAACACAAGTGGGCCGGCAGCCACGAGTTACCCAAGGGGAGATCATGGTTACTCGCAAGACGAAGTTCAGCATCGAGATTGAAAAGCTGAAGATCAATCCCGGCCTTCGAGTCTTGGCCGATGACCTTTTGCACTTGGCCGGGTTGAAGTAGCCGCCATAAGGCTTAACGGATAAGATTACCCGCTAGTGTTTCTGGCACGAAAACTTGCATCCAAGTCGGTAGCGATGACAGTGTGGTGTCACTCTTCGGAAACCGCAGAATTCATGCGGAAAGCGCGACAACACGGGCTGTCGCGGCTCTCCTGAATTCAGTGCAGGT
>JBBRPS010000746.1:0-4951 GCA_038227745.1 Gemmatales bacterium | reverse complement strand
GGGAAGAGATATACCCGACGCGGGGAGGTCTGACACAAGCCCGAAGCGCAAGCGAGGCCCTTTCCCTCGCTTGCGCTTCGGGCTTGTGTCAGACCTCCCCGCGGGCAGTATAACCACCCGCCGAGGAAACCGCGTAACAGAGACCAGGGACGTCACCCGTTCTATCTTTATCCGAGAGGCACTCTTGATGGAATTGATGGACAAATGGAAGATCCAGGACGCCCAGGAAACCTACCGCGTCCGCCAGTGGGGCAAGGGCTACTTCTCCATTAACAAGGCCGGCCACGTCACCGTCCACCCCACCAAGAAGTCGGACCGCTCGATCGACCTCAAGCAGCTGGTCGATCAGCTCCAGGCGCGCGGCATCCAGTTGCCCATCCTCCTCCGCTTCACCGACATCCTCCGCCACCGCGTCGGCGAAATCCACAACGCCTTCAAGGCCGCCATCGACGAGTACGAGTACCAGGGCGAATACTGCTGCGTCTACCCCATCAAGGTCAACCAGCAGCGCCACGTCGTCGAGGAGATCCTCGACTTCGGCAAGCCGTTCCGCTTCGGCCTGGAGGCCGGCTCCAAGCCCGAGCTGCTCGCCGTCCTGGCCCTGTCCAACGGCACCGACACGCCGATCATCTGCAACGGCTTCAAGGACGACGAGTTCATCAAGATGACCGTCCTGGCCCGCAAGATCGGCAAAAACATCATCCCCGTCGTCGAGAAGTTCACCGAGCTGGAAACCCTGGTCCGCTACGCCGAGGAGCTGCGCGTCAAGCCGGTCATCGGCGTGCGCGTCAAGCTGGCGTCGCGCGGGGCCGGGCGATGGAAGTACAGCGCCGGCTTCCGCTCGAAGTTCGGCCTGACGCTGACCGAGACCCTTGAGGCCTACGAGTACCTCAAGGAGCGCGACATGGCCGACTGCCTGCAGCTGGTCCACTTCCACCTCGGCAGCCAGATCACCAACATCCGCAACGTCAAGAACGCCCTGACCGAGGCGGCGCGCGTCTACGTCGAGCTGCACCGCGTCGGCGCCGGCGTGAAGTACCTCGATGTCGGCGGCGGCCTGGGCATCGACTACGACGGCTCGCAGACCGACTTCGAGTCGTCGGTCAACTACACCCTGCAGGAGTACGCCAACGACGTCGTGTTCCGCATCAAGAGCGTCTGCGAAGAGGCCGGCGTGCCGCACCCGAACATCATCTCGGAGTCGGGCCGGGCCATGGTCGCCTACCACAGCCTGCTCGTCTTCGACGTGCTGGGCGTGTCGAACTTCGACCGTTACCAGGCGCCGCCCGAGCTGCCCGAGGACGCCTCGCAGAAACTCGTCGAGCTGCAGGGCATCTACCGCGACCTGTCCAAAAAGAACCTGATCGAGAGCTACCACGACGCCGTCCAGACGATGGACGAGACGCTGACGATGTTCAACCTCGGCTCGCTCCGCATCGAGCTGCGGGCGCTGACGGAGCGGCTGTTCTGGGCGGTGTGCGGCAAGGTACTGAAGTTGGTCCGCGAGATGGACTACGTCCCCGAGGAGCTGCAGGGCCTGGAGACGCTGCTGTCGGATACTTACTTCTGCAACTTCTCGATCTTCCAGTCGATGCCCGACAGCTGGGCGGTCAAGCAGTTGTTCCCGATCATGCCGATCCACCGGCTGAACGAGGCGCCGACGCGGCGGGCGGTGCTCGGCGACATCACCTGCGACTCCGACGGCAAGATCGACCAGTTCATCGACCTGCGCGACGTGCGCAACACCCTGGAGCTGCACCCGTACGACGGCGAGCCGTATTACCTGGGGGCGTTCCTGCTGGGCGCCTACCAGGAGATCCTCGGCGACCTGCACAACCTGTTCGGCGACACGAACGCGGTGCATGTCCGTTTAGACGAGGATGGCGAGATCGACCTCGACGCGGTCATCAAGGGCGACACGGTCCGCGAGGTGCTCGCGTACGTGGGGTATTCCGCCGACGAGCTGATCGCGCGGATGCGCAAGGACGTGGAGCGGGCGGTGCGGACGGGGAAGATCTCGCTGAACGAGTCGCGGCAGATGTTGCGGTTCTACGAGTCGGGGCTGGAGGGGTACACGTACCTGGAGGAGCCGCAGGCCTGATGGCCCCGTTTAGCTGCGGTTCGCAGAACCGCGTGGGGCAGGACCGGGGATGCAGCCCCACGCGGTTCTGCGAACCGCGGCTAAACGGAGGAGCAATATGGACCTCACCGTCACCCTCGGCCGCCTGCAGCTGCGCAACCCGATCCTGGTCGCGTCCGGCACCTTCGGCTACGCCCGCGAGATGGCCGGCATCGTGGATTTCTCCGCCCTCGGCGGCATCGTCCCCAAGACGGTCACGCGCCACCCGCGCGCCGGCAACCCGCCGCCGCGCACCGTCGAGACGCCGTCCGGCATGCTCAACGCCATCGGCCTCGACAACGACGGCATCGACCACTTCCTTACCGACCACCTCCCGTACCTGCGCACCTTGCCCACCGCGATCGTCGCCAACATCGCCGGCGAGAACGAGGAGGATTTCATCGAAATGGCGGCCCGGGTCGGCCGCGAGCCCGGCGTGGCGGCGCTGGAGCTGAACCTTTCCTGCCCCAACGTGGCCGGCGGCATCGACTTCGCCATCGACCCCGAACGGACGCGCCGCGTGGTCCGCGGTGTCCGCGACGTCTGCCCGCTGCCGCTGCTGGCCAAGCTGACGCCGAACGTCACCGACATCGTCCCCGTGGCCCGGGCCGCCGCGGAGGCCGGCGCCGACGCCGTTACCCTGGTGAACACCTTCGTCGGCATGGCGGTCGATTGGCGGCGGCGGCGGCCAGTGCTCGGCAACGTGACCGGCGGCTTGAGCGGGCCAGCGATCAAGCCGCTCGTCTTGCGCCTGGTGTGGCGTGTGGCCCGGCAGGTCGGCGTCCCAATCCTCGGTGTCGGGGGCATCGCCACCCTGGACGACGTGATGGACTTCCTCATCGCCGGCGCCACGGCGGTGCAGCTCGGCACTGTCAACTTCTACCACCCCACCGCCTCGGAGCGCATCGCCCGGCAGCTCCCTGCCGCCCTGGCTCAACTCGGCGCCAGCAGCGTCCGCGAGGTGATCGGGACGCTGCGCTCCTGAACCGCTCCCGAAGCCGTGCGCGACGGCGCTGGCCCAGGACCGGGGCAGCGAAGTTCGCGGGCGCATATTTCAGCGACCGCGCGGCCGGTATCGCCGAGAAACGCGGGAGAGGAAGCCGCCTTTTCTGTTGCCCTGGCTGCCCTGGGCCGATTCACTAATATCTGACATTGGATAGATGCGCCGTTCCCCCCGGCTTTTCGGCATGATGGCCAGTGCTGTTCATCTTTGGAGGCCGCTCCGTGTCGTTCTTTTCTTTCCATTCTTTTCTGTTGCCCTGGCTGCCCTGGGCCGATTCACTAATATCTGATATTGGATAGATGCGCCGTTCCCCCCGGCTTTTCGGCATGATGGCCAGTGCTGTTCATCTTTGGAGGGCCGATCCGTGTCGTTCTTCTCTTTCCATTCGTGGTTCCGGCGTCCGCAGGCGAACCGATCGCGCAAGCGCCCCACGGGCCAGTCCGCCGCCCTGCAGGTGGAGCACCTGGAAGACCGCGACGTGCCCGCCGCCGGCCTGAACGCCGTCATCGGCACCTTCGCCCCGGACACCGCCGGCTGGTATCTGCGCAACGAGGTCGGCCCCGGCGCCCCGGACGTCGCCCCGTTCGCCTACGGCGGCCCCAACTGGGTTCCCGTCGCCGGCGACTGGAACGGCACGGGTACGCCGAGCATCGCCGTCGTCGATCCGGCCACCGAGACCTGGTACATCAAGAACGGCACCGCCCCCGGCGCCCCCAACATCGCGCCCTTCCGCTACGGCGCCCCCGGCTGGGTGCCGATCGCGGGGGACTGGGACGGCAACGGCACCACCACCGTCGGCGTCTTCGACCCGGCCACCGCCACCTTCTACCTCAAGAACTCCAACGGCCCCGGCGCCCCGGACGTCGTCCTGCGCTACGGGGCGCCCGGCTGGCAGCCGATTGTCGGCGACTGGGACGGCAACGGCACCACCACGGTCGGCGTCTTCGACCCTCGCTTCGGCACCTTCTACCTGCGCAACAGCAACACCCCCGGCGCCCCCGACTACACGCCGTTCGACTTCGGGGCGCCCGGTTCGGTGCCGGTCGCCGGCGACTGGGACGGTGACGGCCGGACCAGCATCGGTGCCGTCGCTCCAGGTTCGGGCACCTGGTATCTCCGCGATAGCAACACCCCCGGCAACCCCGACTTCACGCCGTTCGCCTACGGCGGCGCCGGTTGGAAGCCCGTGGTGCTGTCGCCGACCATCGTGCCCACGACCGCGCCCCAGACGGTCCGCTTCGAGGCCAACACCGGCCAGGTCGATCCCCTGGCCCTCTACCTCGCCCACACCGGCGCCGCTGACACCTACTTCACCCGCGACGGCGCCGTCTACGCCCTGCCGGGGACAGCCGGCACGCCGCAGCAGAGCACGCCGGCGGACACCGTCCGTCAGGCGGCGGTCCCCACCGTGCCGGTTCGGCTCTTCTTCGCCGGCCACAGCGCCGACGTCGCCGTCCAGGGCGAGCAGCGGTTGGCCACCCGGAGCAACTACTTCCTCGGCAGCGACCCGACGCAGTGGCACACCAACGTCGCCAACTATGACCAGCTCCGCTACCGCGGCGTCTACCCGGGCATCGACGCCGTCGTCCGCGGCGCCGGCGGCCACGTCGAGTACACCTTCGACGTGGCCCCGGGCGCCAACTTCAACGCGATCGACCTGGCGCTGCCCGACGCCAACACGCTGACCATCGACACGGCGGGCGAGCTCGTCATCGGCACCGACGCGGGCGCGATGACGCTGTCGCGGCCGGCCCTGTACCAGGAAGGCCCGGGTGGCCGCCTGCCGGTGAGCGGCGGCTACGTGCTGCGCGGCGGCAACCACGTCGGCT
>JBBRPS010000745.1:0-4955 GCA_038227745.1 Gemmatales bacterium | reverse complement strand
GGCGCGGCCGGTGACGGTGCCCGACCTGTTCTGCACGTTCTGCCAGGCGCTCGGCATCAACCCGCGCCGCGAGACGATCACGCCGATCGGCCGGCCCATCCGTATCGTCGATGGCGGCCAGGCGGTCCGCGAGTTGTTCGCGTGAGCGTGCTTCCGAGAGGCTGTTCTCCACGGCGGGGCGGCAGGCCCCGGCCGTGGTGTGGCGCCCGGCGAATCCCCCCTCGCCGGGCCTTTTGCTGCGCCGGCACGGCTCCGCGACTGGCACGTCGTGGCCGATGCGCCGTGCCAACGGACCGCGCTATCATGGAGTCAAAGGCGAGCCGATTTCGACTCGAGTCATCTCACACCGGGAACACGGCGTCCTGGTTTTCCCGCGACAACGACGGCACCACCTGCTACGATCACAGACGAGACGTGGGGCCGCAGGCATCCTGGGACGGGTGTTGACCGGCCGGCGGTTCGGGCCGGATGAAACCCGCCAGTTGCCTCAGACGGGTACCCACTTCAGGCCAGCTAACAGCTACGGAGCATATGGCTCGGGGGTGCCGCCGCTGGAAGGGGTGCCCGATGTGCTCTTCGTTGGTCCGTTCCCCAAGCAGCGTTTGCGGCCGCTCCATGAACTCTATTCGGACATGGTCAGGCAAGGGCTGCGTGAGCAGGTAAACGTCATCCACGGGGATCTGATCCCAGGCCTGCATCACCTGGAGGTACTCACGGAAAGGGGAACCCCCGTCCTCAATCTGGTGTTTGCAGGCCGAGCAGTCCCGGCAATTCTCGCTGGCGATGGGATCGCGTTGCTCCTCCGGTTCGGCTTTGAGCTGGCGACGCAAGCCGGGGGCGTCGTGCTTATGGAGGAGCCAGAAGTCCATATGCACCCGGGTGCAATCCGCCAGTGTGCTCGGGCGATCCTTGCCGCGGTGCGCCGCAAGATCCAGATCGTCCTGAGCACTCATAGCCTGGAGTTGATCGACGCCCTTCTCGCGGAGTCCTTGGACCAAGACCTCGCCCGACTCAGCCTTTATCGCCTTCAGCTTCAAGACGGCGCCCTGCAATCCTCCCGGCTCGCCGGGCCCGATATCGCCTTTGCCCGATCGGAGATCGAGGACGACCTTCGATGAGCGAATCCGTCATTTACGGCGCGGGCTATCACGGGAGGCCAAAGGGGACAGGCACCTTTCGAGGCCTGGTAACGTGTCTTTCCCCTTTGGTGCCCGGCGCCGCCGTGGGCGCCGGTCGAGTTCTCTGGCGTCTAACGCGAAGGGGGCAGATGGACCCCTCAGGGAGGGACCATGTCCACGGACCCGACACAGCCGCCCGCGGTGGGCTCGGCAACGGCCACCCCCGCGCCAGCGGCATCACCACCGACGACGATTCATGAGGCCGAACTAGCCTCGGGAGCGTCCGGGGGGGTGATTCGCGGTGCGGAGATCGACTTCGGCACGGCAGTGGCGCGGCGACAGGTGGAACAGGATGTCGTAGTGTGCGGGGACGACCTGAAGGCCAACCGCAGGCAGGCCGAACAAATCGAGTCCGCAGTCGGCCCTTACGTGCGCAGCGCCCCCCACAAGCAATCGGCTGGCCCGCGGGCGCTGCCGCACTTCCAGCAGCAGGAGGGGAGCCATGAAGGCCATACTTTCTACGAGACACTGAACCTGCGGGCCATGAGGAGGAAGGCATGAACTACTTCACGCGGCAACGCTACCTGGCCCTCCAGGACCGCGGCGACGACGCGATGGACGCCGCCGACGCGGCCTGGGCCGAGGCCGTCGCTCGGTACGAGACCTACTTGCAGACCATCCGGCCGGAGATGCCCGAAGCGGTTCGGGAACTCCTGGACGGCTTCTACCTCCACGATGCCCGTGTCCTGAGCATGGGACGGCGCGGCGATACGTTCGTGATCTCCCTGCAACTGGACGTACCCCCGAATGAACTGCTGACGATCACCTACAGCCTGGCCGGCACGCCCGAGATCGGGCAGGAACTCTTTCCGTGGGCGACCGCCGCGGTGACCCCGGACTGGCTGTACGAGGAAATCGAACGGATCCGCGCGGGGAACGAGCGCCAGTTCGTCCACTCGATCCTGTTCAGCAACGGCTGGGAAGTGCGCCTCCCGTTCCGCGCGGTGAGCATGGCGACCGCCTATCCGACGTTCCCTTGCCCGCGCACGCCGAAGCCTGTTCCCCCGGCGTCCGCTCCCAGGTCGGCTTGAGGCACGAGAGACAACAGGGGACATTCCTGGTGTCGTGAAGGGGAAAATCTACCGAAACGGAAAGGGGACGAGGCGGAAAGGGGACGAGCCGGTGTGGCTACCGCGGCGGGCGCCCCCCTCGGTACAAGGTCCCCGTGCCGTGACCGGACAACTCCGCGAGGTGCCACACGATGGCCGACCACGACCAACGCCTGAAGGTGTTGCTGCGCGAATTCTTCAAGGAATTCGTGTGGCTGTTCTTTCCGGAGTGGGCGGAGCGGTTCGACTTCGACACCATCAGCGGCAGGAGAACCTGCTCGGCGTGGCACTGTCGGCGCTGATGCGCGTGTCACCGGAGCGGCGTCTGGAACTGGGTCAGGAAGCGTGGCGTCGCCTGGTACAATGTCCGGAGAACGCCTACCGGCGCTACCTGCTGTGCGAATGCGTGGATGCGTACCTGCCCCTGGACGAGGAGCAGAGGCGGGCTTACGAGACCTCAATCTTGAGTGACCCGGACCCGGGAGTCAGAACCATGTCGATGACGCTGTTTGAGAAGTTCCGCGAACAGGGGCGCCAGGAGGGGCTCCAGCAGGGCGTCCAGCAGGGCCGCCAGGAGGCGCTGCGCGTAAGTCTGGAACTGCTCCTGGGGAGGCTGTTTGGCCCGTTGAGCGCAGAGGTGAAAGGGCAGCTTGCCTCTCTCTCTGCCGAGAAGTTAGACGACCTCCTTCACGCCTCCGTCCAGGCCCAGTCGCTTGAAGAACTGGGGCTGAAATCATAGGCGTCGGAACTGTGCCCGCCTGGCAGCCGCAAGAACCTGTCCCTCCCGCGGCCGGCCAGAGTGGCACGCGGGATGCGAGTTGATGATGCGGAGCGGCATCCGGTCTACCAGGTGCTCGGGCCGTCCGCCGCGCCGCCGCCCGCCGCCGGCTGAGGGCTTGGAAAAGCTTCACGGGCAGGGGGCGGGGACGGCTGACGCAGCCTTGGCAGAAAGACAAGCCGGGTATGCCAACGCTGCGTCAGCCGTCCTCGCCCCTTTCCTGGCAGAGACGCTCTGTGTCCGTACTGCGCGTTCAGCCTTCCGTATCGGCCAGCCGGGGAAACGCGGGGAGGTCGGCCTCGGTCAACCGCGCCAGGCAGAGGGCGGCGTCCCACAACCGCCGGAACACCTCCTCGCCGGCGCGGTCGAACCCGTGGGCCAGGATGGACCGGTTGCGGCTGGCGAGGGGCGACCGCTGGCGGTCGTGCAGCCCCAATCGGCGGAACTCCTCCCCCAGCTCGTCTCCCAACGCCAGCAAGAGGGCGTAGTCGTCCTGGAGGGCCAGCGCGACGGTCCCGTCAGCGGCCCGGCCGGCCCAGGCGAGGCGCAGCGCCTCCGGGAGGAGGTCGAGCGAAACGCAGGCGGTTTCGGGAAAGCCGTGGGCGTCGCGCAGTCGGGCCTGCGCGGTCGCCTCGACGGCCCGGTACAGCCGGGCCACGGCGTCGTCCAGGCGCCCCTCGCGGCGGCGGCGGCCCGCGTTGGCGAGCAGGTCCTTCACCCGCGCGGCAGTTGGGCCGTCCTGTCCGACGAGGTCGGCCAGGATGGCTGCGTGCGCGCGCGCGCGGGTACGGGCGCGCTCGGCCCGGTCGCGGCCGAGGACGGCGGCCAGGTCGTTGTCGAACTTCCCCAATTCCTTGAGCTTCCCCAGCGCTTCCTGGTGCTCGAAGCGGTCCCAGGCATCATAGGCGTCCGCCAGGAGCTTGAGGGCGAGCAGTTCGCGCTTGCGCGCCGGGCTGTGGGTGTTACGCACGGCGCGCTCGAGGAGGCGGCCGGCGGCGGCGAGGGCGCCCTGGTCGAAGAGGACGGCGGCGTCAGCGGCGGCCTGGTAGCCGAGGGCGTCCCAGGGGTTGTGCGTGTGCAGGATCTGCTCCTTGCCGGAGACGACGACGCCGACGTTGTCGCGGGTGCGCTCGCTGCCGCCGACGTAGGCGAAGCGGCAGCGCCAGCGGTGGGCCTGGAGGACGAGGGCGGCGGACATGCACTTGGTGCCGCCGGTGAAGTCCACGACGGCGTCGAAGTCGGGGCCGCGGGCGAGCCAGCGCTCGACGTCGGGGGTGAGTTCGCGGATGGTCTCGACGCAGCGCGTGAAGTCCTGGCCGTCGGGGAGTTCGAGGAGGTCATAGCGGCCGGGGTCGAGGGTGAAGCCGGCGGCGGCGGCGAGGGGGGTGATGCGGTCGGCGACCTGGGGGCGGGTTTCGGGGGTGGGGAGGAAGTGGATGCGGCTGGGCTGCCAGTGTTTGAGGGCGGCAACGATCGGCTCGGGGCTGCCGCCGACGGTGCAGATGAGGAGGGTGTGGGGCATTGGCGAATTCTTTCGGTAGAGGGGCGCCGCCGGAAAGCGGCGCGGTCTTGGAAAACAGTCTGTGTAGCGATGGGGTCTGGTCGGCAACAGCGCACTGCTGCGCCCGTGACCAGCCTGGAGTGGTGGGACGGTGGAGATGGGTGCCAATGGCCTCTGAACGGCCACACCGCACTGCGCCGGCAGGTTCACAATGACAACGGGAGCAACGTCTGAACGTTTCAATGGCCTCTGAACGGCCACACCGCACTGCGCCGTGGTCCAAGGACGCCCTCACGCGCAAGCAGCTGTTCGTTTCAATGGCCTCTGAACGGCCACACCGCACTGCGCCGCTCCTCAAGGTTCCCGGCGGTACCGAGCTGCCCTCGTTTCAATGGCCTCTGAACGGCCACACCGCACTGCGCCGCCCTCCTCGAGGAGAAGGTCACCCT
>JBBRPS010000744.1:0-4961 GCA_038227745.1 Gemmatales bacterium | reverse complement strand
GTGCTGGCCTGGGGGCCCGCCGCATTCTCCCCCAGGGGGCGAGGGACCGGCAACGGTTCGCGGAGCAGCTGCACCAGGGGATCGGCTATTCCGTCGAAGGCCGCGACGGCCTGCTGGCAGGAGGCGCAGCGCTCCAGGTGGGCGGAAACTTCCTCGAAGCGCTGGCTCTCCAGACGGCCCAGCGCCCACGCCGCGAGGCAGTCCCGGTCGTAACAGCCGGACGCGGATACGGACATCGCAGTTCCTCCGCTGGCACTCTTCTCGCCTATTTACATGAACGGGAGGTGTGACGCGAAAACGATTCCAGGGACATTTTCCCCTCAGAGCACGTTGCCGAACTCCGCGCGCAGGCGGCGCAGCACCCGCGCCCTGGCCTGCCGAACCGCCAGCGCCGTTATCCCCAGCAGGCCCGCCACTTCTGGGGCGGGACGCCCGTCCCGGCCGTGGAGCAAGAACGCTTGCCAGGTGTTCGCGGTGAAATCGCCGCGGACCAACTCAAGGGCGCGTTCGAGCAGCAGCCGTGCTGAGGTTGGTTTCGGGGACTCCTCATCGACATCGAGGCGCGCGAGTCGGTCGGCGATGTCAGCGGTCAAGGGGACTTCCGGACAGTTCTTTCTGTCCCTGTGGTAGTCGGCGATGCGGTTGCGAGTGATCCTGGACAGCCAGCCGCGCAGGGAACCCTGCTCGCGGTCCGCAGTGAACTTGCCGATGGCTCGCTGGACCTTGAGGAACACGTCCTGGCAGACGTCCAGGTGGTCGGCCGCGTGGACCCCGCCTTCGCGGCACCAGTAGAGGATGAGGGGACGGTACAGCTTGTCGAAGCGGACCCAGGCATCTTGATCGCCGCCTTCCTGGAGACGCTCGAGCAGGCTGGCGCTCGTGGGGTCGCTCTCGCCAGCGCTGGGCATGAGACACCGTGTGCTGAAAGTGCGTTACTCGATCAGAATCACGCTTGTTATAAGAGTTTCCGGATCCTTCGGGAAAGAGAGCCCCGCTTCAACCTTGCGGGCCACCTTTCTTTAGCCTGGCCGAACCGCTTTCGCCCTTGCCCGGCGGACGCGGTGGGCGAGGCACTTCAGCAAAGATTTTCCGGAGCGACGGGGCCAGCCCCGCGAGAGGCTCACGGAGACGCTTCGCAAGTGAAGGTCGCCAATCCCTCTTCGGACGCTTTCCTTTTGAACACAACCGTCACATTCCCTACCTCTCCTCCCATCGAGTCTGCCGGTCCGGCAAGGACGGCAAACGGCGCTTTCTGTGCCTGTGGATTGGCGCGGGCCGGGTATAATACGGAACTGCGGACGGCGGAGGTGCGCCCAAGGTTCGGGGCCGATTCCAGACCCACGGGGCCGTTCCCGCGTTCGGGCGTCCGGGAGGAGAGTCCTGATGACACGGTTACTCAGCGTTGGGCTCTTCCTGGCCGCCCTCGCGCCGCTCTCCGCGCCGACTGGGAGGGCGCAGGCGCCGGCCGGCGAACCGGCGAAGTCCGGCCCCGCCGCGGGCCCCAGGCGCATCCCCCTGGACAAGCTCAAGGTGCCGCCCGGCACCATCGTCGTCATCTCCGACGACCCCAAGGAGGGCCTCAAGCCGGCCGCCCGCCTCGTCGTGCTCACGCCGGAGGAGTATCAGCGGCTGACCGACCGCCTCGCCCAGCTGGAACGCCTCCTCAAGGGCGAGCGCAAGCCGCCGTCGTCGTGCAAGCTCCGCGCGACCGTCGAGGGGGATTTCGTCCAGCTGCAGGCCGATTTCGCCTTCCAGACGACCGAGCCACGGACCGCCGTGTTGCTCGGCCTGCGCGGGGCGCAGCTGACCGACGGGCGGCTGCGCCAGGGCGAGGGCGAGGGCAATCTGCCGCTGCTGGAGCACGGCCCGACCGGCTACTCCGTCCTCGTCGAGAAGGCCGGCGAGTATCAGCTCACGCTGAACCTGCGGCTGCCGCTGACCTTCGCCGCCGCCGAGCGCGGCTTCGACCTCGCCCTGCCCGGCGCCGCGGCCACCAGCCTGGCGCTGGAGCTGCCCTACGCCGTCAAGGAGATCCGCTGCAACAAGGTCGCCCAGCGGGCAGCCTCCCACGGGGCGAAGGAGAAGCGCTGGGAGCAGGTCAGCCTGGGGGCGGGGCCGGTCACGGCGGTGAACGTCTCGTGGCAGGAGCCGGCGGCGCTGCCCGAGACCGGCCCCGTGCTGACCGCCCGGGGCCAGGTCGTCGTCAAGTTGGAGGAAAAGCAGGTCGTGACCACCGCCGACCTCACCCTGCTGGACCTGCGCGGCCAGGCCCGCGAATGGCGCCTGTGGCTGCCGGCGCAAGCCAGGGTGAAGGTCACTCCGCCCGAAGGCCTGGGGTACAAGCTGCTCCCGCCCCGCGAGAACGTCCACGTGTTGCAGCTCGACGAGGCGACCGCGGAGCCGATCAAGGTGACCGCCACCGTGACTCAGCCGCGCGGCCCGCGTCTGCCCATCGGTCCCTTCGCGGTACTCGGAACCCTCCGGCAGGAGGGGACGATTGAGGTGCGCGTCACGCGAAAGGCCCGGCAGGGGGTGCGCCTCCAGTACCTGCTCAACGGCGAGGTGGCCCAGCACGAGCCGCCGGGGAGCCACGCGTCCGACGCGGTGCTGGCGTTCTTCCGCTATGGCAACATGGCGGTGCCGGCCAAGCTCATCCCCACGGCGAACGGCAAGGTGCCTGCCCCCGGCACGGCCCCGCTGGAGATCGAGCTGAAACCGGCCAACGGCCGGGTCGCGACCCACGTCAAGCACCGGCTGCGCGTTGGGCCGCGGCAGGACGAGTCGGGGGGCCTGCAGGTGCAGATCTGGACCACGATCCAGGCGCAACCGTTCGACGAGGCGGTCGATTACCTCGACGTGCAGTTGCCGGGCACCCTCCCGTATGATGCCCTCACCGTCCTTACCGGGGGGAACCGCAGCGGCTTCCCCGAAGCCGTCCCCTGGGCCGCCCTGGTCCTGAACGGCCTGGCGCCGCACGAAGCCGAGGAGTGGCGGGCAGGCGGTTTGGACCTGCAAATCTCCGAGCAGCCGGGCAAGACCGGCCGCCGGGCGCGCGTCCCACTGCCCGCCGCCAAAAAAGAGGTCGTGCTGTACGGCGCTTACAGCCTGCCGCGGGGCACACGCCGCGCCCGCTTCAAGCTGCCGCGCCCCCTGGCGATCAAGGACAACGGCGCCCAGATCAAACTTGAGTCCGATCCGTCGCTGGAGTTGCTCGTGGAGGGGCCGGGCCTGGAAGTGCCCGCGCCGGGCAGGCACCAGTACACCTTCGATCTGGAGGGCGCCCCGGCGTCGGTGGAAATGGCCTGGCGGCCGTACCGCCCCGAGTTGCCGGCGGACATTGAGGCCGACCTGACCTTCCACGAAAACGACGCCGAGGTAAGGCAGCAATTCAAGTTCAGATTCCCCGAGCGGCAAGGGACCGGGGCGGCGGCCGGGCCGCCCGGCCCGGTCCGGCTCCGCGTGCCCGCCGCGGTCCGCTCCCTCAAGGTGAGCGGGCGCTGGAAGCTGGTACCCCCCGAGCCGGGCAGCGACCTGGCCCTGGCGGTGCCGCCGCCCAAGGCGGGACCGGGCGAGCCGCTGGTCCTTGAGTACGGCTTCTTCACGCCGCGGCGCGAGGTGCGCGAAGGCAAGCGGAAGGACCGGGGCAAGAAGGGGGCCGACGGGGGCGAGCCGCACCCCTTCAAGGTGCCGCTCGTCTGGGCCGAGCAGGCCACGCAGACGCGGACGAAAGTGCGGCTGTGGGCGACGCCGACCACCGTGCCCGCGCTGGCCGTGCCGGAGCCGGACGGGCCGGTGTGGAAGGAGCGGGGGACGGAGGTCGTCCCGGGCCGCGGCCTGCCCTCGCGCGTGCTGCTGGCCGATGGCCTGAACGTGCCGCTGTTCCTGCGCCTCGACCCCGCCCCGCCCGCCCTGGCCGGCGTTGTCATCGAGCGCGCCCTCGTCCAGGTCGAGGTGAAGGAGGAGGGCCTGGAGCGCTACGTCGCCCGCTTCCTGCTGACGAAGTTGAACACCTCCCATCTCGACGTCCGGCTGCCGGCGGCCAGCGCCGCGCTGTCCCTGCGAATGACCCTCGCCGGCGCGAAGGTCACGCTTGACCCGCCGGCCGACGGCCGGGTGGTGCGCATACCGCTCGAGCCGGGGCTGTTCACGCGCCCGGTCGTGCTGGAGGTGCGCTACGACCTGCCGCGCAACCAACCCGAGGCCGAGGGGCCGTGGCAAACGGCGCTGCACCCGCCGGAGATCCTGGGCAACGTCTTCCTCGGACGTGTCCGCTGGCAGGTGACGATGCCGCACAGCTGGGTGCCGGTGGTCGCGGGCGCCGACGTCCACCCCGAGCAGGTCTGGGCCTGGGACGGCTGGCTGCCCGCTCCGGAGCCGGCGCTGAACGCCGCCGAGCTGGACGAGTGGATCACGGATGAGAAGTCCGGCGAGGAGCCGGCGCTGCCGAGCCTGGTCTGTACGCGCACATCGCTGGAGCCGCTGCGCGTGCTGCGCCTGCCGCAGCAGGCGTGGTTCCTGCTCTGCTCCGGCGCGGTGCTGCTGGTCGGCCTGGGCCTGTATTTCGCGCCGCTGTCGCACTACTCGTTCTGGGCCGCGCTGGCGCTGCTGGGGATGGGGGTCGTGGCGGCCGGCGCCCTGTGGCCGTCGGTGCTCCCGGCCGTCGTCTACGGCTCCGAGCCCGGCCTGGTCGTGCTGGTCGTGCTGCTGGGCTTCCAGTGGATGCTGCACCAGCGCTACCGGCGGCAAGTGGTCTTCATGCCGGGGTTCAAAAGGTTGAAACCCGGCTCGTCGCTGGTCCGCACGTCCCGGCCGCGCGACCCGTCCACGGTGGACGCCCCGACCTCGTCGCCGCCGCAGCCGCAGGGCTCGTCGATGAAGGGCAAGTGAGTCGGTTTCCGCAGAGCGCCGCCGTTTAGCCGCGAGCGGTGAGCCAGATCCCGCTGCGCGGGGGCGAGCGCGTG
>JBBRPS010000743.1:0-4962 GCA_038227745.1 Gemmatales bacterium | reverse complement strand
TGCGTCCCCATTCCGATCCGGCAGGTCACGTTCCGCGGACGCCACCTTTTCGTCAACGTCGAGACCCGGCCGGCGAACTGCTGGTCGAGGTCCTCGACGAGCGCGACAAGATGCTGGCGCCCTTCAGCGCGGCGAATTGTGTGCCGGTGCGCGGCGACGTCGCGCGGCAGGCCGTCACCTGGAAGGGCGCCCAAGACCTGGCGGGAGTGGCGGGCAAGACGGTGAAGTTCCGCTTCCGCCTCACGGGCGGCAAACTGTACGCCTTCTGGATCAGTTCCGAGGCGTCCGGGGCGAGCCACGGCTACGTCGCGGCGGGCGGCCCGGGCTGCACCGGACCGACCGACACGGTGGGGGCGGGCCGCGGCCGCTGACGAGGGCGCCGTCGAAATGCGCGCTGGCCTGTCCGGTTTTCGTCCGAAACGCGAATAGATCCTCAGAGGCCCGAGGACATGCCGCCGGGACCACTATCACCTCATCGATTTCACCCATAGAAAGAGGTAATCCACATGCCGACGATCCACATTCCCGGCGACGCCCACGTGACCCCCGCTCCGGATACGGACGGCACCCGCTGGGATCCCTATTCGGATCCGAAGATCAAGCAGACTCTGGAGCGGGCCCTGTTCATCCTCAAGCACAACGTCCGCAACAGTCGCCCTTGCGACAACTGTTTCAAGCGGCTCCCCGGCGGCAGGACGTTCACCGAGGTGTTCGACGACCCCACCGTGTTCATCAGCTTCGACCCGGCGGGCCCCGCCAGCGGCGCGACGGACAGCGTCGGCGGCAAGGACATCACGATATCCGTCAAGGAGTTCCGGGTCGGCCGCTGGTCTGTGGCCGCCACGCTGGTCCATGAACTGGCCCACGTCAACGGCGCCCTCGGAGGAAACAGCCCCGATGCGGAGAGCACGTTGAATTGCTGCGGCTTCCGGGCGCTCTTCCGGCCGGGTGTCGTCGGCGCGAATGAGCAGAGTTCCGACAGCCGCAATGCCTGAAAGGAGAGAATCTCAGGGAATTCCCTCACGGCCCTCGGGCGGCGTCCCCGATCCCCGGGGGCCGCATAGCCAGGCCGCGAGCTCCTCCGGCGAATCGGCCAGGTACACGGGGGCGCGGTCGTGGAGGAGCTGCCGCGCCTGGTAGCCCCACGTCACCGCGGCGGCGTCCACGCCGGCCTTCCGGGCCGCCGCGACGTCGCGAGCCTCGTCGCCGACGTACACCACCTTCCCGCGGGCGGCGGACGTTCTCAGGAAACGCCGGGCGTGCAAAGGGGACAGCGTGCAAAGGGGACATTCATCATTAGGCGTGCAAAGGGGACATTCATCATTATTGCCCTCCACAGGAGGGCAATAATGATGAATGTCCCCTTTGCACGCCGCCCATGCGGGACCCCCTATTCCCGAACGCTCACGTGAGGTAGGCGTCGGCGGCGGCGCTCATGTACGTCTCTTCCAGGTTGACCGGAACGACGGCCTGCACGGTCAAGGGGAGCGGCATGGTCGGCAAGGGCCGGCCGGCCTGCAGCGGCCGCCGCCAGATGGCCAGCCGCCGACCTCCCTCGGCGGCCGGTTCCCCGACGCGATACGTGACGGCGAGCGGGGGCGGCGTGGCGGGTTGCTCGATGTGCAACTCCTCGGCCAGGGCATCGGCGAACGAGAAGTTCAGCGGCCGGCGATGCACGTCCACGAGGAACAGGTGGACGCCTTCGTGCAGATACCCCAGGCAGCGCGCGAGGTAGTGTCCGCGCGAGCTGGGCCGGTCCTTGTTGCGCGGTGAGATCAACTCGACGGCGGCGACCAGCCGGCCGCGGTACGTCACGTACAGCGCCTTCTGCGGGTCGAGCGTCAGCGTTGCCGTTTCCACGTCCGGCTCATCCAGCATGCCATTACCGCCATCCGCGGGGACGCCCGTGACTTCGGGCGGCGGCTCCGGCAACCAGTGCCGGACGGCCACGTCTGGGCGTTCCGTCAGCCCCGTCACGCTCAAGGTCGGTATCGATCCGACATAGGCGCGAAATTCGTCGGGCAAACGCGGCTTGATCCCGTGGAACAGGTGCGTGAGCCAGAACAGGTGCATGCCGTCCCATCCGGCGTCGTTGGTCCAGTCGTGCAAGGGCATCAGGGACTCCGACTTCGGCTGCCACCAGCGCGGGCGAGACGCGGTCGATTCTACGCACGGTGGCTTTAGCGTTCCCATTCTACCGCCGGGGGGCTCGTCAAGCCAGAAAGCTCGGCGGCGCTCCGCTGGGGGGCGCTTACGAGAGGGGAAAGGAGGACCAGCCGGCTTACGCCGGCCGTTCGCCGCGACAGCCTCTTGCGTCGCACCGCGGGCCGGAGTATGCTCTTTACAAAGAGAACCCGCCGGAAAATCTCGCCCGCCTGCCCGCACTGCCTTCCCGCTGCTCGGCCACGCCGAGGCCATCCAGGATCAGGAGCACCATGAGGGATCGACTTCTCCGCATCGCACGTGCCACCTGCCTGTGCTCCATCTGCGCCCTCGCCGTTCCCATCACCGTGCGCGCCGACGGGCCGAAGGGCACGGCGGACCTGGAAGTGACGCCCGACCGCTTCGAGCTGGCAGGCATGCACCAGGGCCGGCAGCTCGTCGTCTCCCTGCCCGGCGCCGACCGCCGCCCCCAGGACATGACCCGCAAGGCGCGCTATGCCGTCGCGCCAACCGGGGTCGTCCGGGTGTCGACGCAGGGCCACGTCCGCCCGGTGGGCAAGGGCGAGGCCATCATCACGGTCGAGATCGCCGGACGGAAACGCCAGGTGCAAGTCGCGGTTCGTGACTTCGACGAGTCGCGCCCGCTGCACTTCGCCAACGACATCGTCCCGCTCCTGACGCGCCACGGCTGCAACGCCGGCGGCTGTCACGGGCGGGCCAGCGGTCAGAACGGCTTCAAGCTGTCGCTGTTTGGCTTCGACGCCGCCTTCGATTACAACGCCCTCGTCAAGGAGGCCCGCGGCCGCCGCATCCTCCCCGCCGCCCCCGACAGCAGCCTGCTCCTCGTCAAGGCGAGCGGCCAGGCCCCGCACGGCGGCGGTCGGCGCCTCCCGGCCGACAGTGAGGACTACCAGACCCTGCGCCGCTGGATCGTCCAGGGCATGCCGGTCGGCGACGGCAGGGCGCCGACGCTGGAGCGGCTGAGCGTCGTGCCGCCGCAGCGCGTCCTCGACCGCAACGCCGAGCAGCAGGTCGCCGTGCTGGCACATTACAGCGACGGCTCGGTCCGCGACGTGACGCGGCAGGCGCAGTACCAGAGCAACGAGATCGCCGTTGCGGCGGTGGACGGCGAGGGCCTGATCCGCACCCTGGACCTGGCCGGCGAGGCGGCGGTCATGGCCCGCTACATGGGCCAGGTGACCGTCTTCCGCGCCCTGGTGCCGCTCGGCAAGGCCATCCCGAAATACCCCGACTTCCCGGCCGTCAATTACGTCGATGGGTTGGCCCTGGTCCGCTGGAAACAGCTCGGCATCGTGCCGTCGGACCTCTGCACCGACGGTGAGTTCATTCGCCGCGTCCACCTCGACCTGTGCGGCCGGTTGCCGACCCCCGACGAGGTCCGCGCCTTCCTCGCCGACACGCGCCCCGACCGGCGGGCGCGCCTGATCGACCGCCTGCTGGACGACCGCGATTACGCCGCCTATTTCGCCCTGCGCTGGGGCAGTATCCTGCGCAACGCCAGCCTGGCGGGGGCCGAGCAGGCCGCCTACGCCTTCCACGACTGGATCCGCGACATGATCGCGCGCAACCGTCCCTACGACGAGTTCGTGCGCGGCGTCGTGGCGGCGTCCGGCGAGTGGCAGGACGCGCCCGCGGTCAACTGGTACTGGCAGATGCGCGACGACCAGCTCCACCAGCCCGTCGCCGACACCGCCCAGGTCTTCCTCGGCCTGCGCCTGCAGTGCGCCAAGTGCCACCATCATCCCTATGAGCGCTGGAGCCAGGAGGATTACTTCGGCCTGGCGGGCTTTTTCTCGCGGCTGGGGCGCAAGGGCCTGGGCGAGCCGCCGCCGTACTACTCGGAGCGCCGCCGCACCACGGGCGAAATCAACCCAGGCACCGGCAAGCCGATCGAGCCGAAGCTGCTCGACGGCCCGTACCTCGATGTCCCGAAGGACGAGGACCCGCGGCACCGCCTGGTGGACTGGATGGCGCGGCCGGACAACCCGTTCTTCGCGAAGGCGCTGGCCAACCGCATGTGGGGCCACCTGATGGGCCGCGGCCTGGTCGATCCCGTGGACGACATGCGCGCGACGAACCCGCCGTCGAACCCCGAGCTGCTCGACGCGCTCGCGAAGGACTTCGTCAAGCACAAGTTCGACGTCAAGCACCTGATCCGGACGATCTGCAACTCACGGACGTACCAGCTCAGTAGCACGCCGAACGAGTTCAACAAGCACGACACGCAGAACCACGCGCGCTACTACGGTCGGCGCCTGATCGCGGAAGTGTTCCACGACGCGGTGGACCAGGCGTGCGGCACGCGGACGCGGTTCAACCGGATGTCGAAGCAGGCGCGGGCGGTGGATCTGCCGCACGAAGGCTTCGGCTCGTACTTCCTGGACGTGTTCGACCGGCCGCCGCGGTCGTCGGCGTGCGAGTGTGCCCGCAGCACGGGGGCGAGCCTGTCGCAGGTGCTGCACCTGTCGTTCTCGCAGAACATCGAGGGCAAGGTGGGCGCCGGCGACGGCCGGGTGGCGAAGCTGGTGAAGGCGAAGGCGGCGCCGGAGCAGGCGCTCGAGGAGTTGTACCTGGCGGCGTTCGCGCGGCAGCCGACGGCCCAGGAGCGGCAGCGGGCGCTGGACTACCTGCGCCGCCAGCCGGACCTGCGGCGCGGCCTGGAGGACGTGCTCTGGGCGCTGGTGAACACGCGGGAGTTCATGTTCAATCACTGACCGCGGCAGATTATACTCGACGCGGGACGATCTGACACAAGCCCGAAGCGCCAGCGAGGGACCG
>JBBRPS010000742.1:0-4975 GCA_038227745.1 Gemmatales bacterium | reverse complement strand
TTCCAAGGCTCACTGCGGCGAACACTGCGCCCGCCAGCGCAGCCAGTGATCGACCAGCACCAGCGCGAACATCGCCTCGCCCATCGGCACGAAGCGCGGCAGCAGACACGGGTCGTGCCGGCCGCGCGTCGCGATCTCCGTCGGCTCGCCGGCACGCGTCACCGTCCGCTGCGGCCGCGGCAGACTGCTCGTCGGCTTGATCGCCACGCGGCAGACGATCGGTTCGCCGCTGCTGATGCCGCCGAGCATACCGCCGTGCCGGTTCGTCTCGGTGCCGATCCGACCGTCCTTCGGCACGAACACGTCGTTGTTTTCGCTGCCGCGCGCCGTCGCCACCGCGAAGCCCGCCCCGTACTCGAACGCCGTCACCGCCGGCAGCGACAGCAGCGCCTTCGCCAGGTCTGCCTTGAGCTTGTCGAACACCGGCTCGCCCAGGCCCGGCGGCACCCCGGTGGCGATCAGCTCGCACACGCCGCCGATCGAGTCCTGGTCCTTGCGCACCGCCTCGATCAGCGCGATCATCTCCGCCGCCTTCGCCGCATCGGGACAGCGGACTGGCGTCGCCTCCACCTGTTCCAGCGTCACCCGCGTCGGGTCGGCGACCTCGGCCACGACGTGTCCGACCTGCTTGACGTAGGCCAGGACGCGGACGCCCGCCTGCGCCAGGAGTTTCTTCGCCACCGCTCCGGCCGCCACGCGGCAGACCGTCTCGCGGGCGCTGGAGCGGCCGCCGCCGCGGTAATCGCGCAGGCCGTACTTGGCGTCGAAGGTGTAGTCGGCGTGGCCGGGGCGATACTTGTCCTTGATGTCGCTGTAGTCGTGGCTGTGCTGGTCGGTGTTGCGGAAAAGGAGGCCGATCGAGGTGCCGTCGGTCTTGCCCTCGAAGACGCCGGACCAGATCTCGGGGAGGTCCTCCTCCTGCCGCTGCGTGACAATCTTCGACTGGCCGGGCCGGCGGCGGCGCAGGTCGGGGAGGAGGTCGTCCACGCTCAGGGGTAGGCCGGGGGGGCAGCCGTCGATGATGCAGAGGTAGCCGGGGCCGTGGCTGACGCCCGCCGTGGTGACGCGGAACAGTTCGCCGAAGGAGTTGCCTGGCATGGGAGGCCTCGCGGTCGGGGTGGCAGGACGGGCCCGGAAGGTCCGCGCCGCCGGGCAGGGCAGTGTCCGTGCTCTTCCGTCATGTTACAGGATGGCAGCCGTGACGGGGAAAGGCGCGTATGGGCCAACGTCTTCGCGGCCGTGTGGCAAGGGGCGGGCCGGGGGAGCGGGAGGAGGTGTGCGGGCGACTGCGCGCGGCGGTGACGGCGCACCTGGGGTGCTATACCGTCGCCGGCCGAGTTCCGCCTGTTTAGCCGCGCGCGGCTAAACAGGCGGTTCTGCAACGGCGACGGTATAGTCACCTGAGCTGGTTGGAAGGCAAGGCGAATGAAGGCGGCATCCTGGGCCATCCCCAGATATCCCTTGCCATCACCGAAATACTCTTCCACCTGGTGCCGGCAACCACTCACCAACGCCAAGGTTTCCAACGACGTCTCGGCCGGCGCGTTCGACACATAGTACTTCACCTCGCCCACGGGCCGCCGGAGCAGCAACCAGACCGCCGGCCCCGGCCCACTGTCGCGCATCGCCCACACGCGCACGCGGGCAAACTCATAAACCACCGGCTCCCCCGACCCCTCCCGCAAGCACACCACCTGCCAGGCTGCCGCGGGCAACGCCACAGCTACCGCTGCCACACTGCGGACGCTGTCCCGGACCGGGCGCGTTGGCTGTCGGCCGCGACCCTGGTACTCCGGCACCTGCGTGGCGGGGTCTTCGGTCCACACCGTCGTAGTCACCGGCACCTCGCCTACATACTGCTGCCGCCGACGCTCCAGCTGTGCCAGGAAGTCTTCGTTCCGACCATACAACTCGTCAAAGACCAGCCAGTCAAACTGCACGTGGCCAGCGGCCACCACCCGCTGATGCAGATCCAAAGCCAACTGCGGCTTGGTGCGGAAAGTGATGGACCGTGGGATACTAACCTCCTGCCGACGCTGGCGGTCCAACACCCACTCCTCGGGCAAGTAGAGTTGGTGGTCGAGCAAGGCACAACCCGCGGGCGTGACACCGACCAGGTAGACACCGACCTGGCAGTTGTCTTTCTTGCCGAGTCGGCCACACCATTGCCGAGCTACGCCCACACTATGCGTGCCCTTTTTGGGAAACCCCGACTCGTCCACCACACCCACCGTGCCCAGGGTCCAGCGGCTGGCGGCAGGCTCCAGGTCTTCGACGAAGAGGGCTTGGAGCTGCTGCTGCGCGGGGCGGCTTCTTTTCGCCGACGAGGCGGGCCACCGGACTGTTGTCGCGGGTCAGGACGATCTCCTCGCCCGGCGTCAACTTCTCGATGATCTCAGCCAGATGCTTCTGGGCTTCTTCCAGCGTCACGGTGTGCATCGCAGGTAGTCCTCAAATCATTGGGAGTGTTGCCGCCGTTTCCCACCAGGCCGCGAGCGGCAAGGACGCCAGGGCTCACCCTTGCGCCGAAGCCCTCCGCAGCCGGTCTTGTACTGCCAACCACTCCCCCGTCACGGGCGGCAGCGTCACCACGATCCGCTCCCCCGCACCATCCAGAGCGGTTTCCGAATCCGTTTGCCGTCGCCAAACGAGCCGCCGGGCTTGTCCCGGCGGGATAAACCCGCCGGCGCGTTTGGTGACGGCACAGGGAACCGTAAGCCGCTCCAGCGTGTGCAGGGCGGGTGGAAAACGGGGGAATATTACGCCGGCAGTGAACTTCGTCAGGTAGGACGGCTCGGGAGAGCCGTCCTACCTGATGACCTTGTCAGCCGGCGGGCACACTGCGTAACGGCCCGGGATCGCCCTGGCAAATGAACGCCCCCCAGAAGTAAGGGTCGGGGTACTTCGCCTTCATCGCCAGCTGGGCCTCGCGCAGCGCGTCGGCGACGCCTCGGCCCCCCAGCACACGCTCGTAGAAGTCCACCATCAGCTCCTGCGTCTGCTGGTCCGGCACTTTCCACAAGCTCATCACCAGCGCCCGCGCTCCCGCCAGCACGAACGCGCGCCGCAGGCCGAACACGCCCTCGCCGGTGCGGACCTCGCCGAGGCCGGTTTCGCACGCCGACAGCACCACCAACTCCGTGTCCAGCAGGTCCAGCCCCGAAACGTCCTCCGCGGTCAGCAGGCCGTCCTCCGCTTCCGGCGGCAGCGCCCCCTTTTGCAGCCAGGTGTTCGCGCCGGCGAGGGCCAGACCGGAGCGGAGCAGCGGGTTCTCCGGCAGCGGCCCGGACAGCCGCCCTGTGTCCCCCCCGGCCGTGAAACCGCCTCCCATGCCGAGGTTGCGGAACTCCTTGTTGGGGTCGCGCTGCTCGTCTTCGAGGAAGAAACCGTGCGTCGCCAGATGGAGGATGCGCGGCGAGCGCCGCTCCTTCTCCTTGAGGCGCGCCTCCAGGGCATCGAGGTCCAGCCAGGGCCGCACACCCAGCATGCGGCCGATCCGCTCACCCTCGTCCCGCGTCCCGGGTAGGCGGGGGAAGTGATAGTCGCCGGCCCTGAAGCCCCGCGAGCAGCGCGACCGCGTGGTGCCTCCGTGAGCCGAAGGCGTGCCGCCCTCCGCCGCGAGGTCGAAGTGGGGGTCCGCCAACACCAGCGGGGCGGTGGCTTTACCGCTCGGCGGCTTCCCGAAGCGCAGCACGTCGCGGCCGCAGCCGACGTAGCTGACCTGGTACTGCTCCAGCAGGAGGCGGCCGTCGGTATCGGGGAGCACCTCGAACGGCAGCCGGGCCAGGTCGCCGTCCGGGGCCAACAGCAGCCGCGTGCGGCCGCCCAGGGCGGGCACCAGTGTGTCGAACAGGACGGCACGGAGGGCCGAGGCGGCCTGGCCATTGGCGGTAGCCGAAGACTCCGGCCGGCGCCGGTGGACGTCCCGGCCTGTGCGCTCCTCTGGGTCCACGGCGACCGCGGCACGGAAGTCGGCGATGAGGCGGTCGAGGGGGGCCGCCTCGCCGAGGTCGATCATCTGGACGTTGTCGGGTTCGCCGCCGGGCAGGATGAAGGCCAGGTAGCGGGCCGGCTTCCATTGCTCCTCTTCTCTGGAGGGGACGGCGTGGAAGTCGAAGACGTTGATGCGAACGAACTCGACCAGGGCGACGCCTTCATCCAGGCACAGAGCCACGGCGCGGCGGTCCGCGGCGCGAAGCTTGCCCTCCAGGTTCATCTCCGGAATCCTCTGGGCCAGTTCCGCCTCCAGGCGTTGCTTTTGCTGGGTCCACTGCTCCAGGAACTGCCGGTGGGCTTCTATCTCTTCCTTTCCCGGACCGGCAAGGGTCTTTTGAGCGATCTGCATGCGCAGGGTAGACAACTCGCCAAGGCGCGGCGCCAACTCCGGATAGAGCCCGCCCAGGACAGCGTCGCGCTGAGCGGCCAGGGCTTCGGCACTCAGGGCCTTGCGGCGCAGAACCACGTCGAGAGCGGCCCGCATAGCGGGTTGGGAATGAGGGCGGTATTGCAGCACTACGGACAGCAAGCGATCAAGATTCCCCGAGAAGGACTTTAGGAGGTCAGCGCGCTGGCGTTCTGAGCCGAGGGAGAAGACCTGGCCGATCAGGCGGTCGTTGGCCGAGGCGCCTTGTTGCATCAAGGCCCATGCCTCGTCCACACGGTTCAGCGCGACGTAGAGCGCGCCGAGGTTGTTGAGGCTGGTGGCCGTGTGGGGGTGGCCCTCGCCCAGCGCCTTGCATTGGATAGCCAGGGCCTGCTCGAAGTACGGCAGCGCCCCCGCGTAGTCCCCCGTGGCCTGGAGCAGCAAGGCCAGGTTGTTGAGGCTTAGCGCCGTGCCGGGGTGGCCCTCGCCCAGCGCCTTCCTGCGGATGGCCAGGGCCTGCTCGGAGTACGGCCGCGCCCCCGCGTAGTCCCCCGTGGCCTTGAGCAGGGAGGCCAGGTTGTCGAGGCTGGTGGCCGTGTGGGGGTGGCCCTC
>JBBRPS010000741.1:0-4979 GCA_038227745.1 Gemmatales bacterium | reverse complement strand
TGGGGAGACTCCTGCCGGTGACAGCGGTGTGACAACCCTGTCATTGCAGCTGTTCTCCCCACCTTTGTCCACCCCCCGCCGTAAAGCGTTATTGCGTAAGACCCGGAAGCTGGACGATCTCTTACGCCGGCCGTTCGCCGTTACCCGTCTACCCTGCGCAGGCGCAATCCGCATTTTCGGAAAAATCGCAAAGTATCGCGCTCCCCCTGCCGATCCATGACAAGGTCATATCGGCGCGCATTTCATGGCCGGAGGGGGGCGTAGCGTATGCCCGGGACTACCAGTTTCGTTGACCGCTGGCTCTGGCGGCTGGGCGTTCTCGACCCCAAAAGCCCCCAGCGCGTCCACCTTCGCATCCTTACCGGCATCCTCCTCTTTCATCTGCTCGCCTTGCTGGCCTGCGTGCCGTGGCTGTTCAGCTGGTCGGGGGTGGCGTGGGCGGTCGCCGGGCTCTACCTCTTCGGGACACTCGGGGTCAACGTCGGCTATCACCGCCTGCTCACACACCGCGGCTTCGCCTGCCCGCGCTGGCTGGAACACGGCCTGTCCGTTCTGGGCGCATGCTGCTGGCAGGGCTCGCCGATGAACTGGGTGGCGATCCACCGCATGCACCACCAGAACTCCGACGAGCCGGCCGACCCGCACAGCCCGCGGACCGGCTTCTTCTGGAGCCACATGGGCTGGTTCCTGATCTACGACCCGGCCATCTACAACCTCTCCACCTACGACCGCTATGCCCGCGACCTGTTCCAGGACCGCTTCTACAAGTGGCTGGAGCGGCCGCAGGTCTGGCGCAACCTCCACCGGGCACAGTGGGCGGCCTTCCTGGGCCTCGGCGCCCTGGTGGGCGCCCTGGGGACCGGGAGCCTGGCCGGGGCGTTGCACCTCGGCCTCAGCTGGCTCGTCTGGGGCGTCTTCGTGCGCACCGTCGCGGTCTGGCACATTACCTGGTCGGTCAACTCCGTCACACACCTCTGGGGCTACCGCAACTACGACACCCACGACGACAGCCGCAATAACTGGCTGGTGGGCCTGATCAGCAACGGCGAAGGCTGGCACAACAACCACCACGCCCAGCCGCGCTGTGCGTTCCACGGCCGGCGCTGGTTTGAACTCGATGTGTCCTATCTGACGATTCGTCTGCTCGCGCGGCTGGGCCTGGCCTGGGACGTAGTCGAGCCGGTGGAACGGCGTACCCTCGACCGCCCCGAAGAGCCTTGCCGCGCCGCCTGAAACGAAGGAGGCCGATCATGGCGAAGGAGCGTTCGCGCGCGGCGGACTATGCGGTATACCTGCTCGTGCGCGTCGTGGTCTGCGTCGTGCAGGCGCTGTCGTGGCGTTCGGCATTGGCGCTGGCCCGCGGTCTGGCCGCCCTCGCCTATCGCGTCGACCGCCGCCACCGCCTCGTCGCCGCCGACAACCTGCGTCACGCCTTTCCGGACCTCGACGAGCCCGCCGTGGATCGCCTGGTCCGGGCGAGCTACCTGCACCTCACCACCATGCTGGTGGAGATGATCCGCCTGCCCCGGATGCTCCACGCCCACAACCTCTACGACTACGTCCAGCACGCCGGCCCGGGCGACCTGGCCCTGATCCGTTCCTGGATGGCCACCGGGCGGCCGCCGCTGGTGGTGATGGGCCACTTCGGCAACTGGGAAATCCTCGGTTATGCGATTGGCCTGGCCGGCTTCCGCGGCGGCCTCGTGGCGCGGCGGCTGGACAACCCCTATCTGGACCGCTTTTTATCTCAGTTCCGGCGCCGGACGGGCCTGACCCTCCTGGACAAGGACGCCGACTACGCCCGCATTCTTCAGACGCTGGCGCAGGGCGACCCCGTCGGCATGGTGGGCGACCAGGACGCCGGCCCGCGCGGGCTGTTCGTGGACTTCTTCGGCCGGCCCGCCTCGACGTTCAAGTCGATCGCCCTGCTGAGCCTGGAATACAGGGCCCCGATCTTCGTCCTCGGCGCCGCCCGCGTCGGCTCGCCACTGCGGTATACGGTGTATCTCGAGGACCTGATCCTCCCGGAAGAATACGCCGGCCATCCGGATGCCCCGCGCGCCATTACCGAGCGCTACACCCGCGCCCTGGAACGCCTCGTCCGCCGCCACCCCGAACAATACTTCTGGCTGCACCGCCGCTGGAAGCACCAGCCCAGGGCCAGGGCGGTAAAGAAGGCGGCGTGAACGACCGCTTGCCGAACAACGAGAGGGGAGTAGGGAATAGGGAGTAGGGGAAGAGGGTCTTCCCCCACTCCCTATTCCGTGTTGGGGGTCGATCCCGTGAATCGCGACCTGCTCCCCGGGTCTTCCTTCCCCCTCGGGGCAACCGTCTCTGCGAGGGGCGTCAACTTCTGCATCTTCTCGAAGAACTGCACCACGGTCGAGCTCCTCCTCTTCGATCGCGCGGACGACCCCCGCCCCGCCCGCACCATCCCGCTCGACCCGGAGCGCAACCGCACCTTCTACTACTGGCACGTCCTCGTGCCTGGGGTGCGCTCGGGGCAACTGTACGGCTACCGCGTCCACGGCCCCTACGCCCCCGCCGCGGGCCACCGTTTCGACGGCGACAAGGTCGTGCTCGATCCGTACGCTCGCCTGGTGATGGCCGGCGACAACTACTGGCGCGAGGCCGCCCGCCTCCCGGGCGACAACGCGGACCGCGCCCTCAAGGGCATTGTCTTCGACCCCGACGCCTACGACTGGGAGGGCGACCGCCCCCTGCGGCGCCCCCTCGCCGACTCGGTCCTCTACGAGATGCACGTTCGCGGCTTCACGCGGCACCCGTCGTCCGGCGTCGCCCCGCAGCGGCGCGGCACCTACGCCGGCATGGTCGAGAAGATCCCCTACCTTCAGGAACTCGGCGTCACGGCGGTCGAGCTGCTGCCGGTCCAGCAGTTCGACGAGCAGCAGCAGCCGGCGGGCCGCGCGGACTACTGGGGGTACAACCCCATCGGCCTGTTCGCCCCGCACCGCGGTTACAGCTCTCGGCGCGACCCCCTCGGCCCCGCGGAGGAGTTCCGCGACCTGGTCAAGGCGCTGCACCGCGCCGGCATCGAGGTCATCCTCGACGTCGTCTTCAACCACACCGCCGAGGGCGGCGACGACGGGCCGACGCTGTCCTTCCGCGGCCTGGAGAACCGGGCCTACTACATCCCCGCGTGCGGCTGGGAGGGCTACGCCAACTTCAGCGGCTGCGGCAACACCCTCAACGGCAACCACTCGATCGTGCGGCGGCTCATCGTGGACTGCCTGCGCTACTGGGTGCGCGAGATGCACATCGACGGCTTCCGCTTCGACCTCGCCAGCGTCCTGGCCCGTGACGAGGCCGGGCTGCCCCTGCTCAACCCGCCCATCCTCTGGGAGATCGAGTCGGACCCGGTGCTGGCGGGCACCAAGATCATCGCCGAGGCCTGGGACGCCGCCGGCCTGTACCAGGTCGGCAGCTTCATCGGCGACCGCTGGGCCGAGTGGAACGGCCGCTTCCGCGACGACGTCCGTCGCTTCGTCAAGAGTGAGGCCGGCACGGTCGTCCGCCTCGCCCAGCGCCTGCTGGGCAGTCCGGACGTCTACCGTCAGCCCGGCCGCGACCCGCACCGGAGCATCAATTTCGTGACCTGCCACGACGGCTTCACGCTCCGCGACCAGGTCAGTTACAACGACAAGCACAACGAGGACAACGGCGAGGCCAACCGCGATGGCGGCAACGACAATCTGAGCTGGAACTGCGGCGTCGAGGGGCCGACCGACGACCCCGCGGTCAACGCCCTGCGCGACCGGCAGAGGAAGAATTTCCTGACGGTGCTGCTGCTCGCTCACGGTACGCCGATGCTGCTGATGGGCGACGAACTGGCGCGCAGCCAGGGCGGCAACAACAACGCCTACTGCCAGGACAACGAGGTGAGCTGGCTCGACTGGGGAGATGAGGCAGGCCAGGGCGGGCTGCTGCGGTTCGTCCGCGAGCTGATCCGCTTCCGGCGGCGGCACGGGGCCTTCCAGGCGACGCGGTTCTGGTCGGCAGCGGACGACCCGGCGGTGCCGCGGATTACCTGGCACGGCGTGGAGCCGTTCCGGCCCGACTGGGGACAGGACTCGCGCAGCCTGGCGTTTACGGTCCACAGTGCGACGGGGGAGGAGTCGCTTTACGTGGCGCTGAACGCCTACTGGGGGCCGCTGCGCCTGCGCTTGCCGCCGCTGGAGCGCGGGCGGCGCTGGCACCGCGTTGTGGACACGGCCTTGCCGGCTCCCGCGGATATCGCCGACCCGGGTGCGGAGCGACTCCTGGACGGGGACGAGTATCGGATCGAGGCGCGCTCGGCGGTGGCCCTGACGGGCCGCTGAGAAAGCCAGCTCGCGGGCAGTGGACTGCAAGCGCCGCTACGAGAGGCGAAGGATGAAGAATGAAGGATGAATAAAGAGAGATTGCCTGTCTTCCATTCATCCTTCATCCTTCATCCTTCGCCTGGAGGAAGTCCGCAGCGACAAGAAGACCGTCCAGGCGAAGATCGCCCTTCACCAGCGCATTGCCAACGGGACCGTCAAGGCGAAGGCGTACCTGTTCAAGCCCGGCCAGTGCCTTCAGGACAAGGCGGACCGGCCGGAATACGCAAGCTTCGTCGTTGACGAGATCAACCCCGCGGACGGGCTGGTGCGTTTCAAGAACGGGGTCGAGATCGCGCTGGGCCAGTCACAGGGGGGCGCTCTTCCGCGAGCAAATCCGGTATACCCTCGGCGAGCACTTCCGCAAGCAGAAGCGGCTGAAGGCAGCGGGGATCAAGGTGCTGTCCCTGTTCTTCATCGACCGGGTGGAGAACTACGCTGGCGACCCGGTAGCCCGCCGCTCCGCGGCGGCTGGCCTCCCCGCGACGGAGTCGCGGGCTACCTCATCCGGCGGCTGGCCTCCCCGCGACGGAGTCGCGGGCTACCTCATCCGGCGGCTGGCCTCCCCGCGACGGAGTCGCGGGCTACCTCATCCGGCGG
>JBBRPS010000740.1:0-4980 GCA_038227745.1 Gemmatales bacterium | reverse complement strand
ATGTGGAGGCGGCGTGGCCGGAATACAACGAACGCTACGCCCACCCGTTTCAGTGGACATGGACTAATCCCCAGATGCGCCAGTGGTTCGCTCGACACGCTCCCTAATTCCTTGCAGAACTTCCGCAGCGGGACACTAGGGCGGCGAAGGCCGGCATCCGCTTGAGCTGCTCAATCCCCTCGGGCGTGACGCCAAAGCTCAGGCGCAGGGGCCGCTCGACGGTGACGCGCCAGTAGCCGAAGTCCTCGTTGTCGAAGATCTTGCAGCACTCGCCCGGTTCAAAGTCGCCGTACAACTCGGTAATCCGGCGGATCTGATCCTCGGTCATCTCGTTGCGCTTCTGGCCCAGGCTCTTGCGCATCTTGGCGAAGAACGCCGAGGCATCGACCAGCTGCACCGTCCCCTTGCGGTGCTTTGGCTTGTGGTTGGTGACGACCCAGACGTATGTGGCGATGCCGGTGTTGTAGAAGAGTTGGTCGGGCAAGCCGATGATCGCCTCCAGCCAGTCGTTCTCGATGATCCAGCGCCGGATCTCGCTCTCGCCGGAACCGGCGCCTCCGGCGAAGAGCGGTGAGCCGTTGAACACGATGGCGAGACGCGAGCCCGTGCCGTCTTGCTTGAACTTCGAGACCATGTGCTGTAAGAACAGGAGGGAGCCGTCGTTGATGCGCGGCAGGCCCGCGCCGAAGCGCCCGCCCATCCCCCGCTTTTCGTGCTCGTCGCGGATGAAATCCTCGACCTTCTTCCATTCCACGCCGAATGGCGGGTTGCTGAGCATGTAGTCGGAGCGCAGGTCTGGCAGCCCGTCTTCGGCGAAGCTGTTGCCGAACTTGATGTTGCTGGCGTCCTCGCCCTTGATGAGCATGTCGCTCTTGCAGATGGCGTACGACTCGGGGTTCAGCTCCTGCCCGTAGACCTTGAGGGTGGCGGACGGGTTGAGTTCGCGCAGGTACGCCTCGGCGACAGAGAGCATGCCGCCCGTGCCGCAGGCAGGGTCGTAGAGCGTGCGGATGACGCCCTTCTTCGTAAGGGCGGCGCGGTCCTCGGCGAAGAGGACGTTGACCATGAGGCGGATCACCTCGCGCGGCGTGAAGTGCTCCCCGGCCGTCTCGTTGCTCTGCTCCGAGAAGCGCCGGATCAGCTCCTCGAAGACGTACCCCATCTCGTGGTTATCGACCGTCTCGGGGTGCAGGTCGATCTCGACGAACTTGCTCAGGACGAGGAAGAGTAGGTTCGCCTCATCGAGCCGCGTGATCTGCTCGCCGAACTTGAACTTCTGCAGGAAGATCTCGCGGGCGTTGGCGGAAAAGCCGGCCACGTAGTTGCTCAGATTGGCGGCGAGGTGCTCCTGGTCGCCGAGCAGCGTCTGGAAGGTAAACTTGCTCAGGTTGTAGAACGACTGCCCAGCGGCCTGGCAGAGGATGACGTCGCGCATCGCCTCATCGGCCTTCTTGGGCAGGGCCGCAGCCTTGTCGAGCACTTTTTTCTTGGTCGGCTCAAGGACGCAGTCCAGCCGGCGCAGCACGGTCAGCGGCAAGATCACCTTGCCGTACTCCGACTGCTTGTAGTCGCCGCGCAGCAAGTCCGCGACGGACCAGAGAAAGCCGACCTTCTCCTGGAAGTTGTTCATGCGCTGCGCCATCGTACGCGACTCTCGATCGGATCCGCCATCCCCTCACAGCCCTCGCCTCGAACCTGCACCGACATGTTCCGCAGGCTGTCGCATCAGGCATTCCCCGTCGTTGCCGCGCGGCTAGCTGCGTACTCCGCGGTGGCGAGGGCAGAGAGTAATGTACAGAAAATGAGGCTGCAAAGGACGGGCAAGAATCTTCCAGGAAAAACCCAGACTCGGCTGGTGCCAAGGCCATAATTGTTGAGGCTGCTTCTACACTCCCCCAAGCACCTCGGCCGCAGACTTCTCGATCCGGTAGTAGGGCACAAATGGCTCGGCAGGTCGCTGGAGGAACCGGCGGCTGATCTCCTTCTCGTGCTGCCGGGCCGACTGCTCGCCGAGAGCCTGCAGGTCGGAGATGCCGCCGGCGTTGTCGAGGCTGAAGCGGCCCGGGCGGGTCACGGCATCGATCCGCAGCATCCGCGCCTTCATAAGCAGGCTCGCCTGTCCCAGCGCCGCATCGACCTGGGCCTGCATCAGGAGTTCCACGACGCCCCGGCCCCAGGCCAAGATGCCGCCCGCCCGGCGCCGGCGGCTGACGTCGAACGGCTCGGAGGTCGTCCCGATACTGACAATCTCGACATCCTCCACGCTATTGCCCAGGATGGCCGTCGCCTCGATGAGCCCGACCATCGTCGGGCAGTTGGCCCACACCCCGCCGTCGAGGTAGGTGCCTCCGCCGGCCTCGGTGTAGGCGGGGAAGTACGTCGGCGCGGCAGACGTCCCCAAGGCGGCGACGAGGGCCGGCTTCTGGTAGTCCTGCTTGTAGTGCTCGGTGTGGGCGGTCTTGAAGAGTTGGATGTTGCCCCGCACGCCGTCGTAGGCCGGAATCACCAAGCGGCACTTCGAGTCGCCGAGAGTCCGGTCACCCACAACCTTCTTGATCGCCTCGCTCAGCACCTTCTGCGAATGCTTAGGCTGTCGCAGATGGCGCCACAGTTCTGCGACGAATCCCCGCCAGCCGGGAGCGGGCACGGGGAAGATCTCCGGCCCTCTCTTCAGGTAGAAATCAAGGATCTGCTGGCCGGTGAGTCCAAGCCCGAGGGCGACCGCGATGATGCCGCCGGTCGAGGTGCCGGTGATTAACTCGAAATGGTCGGCAACGTGTTTGCCCGTCATCGCCTCCAGATTGGCGATAACCGAGGCGGTATAGGTGCCCTTGATGCCGCCGCCGTCCAGCGCCAACACGCGGAACGGCTGCGGGCGCTTACTTCCGTCTTCTGCGGTCATGGTGACCTCCTTGCTTCTCGCGGGTGAAGGGAGGCTTGGGGTCGGGTTCCACGCCGCCACCCAGCCACTCCCCCACCGCGTGCCAAACTTCGTAGTGGTACAACCAAAGCGCGATCCACGGCACGGTCACCTTGGCCAGCACCATCTCCCCCGACCACTGGCCGGTAGAAGGCAGGTAGAGACAAAGTCGCTCCTGGTCGTACATGTGCGGGATCTTCCCACCCTCCTCCCGGGGCACGAGCGTCGGCGACAGCACCCACACCTTCGGCGGGGTACATCCCCGGTAGGCGAGCCGGACTTGGTAGACCGCGCTGAGCGGCGTGGGCCGTACGTCCCCCTCAGCGATGAGTGTGTGTTTGCGCATCACCGCTCGGAAGTCGGGCAGAAGAATCCGCATCCGCGCGTACTGTTCGCTCGCCGAGAGGATGTGTTTTCCCGGTTCAATCGCCATAGAACGTGTTCCGCGGGACTGTGAAGGTGGCGGGCCCGGCGACCTCCGTCAGCGTCCGCGTGCCCTTGGTGACGTAGAGCCGGCCAGCGGCGCGCGCCTGTTCAACCTGCTCGACGGCCTCACGAAAGGCGCGCACTACAGGCTCGCCAAACAGTTCCTGGAGTTCCTTCGTGATCGCCGGCACCCCCGTGGAGTGAATCAGGTCCAGCCACCTCTCCTGGAATTCCCGGACCGCGTCGCGGAAGGCATCGTAGCTGTCGGGCTCGTCTTCCCAGCGCTCAGAAATCAACTCCTGGTCGTTCACGGGGTTGTACAATTGCAGCCGCCGACCGCGCGTCGCCTTCACGATCTTGGTCAGGATCGTCGCCAGGGCGTCCGTGGACCAGCGCTCGCCCTCGTACAGGTGGCCGGCGAGCGTAGTGAGGATGATGGACGGCGGCAGGAGGCGAGGCGTCGCCTTGAACCGGATGTCCCGCCAGCGTTTGAACAGCTGCACAGAGCGTTTGAGGGTGGGCTTGCGGTGCAACGGTTCCGGGTCCTTCAAGGGGTCGATGCGCGCCTCCGCGAACTTGTTTATCGTCACCACCTGCTTCTCGAACCACTCGGCGTACCCGAGGGGGTTCGATGGCTTCCAATCCTCCAACTCCGGATCGGGCAGGTCCGGAACCAGGATGCAGGTGCCGCCCCTCTCGCAGTGCGGGATCGCCGGCACCACATCGAGGTGAAAATTCCTGGCGTAGTCAATGCGGATGCACCGCCTCTTCCGCACAATCATGTCCCGGTAGCGCTTGTTGGCGTACATCCGGTCCCAGATCATCTCGAAGACGGTGCCGGGATCGACCGACTCAGCGATGTCGAGTTGGCAGACCGCATCCAGGTCGAATTCTTCCTGCCCGAGCGGCTTGACGGTCGTGCCGAGGCGCAGAGAACCCTGGGGGTAAATGTGGGGGCTGTAGATGGCGATGGGGCTGTCGTCCTGCCCGAGCCAACCGCCGACGGCCTCGTAATTGTCGCGGGCCGTCGTGAATTGCGTCGGGGTAATCTGGAGTTTGATACACAAACGCTCCAGGATGTCATCGAACTGCTTGTTGGCCGAGGCCGTGACGATGTTCGGCATGTGGTGTTGCCTCCCATATTCCGAGGGGGACGGACGACCCTGCGTTGTGGTCCCCGGGCACGCCCCGGTACGACCGTCCGTCAGGAGGGGCAAGAGCGCCGAGCGTCCCGGGGTGGCGGGATGGGCGCCCCGCACTGCTACCTCGAACCGGCGGACCGGCGGACTCAGCCGCCCCTCCTATCTATCTCCTCGCTCGAAATCGCTCCAGCGTGCTATGGGAAAATGCCGAACCGGCACTCAATCAGCATCCTGGTCATCCCGGTCGGGATCTTCCAGGGTGAGGAAAGTGAGAACTAGACCCGTAAACCCCAGCGGCATCGCCTCTTCCCACAGCCGGTCCCGGAACGCCTTATCATACCAGATTTCCGGGTCGGTCCGCCCCTCGACTGGATCTAGTGTCCCGCTGCGGAAGTTCTGCAAGGAATTAGGGAGCGTGTCGAGCGAACCACTGGCGCATCTGGGGATTAGTCCATGTCCACTGAAACGGGTGGGCGTAGCGTTCGTTGTATT
>JBBRPS010000739.1:0-4996 GCA_038227745.1 Gemmatales bacterium | reverse complement strand
GCTGGAAAAGGAGACGAACGGCGGCTGGCGCGTCAATTATCCCAAGACGGTCACGTCGGAGCAGGGGGCGACCTTTAGCGTGCGCGAGGAGGATCGCTCCGTTCTCGCCGCCGGCAAGGTGGGCGAGTCCGACACCTACGTCGTGCAGTCGGTGGCGCCGGAGACCGGGACGGTGACGGCGGTGCGGCTGGAGGCGCTGACTCACCCCTCGCTGCCGGGCAAGGGGCCGGGGCGCACCAAGAACGGCAACTTCGTCCTCAGCCAGTTCGTGTTCGAGACGGACGGCGTGCCCCACAAGTTCCGCAAGGCCATCGCCGATCACTCGCAGTCGGGCCACGACGTCAGCAACGTCCTCACGGGCAATCTCCGCAAGGGCTGGGCGGTGAACGCGAATGACCCCAAGGAGCGCAACGTCGAGCGCCTCGGCCGCCTCGCGGAAATAGCTCAGGGACTCCGCGGCAGGGATGCCGTCGCGGCCGTTCTGCCGGCACTCGTCCAGGCGCTGGCGTATGCTGCGGTCCGCCAGCTCCAGGGCGATCACCAGGCGGTCGGGCAGGGCGAAGAACGCCTGGATGGAGAGCAGGTTCTGGTGGCGCAGGCGCTTCATGAGCTGCAGCGCCTCCAGCTCGCGCTGGGCCTCCTCCGGCTTGAGGGTGCGCTGGATGATCTTGACCGCGACCTCGACGCCGCCGGGCGCGTCGGCCCGCCAGACCTCCCCGAAGGCGCCCCGGCCGAGGAGCTGGCGCAGCTGGTAGCCGCCGGGCAGGCCGAGGATGGAAGGATTGTTCGGCCGAGTCATGGCGAACCTCCTGCGGAACGAGGTGAAGGCGGTGGATGCACGGCGACCGCTTCGGTGGGGCGGCGCCGACCTCATCTGTTGTAGGGCGGCCCAGGGGGAACCTCAAGGAAAAACCGCGGTGTGGTCGCTTATTCCCCGCAGTCCAGGCGGAGACTCCCCTTCAGGCAGGGACCAGCTCTCGCGGCGCTCCCCCCCGCAAGAACCGCTTGACGGCCTCAGGCTCCCGCTCGGCGATGGTGTCCAGCACCTCGACACTACAGGGACCGAGCAACTCAATGCCGAGCAACGAGTCGTTCGCATCGTAGTCCGCATAAACCCGACCCTCGGCGACTTCGCGGGTTTCCGCAACCTCTCCCTCGCGGACACGGAGGTAGGCGGCGCGGATGGCCCCCGTTTCTTCGTTCACCGAGAGGCGAAGGGAAGGCAGAAAGGTGGGCTTCATGGTATTCCTCTCCTACGTTCGACGGACGACCCGGATGGCAGTGACTACCAGAATCCGCGTCGCCTCCTCCTCGTAGACAACGTCTATGGAGGCATGGGAACCATAATGTCTCCGCACTCGTTCAGCGGCTGCGTACTGCGCAGGTAGGCAAACAGGTCGCGCACCTGCTGGTCGCTCAAGGCGTCCAGCAGTCCCTCGGGCATCAGCGACTGCGGCAGCGCCCGCATTTCCTCGATACCTGCCCGCTCCAGGCGCACGTCCTGTCCCTCGGCGCTGCGCAACACCACCACGCGGTTGTCGCGCTCGACCACGAAGCCCGTCAGCGTCCGGCCGTCCTGCGTCACGATCAGGTGCGTCTCGAAGCCCTCGCGGATCTCGGCGCTCGGATTGACGATATTGAGGAGCATGTTACTCAGGTCGTCGCGCTGGTAGGCCGTCAGGTCGGGGCCGATCTGGCCGCCGCGGCCGAACAGCGTGTGGCACTTGGCGCAGCTCGCCTCGAACAGCTTCTTGCCGCCGTAAGGACTGCCCTGGCCGCCGCGCACCACCCTCTCCAGGCGCTCGATCCGCTGCCGCATCTCGGCCGTCGTCGCGCCCTGCACCTTGCCCCAGTGCCGCGCGATCAGCCGCTCGATGACGTCGTCGCGGTGGACCGTCATGCGCCGCACCGCGTCGAGCGGGATGCTGCCACGCTCGACCTTGCCCGCGTCTACCGCTTCGAGGAACTGGCGCGTCCACGTCTTGCGGCTCAGCAGCAGCGCCTGGGCGGCGGCCTGCACCGCGCGCGGCAGGCGCGGATACAGGCCCACGACCGCTGACCCGATGCCGGCGTCGTCGTAAGGCTGCAGCGCCGCCAGGGCAGCGCGCCGCAGCGCCTCGTCCTTCGCCTTGCCGGCCAGATCCAGCAGGACCGGCACGGCGCGCGGCTGCCGCACCTCGCCGAGGATCTGCAGCAGCCGCAGACGCTCCTTGGCCGCGGTACGCCCGTCGCGGATGAGTTTCAGCGCCTCGTCCACAGCCAACCCCTCGCCCTGCCGCAGTCGCAGCGACAGCGAGCCGCCGCCGCGCACCGCCATCGCCTTGATCAGCTCGTCGGGCAGCGTCGCCAGCGACCGGCCCGCGAATGCCTGCTCGAAGCCGGCCAGCAGCTTCTGCGCGTGGCCCGCCTCCGGCGCCACCTCCAGCAACCGGGCGCAGGTCAGCAGGTTCTGCCGGCCGCCGGCCTGGGCGTAGCGCCGCATCAGCCGGCCGAGGATATGCTGCTCGACCATCGGCAGCCGCCACACCTCCGGTTCCGCGAACAGCGCCAGCACCGCGTCGCGGTCCGACTCCGCCTTCGCCTCGATCACCCACCAGAGCAGCAGCGGGATGTGGACATCCTTCACGTCCTCGCCGCGGGCAAGCAGCCGGCGCACCACCGGCAGGCCGCTCGCCGCGGGCAAGCGCCGGGCGGAGCAGGCGAGCTGGCTGCGCACCTCCGGATGCGGCTCGGTCCGCGCCAGCCGCACCAGCTCGCGCGTTTGCGCCGGCGACACCGTGCCGCCGTCGCCCAGCAGGCGCACCGTCCAGGCGCGGACGTGGGGGTCGGCGTGAGCCAGCGATACCAGCGCCGCCTCCTCGTCGAAGCCGCCGCTCAGGTTCAGCGCCCACAGCGACTCCAGCGCCAGCTGCCCGTTCTCCGCGCGGACCCTCTTCTTCAGCAGCGGCACCAGCGCGCGGTCCTTGCGGTCGCCGAGCAGCCGTAAAACGGTCTGGCGCACCCAGCGGTTCTCGTCGGCGAGGCGATTGACCAACTCGACCGACGACAGCCGCGACAGGTCGAGCGCCTTGACCGGGCGTGCGCCTTTCGCCTTGAGGCGGTAGACGCGGCCCGTGCTCGGGTCGAGCTGGCCCTCGGCGTTGCGGTAGTGGTTGATCTGGCCGTCGTACCAGTCGGCGACGTACACCGCCCCGTCGGGGCCGACCTTCACGTCCACCGGACGGAACCAGCTGTCGTCCGTCGTCAGCGGCCGGCTCACGTCGCGCGTCTGCAGCGACGAGCCGTCGGGGAACAGGTCGCTGAGCACGACCTCGCTCTGCAGCGGCGTCACCGCGAAGAGCTTGCCGCGGTAGCGCTGCGGCAGGGCGGCCGCCTCGTAGACGGTGAAGGTGTGGCTGAAGCGCGGCACGCTGGGGTGCCTCATCGCCGGGAAGTAGCCGAAGGCGTACGGGTTCGTCAGCGGACCGTGCTTGCTGAAGCCCTTCTGGTAGTAGCCGCCCTGCACGTAGTGAAAGCCGCGCGTGTTGCCGCCATTGTGGCCGCTGAAGACGCGGCCCTTGCTGTCGATCTCGACGCCGAACGCATTCCCGCCGCCCTCCGCGAAGATCTCGTAGCGGCGCCTCTCCGGGTGGTAGCGCCAGATGAGCTGCCCCGAGGAGTGGACCACCGTCTTGTCGCGCCGCGGCCGCTTGACGTTGCCCGTGACTGTGCTGCCCTGGGCCGCGTACAGCCAACCGTCCGGCCCCCAGCACAGGCTGTTGACGACCGAGTGCGTGTCCTCCAGGCCGAAGCCCTCCAGGTGGACCTCCGGGTCGCCGAGCGCGGCGTCGCCGTCCTTGTTCGTCCGGTAGAAGAGCAGGTAGGGCGGGTTGAGCACCCAGACGCCGCCGCGGCCGTGCGCCACCGCCGTCGCGATGTTCAGGCCATCGAGGAAGGTCGTGTGCTTGTCGAAGACGCCGTCGCCGTCGGTGTCCTCGTGGATGGTGATCCTGTCCTTGCCGCGGAAGTGGTGCGGCGGGGGCGGCGGCACCTTGTCGTACACGGATCGCCAATACTTGTCGCGGCTGAGCATCTTCAGCCCGGCCGGATGCGGATATTGCAGGTACTGCACCACCCACATACGGCCGCGCTCGTCGAAGTTGACGAAGACCGGCTGCCGCACCGTCGGCTCGGCCAGCACCTGCTCGACCTCCAGGTCGTCGGCGGTCTTGAAGTGCTTCAGCGCCACGGCGGGCGGCAGCGGCCCGCGCCCCAGCTTCGTGCCGAACAGGCGCCGCGCCACCTCCGCGGCCGGCTCGACCTTGGCGAAGGCGGTCGCGGGCAGCGCGGCGTCGGGCTGCGCCCAGGCCGGATCGTCGCCGGTGCGGAACTGCCACGCGCCCTTGAGCGCGATGGCCTCGGCGTCGTTGGCGAGGTAGGGGGCGCCGCCCTTGAAGCCGCCCGGCCCCTGGCGGTTATAGACGCGAACGGCGATCAGGTTGGCCGCGCCGGGGCGGACGTGCTTGCCCGGCACGGAGTAGCTGGCGGGCTGGGCGGTGTAGCCGTCGCGGTAGCCAGGGGGGAAGGTCCCGCCGCCGCCCACCTTGACGCCGTTGACGTAGACCTCGTAGGCATTGCGGACTCCCTGGATCGCCAGCGCCAGGTCGTCGCCCTTCCACGACGCCGGGACCTTGACGGAACAGCGGTACCACGCGAAGCCGTCGTGGCGCGCGAACTTGCCGCCGGGCGCGTCCTCCCAGGCGCCGGGGACGTCGAGGTGCGTCCAGCCGGCGCCGGCCCCGCCGACGAAGGCCAGGGCGAGGACGGCCGTGCAGAACAGGCACAGCCGCGTTGCTACAATCGTCTTCATGGGTGTCCGTCGGTGGGGCGAACGGCCGGCGTAAGCCGGCTGGTCCTGCGACCCCTGGGCTGCCGTACCAGCCGGCGTAAGCCGGCCGTTCGCCCCACGCAAACAGGCGAACGGCCGGCGTAAGCCGGCTGGTCCTGCGACCCCTGG
>JBBRPS010000738.1:0-5002 GCA_038227745.1 Gemmatales bacterium | reverse complement strand
TTTTTCCGCAGTCTCGACGCTTGGAACCCCCGAAATCGCCTTGGAAAGAACGGAAAACTGCTTGGATGGCTGGAGGAGCGGTTTCCAAGAGTTCTCGCTCTAACCCCATATTTCCGCGGGTTTTGAAGTGCGTTTGCCCTGCGTGACTGGGTGGAAGGAGTACGCCGCGAGTGTGGGAGACCCATGGACCCGGATCCTGCGGTTGAACTCCCCCCGCAGGAGTTGAACTCCGGGCAGGTCGAGAGACCGAAGTTCGCAGGCGAACGGACCGCGGCCGAACTGCTGGAAGTCGGCGTTCCAGTGCGGCAGGGCGTGTGCCAGCTCATCGACGTCCCGGGCCTGGAGCAGCCGACGTCGGTATCCCGGTAAGTTGCGGCGCTCCGGCGGGTTGATCACCAGGTCGAGCTCGGCCTGGACCACCTCACGTCGGTATCCCGGTAAGTTGCGGCGCTCCGGCGGGTGCGGCTCGCGGTCGCTCGGCTCGGCCATGACTCGAGGTTCTTCCAGGCGAGGGGACGGGCGGAAATTGCCGTTTTTAGACTTGTATTAGCGGGTACGGAACATATTATGTCGAGTAGTTAATTGTCGAACCGTTCGACCGTGTTCGACCGCGGCGGCGTGTGGCCAGGAGGCTGGTGCCCGCCAGTGGTGCCGCTGTCCTTGGGCGAACTACAGGGCGAACACGAGGGGATTTATCCTTTCCGACGGCTTGTGCGGCGGTCACGTCGTCGCGCCGTATCCCGGATCGTACTCGCCTTCACAAAAACCTCATGAGATGGCCACGGCTTCGCGGGCAAACGCCTCCGATGGTCGGCACCGTTGATAGGCCGAAACGATTTCACCAGGAGCGAACGCGATGAGACGACTGGCGGCTGGAATCAGCGTGGGCGTGATGGTTGCCGCCCTCACGACTGGTAGGGCGGGCATCGCCGCGCAGGACAAGGGACACGCCGATGCCATGGCGGCCATCGGGAAGCAAGGCGAGGCCTTCGTGGAGGCGTTCCACAAGGGAGACGCCAGGGCCGTGGCAGCCTTCTGGACGCCGGACGGCGATTTCACTGACTTGACCGGCCGGCACCTCAAGGGCCGCATGGCCATCGAGAAGGCCTTCGCCGGCCTGTCCGCCGAGAACAAGGGCCTGAAGGTGCGGATCGACAGCGCTGCCCTGCGGTTCGTGACCCCCGAGGTCGCCCTCGAGGAGGGGACGACGGAAGTGTTCGCGCCCGGCGGCGGGCCGCCCAGCCGGGCCCGCTTCACGAACGTACTCGTCAAGAAGGACGGGCAATGGCTTCTGAGCAGTGTGCGGGAGGCGCCGTTCGTCCCGCCGAGCAACTACCGGCATCTGCGCGGGCTGGAGTGGGCCATCGGCGACTGGGCGGGGGCGGCGGAGGAGGGCGGCGTGGAAGAGCTTTCGGTTGCCTGGTCCGACAACCAGAACTTCATCAAGGCCACCTTCACGACCACGATCAAGAACGTCCCCGTCGGCAGTGCCACACAACGGATCGGTTGGGACCCGGCGGCGAAGCGTATCCGGTCCTGGGTTTTCGACGAAACCGGCGGCTTTGGCGAAGGCTCCTGGGTCCGGGACGGCAAGAAGTGGGTCGTCAAGACAACCTCCGTCCTTCCGGACGGGAAGAAGGCGGCCGCCACGTACGTCCTCACGCCCGTCAACGCGGATACCATCGCCCTGCAAGCCAGGGATCGAAGCGAGGGTGGGGACAAGCTCCCCGACACCAAGGAGGTCAAGATGAAGCGCGTCAAATGAATCGGCGTACCCTTCAGACAGCCCGAGAAAAAATGCCCCCATCTCAAGCGTGGCAACGGGGTCGAGCAAGGATGGGTGCCGCACCAAGAAGAACCCAAGGACTCAAGGAGTTGACATGCTGAAGACTCTCTTCCTGACCTTCGCCGCGGTCCTCGTGGCACTGGCGATGTCCTCCAAGGCCCAGGCGTGGGGCTGCTACCACTATAGCTATCACTACGGCGGCGGTGGCGGGTATCGCTATGGTGCTAGGAGCGGTGGTTACCACTACGGCGGCTACCACTACGGCGGCTATAGCGGGGGCGGCTATCACTACGGCTACGCGCGCCGCTGGTAGTTTCCTCGGACGAACTCCAACTCGGAGCGACTGCTGCCGCGGAATGCGGCCGCCGCTCGGCTACCGGAACACCGTGCCACGCAGGCGGGGGTGGGAGGTCGCCTCCGTCGCCACTATGGCGGCGGGCTCTCGGAAGCCCTCGGGGTAAGGAGGAATGATGAATTCGCGAACGGTCCCGTTCCATTCGTGGGAGTAACCGTGGTCTTTCCGCTTCAAGGAGTAGCAACGCAATGCGCAGGAAGAAATGGGAAATCCCGACCATCCTTTTGCTCGGCGGTCTGCTGGGCTTCGGAGTGGCCACCTACCGCAATCAGGTGACGGGCCAGGCGGTCGCCGGCGACCCTTGCCGGGAAAGCTGCCAAGGCCGGTGAACCGAAACCGGGCGCCGTCTTCTCGCCGCCGGGGACGTTCGAGGGCGGCACCGTGGTTCCCCCTCCGAACGCGCCGCCCTTCAAGGGCAAGATCGGCCGCACCCTGAGCGAATCCACGCCGGACTGGCCGCCTTTGGCGGTCGCTCCCAAGGGCGCCCCGAATGTCCTGTTCATTGTGCTGGACGATGTGGGTTACGCGGCGCTGGGGTGCTACGGCTCGCCGGTGATCAAAACGCCCCACATGGACAGGCTGGCCAAGAACGGCCTGCGCTACAACAACTTCCACACCACGGCCCTGTGCTCGCCGACCCGGTCCTGTTTGATGACCGGCCGCAACCACCACGCCAATGCCATGGGGTGCATCACCGAGGGCAGCAACGGCTTTCCGGGTACAACGGGCGGATCCCCCTCGCCAACGGTTTCCTGTCCGAGATGCTCACGCCGTTCGGCTGGTCGGCGTTCGCCGTCGGCAAGTGGCACCTGACGCCCAACGAGGACATGAACCTGGCCTGCAACCGCAAGTGGTGGCCGCTGGGCCGGGGCTTCGATCGCTTCTACGGTTTCCTGGGCGGTGAGGTTGACCAGTATTACCCGTGGCTGACCTACGACAACCACTTCGTCAAGGCCCCGAAAACCCCCGAAGAGGGCTACCACAACGTGCCCGACCTGGTGGACAAGGCCAAGGAGTTTATCGCAGACCTCAAACAGGTGGCGCCGGACCGGCCGTTCTTCATGTACTTTTGCCCCGGCGCCTGCCACGCACCGCACCACGTCCCCAAGAACTGGATCGCCCCGTACAAGGGCAAGTTCGATGCCGGCTGGGACGACTACCGTGAAAAAGCCCTGGCCAACCAGATCAAGCTGGGCATCTGCCCGCCCGGCACCCAGCTGTCGCCGCACGACCCGGAGGTCCCCTACTGGGCGAAGCTCACCAAGCAGCAGAAGGAAGTGTACGCCCACCAGATGGAAGTGTACGCGGCCTTCCTTACCTACGTCGATCATTACATCGGCGAGCTCGTCGCCTTCCTGGACGAGCTGGGCCAGCTGGACAACACGCTGATCGTCACGGTCTCCGATAACGGCGCCAGCCCCGAGGGCGGACCGCACGGCTCCTTTAACGAAAACCTGTTCTTCAACGGCGCGCCGCAACCGCTGTCCCTGAGCCTCAAGCACCTCAAGAACTGGGGCGACCCGACCACGTACCCGCACTACTCCTGGGGCTGGGCCTTTGCCACCAACACCCCCTTCCGCCGCTGGAAACGGGAAGTCGCCCGCGGGGGCATTTCCGACCTGTGCATCGTCCACTGGCCCAGGGGCATCAAGGCCAGGGGCGAGGTTCGCCAACAGTTCACCCACGCCATCGACATGGTGCCCACCGTGCTGGAGATCTTGAAGCTGAAGATGCCGACGTCGATCAACGGCGTGGCCCAGAACGCGCTGGAGGGGGTCAGCTTTGCCAAAACATTCGACAACGCCAGGGCCAAGGTGCCCAGGGAAGCTCAGTACTTCGAGATGTTGGGCACGCGGTCCATTTACCTGGACGGTTGGCGGGCCTACGCCCCCTGGGAGAAGCTCGGCACCCAGATCACTTCCAAGGACGTTGATGAGGCCAAGTGGATGCTGTTCAACATCAACGAGGACTTCTCCGAATCGACCGACGTGGCGGCCAAGCACCCCGACAAGCTGGTGGAAATGAAACAACTGTGGTTCATGCAGGCCCAGAAATACAAGGTCCTCCCCCTGGACGCCACCAGTGTTCAACGCTTTGCGATACCCCGGCCGCAATTGTCAGCGCCCCGCAGCAAGTACGTCTATTACCAGGGGACCGGGGAAGTCGAAGCAGCCAACGCGGTGGACGTCCGCAACCGCTCCCACAGCATCACCGCCGAGGTGGTGATCCCCAACGGAGGGGCGCAGGGCGTCTTGCTGGCCGCCGGCGGCAGTTTCGGCGGCTACTCCTTCTTCGTGAACAAGGACCAGAAACTGCAATTCTCCCACAACTACCTGGGGATCAACGAATACAAGGTCCTGTCCGACCAGAAGGTCCCCACGGGCAAGGTGACGCTCCGCATGGAGTTCAAGAGGACCGGGCCCCCTGACTTCAAGATCGGCAAGGGCGCTCCGGGAACCGCCACACTCTTCATCAACGGCCAGCAGGTCGGCCAGGGGCAGATTGCGGCCACCGTGCCGCTCGCCTTCTCACTCTCCGGCGACGGCCTGTCCTGCGGCAAGGACACCTGCTCCGCCGTCAGTGCCGACTACATGGGGAGTGAGTTCCCCTTCACGGCAGTGATCCGCCGGGTCGTGGTGGACGTGACGCCCGATCAGCACCCAACTGCGCCGGTCAAGCAGCGCAATGACTGAGCACCGTCCGTTGTGCCCGTGCGCTCCTTAGGATCTGTGCAAGTATTACTTAGCATTCTCTCAATATAGACAATTCTCAGGCAATCGCTGGTTTAATCGTATAGTTCCACTGGGAAAACACCCTGTGACTGGCCAAATTGATTCCCGCCATTTGCTCATCCGAGATTT
>JBBRPS010000737.1:0-5009 GCA_038227745.1 Gemmatales bacterium | reverse complement strand
TCGGGCTTGTGTAGGACGACCTCGCGTGCCGGAGGAATCGTCCGACGCCAAAGACCCACACAAGCCCGACGCGCCAGCGAGGGACCCCTCGCTGGCGCGTCGGGCTTGTGTGAGGATCTTCTGCGCCCGAGGAATAACGGCCATTCCCGCCATCGCCGGCCCGCAGAGTACCCAGGAATGACAGCCCCCTTCCGCGTAGGCATCACCCGTGACTTCCTCGAGGCCGACGGCTCGCCCGCCTTCGGCGACATCGGCCTGGAACTGCTCGACGCGGCCCCCGGCGTGGAGCGCGCGTTCCTCGCCGAGGACACGCGCGAGCTGCGCCCCGAACAGGTCCGCGGCCACGACGCCCTCCTCGTGCTGGCCCCGCGAGTCAGCGCCGCCACCCTCGAAGGCGCCGACCGCCTGACGCTCGTGGCCCGCTTCGGCGTCGGTTACGACAATGTGGACGTCGAGGCCTGCACGCACCACGGCGTCCTGCTGACCATCACGCCCGATGGCGTGCGCCGCCCGGTCGCCGCGGCCGTGCTGACCTTCCTCCTCGCCCTCAGCCACAAGCTGTTCCTCAAGGACCGCCTCACCCGCACCGGGCGCTGGGCCGAGAAGCGGGGCCACATGGGCACGGGGCTGACCGGACGCACGCTCGGGGTGGTCGGCCTGGGGAACATCGGGCGGGAAGTGTTCCGCCTCGCCGCCCCCTTCGGCATGCGCCATCTCGCCCACGACCCCTACGTTGCCTCCACGGACGCCTTCCTGGGTATCGAGTTGGTAGACCTCGAAACGCTGCTGCGCTCTGCGGATTTCGTCTGTCTCTGTTGTGCTTTGAACGCCGACACGCGCCACCTCATCGACGCGGCCCGATTGGCCCTGATGAAGCCGACCGCCTACCTCATCAACGTCGCGCGCGGGCCGGTCGTGGACCAGCAGGCCCTGACGGAGGCGCTGCGGGCGCGGCGCCTTGCGGGGGCCGGGCTGGACGTCTTCGAGCAGGAGCCGATCGACTCCGCCGACCCGCTGCTGGCGCTGGACAACGTCATCCTCGCCCCGCACGCCCTGTGCTGGACGGACGAGTGCTTCCGCGGCATCGGCCACAGCGCATGCCAAAGCATCCTCGACGTGGCGGCGGGGCGCGTGCCGCGCGACGTAGTCAACCGCGCCGCCCTCGACCACCCGCGTCTGCAAGAGAACCTGCGGCGGCACGCCCGCCGGACGGAGGCCCCATGAGAGAGAATCGCGTCAAGCAGGCGCTGCGCTCCGGCGGCACGGCGCTGGGCACGATGGTGATGGAGTTCAGCACGACGGGCATCGCCCGCCTGGCCGCCGGGGCCGGGGCGGACTTCGTCATGTTCGACATGGAGCACACCGGCTGGGGCGTGGACACGGTCCGCACCCTGCTGGCGGCGGCGCGGCCCGCGGACCTGGTGCCGATGGTGCGCGTGCCGGCAACGCAGTATCACTTCCTGGCGCGGGTGCTCGACCTGGGGGCGCTGGGCGTGATGGTGCCGATGGTCGAGAGCGCCGAGCAGGCGCGCAGCATCGTGCAGTTCGCGAAGTACCCGCCGCAGGGCCGGCGCGGCTGCGCCTTCGGCGTGGCGCACGACGACTACACCGGCGGCGACATTGTGGCCAAGATGACCGCGGCCAACGAGCGAGGGCTGCTGATCGCGCTGATCGAGACGGCGGCGGGCCTGGAGGACGTGGAGGCGATCGCCGCGGTACACGGGATCGACGTGCTGTGGATCGGCCATTACGACCTGACGGCGTCGCTGGGCATCCCCGGCGCGTTCACGCACCCGCGCTACCTCGACGCGGTCCGCCGCATCCTCGCCGCCTGCGAACGCCACGGCAAGGCGCCGGGGTTCATGGCGTCGAGCGTGGAGGAGGGGCGGGCGTACCTGGCGCAGGGGTTCCGCTGCCTGGCGTACTGGAGCGACCTGTGGATCTACCAGCAGGGACTGCGACAGGGGCTGGCGGCGCTACGGGCGGGGGCTAGCTGACCGTTTGACAAGTCAGCTGCCAGTGGCGTGGGGCTGTAGGGAGGGCGACGGCCCACCGTTTCCGTGAACTGGTGGGCCGTCGCCCTCCCTACGACGCTGACGGCGAACTTCTGAAACGATCAGCGAGCCGGCCCAACCGCCTAAAGGCGGGACTCCAACGGCTCCGGAATATCCCGCGGTGAACCTCCGTGAACGATCGGACTGTCCTGCGTCCACGGTGCGTGCCTCCTTTTCCCTCGCGATCTCCCTTGCCAGCGGGTAGAGTAAGACGGTCTCTTGAGTTCCTCCGTCGAAGCACACCGGCACGCTGCGGGTGCGCCGTCCATTCGCGAGGTCCTGACCATGTCCGACCCGATCCCGTCCCGTCCGGGCGCCGACCGCAACCTGCTGTTCGGCATCCTCGCCTTGCAGATGGACTTCATCACCCGCGATGCCCTCATCAAGGGGATGCACGCCTGGGTGCTGGAGAAAGCCAAACCGCTCGGCCAACTCCTCCAGGAACAGGGTGCCCTGCGTGAGGACGCCCGCAGCCTGCTGGAGGCACTCGTGCAGAAGCACCTGCAGATGCACGGCGACGACCCCCAGAAGAGTTTGGCGGCCGTCTCCTCGGTCGGCTCGCTGCGGCAGGAACTGGAGCAGGTCGCCGACCCCGACGTCAACGCGAGCCTGGCTCAGGTCTCCGCCGCCCGCAACGGCGAGGAGGATCCCTATGCCTCGCGTGCCGCTTCGGTGGGGACGCCGACCTCGTCGGGGCTGCGCTTCCGCATCCTGCGGCCGCACGCGAAGGGCGGTCTCGGTCAGGTGTCCGTGGCGCTCGATGAAGAGCTACGCCGCGAGGTGGCGCTGAAGGAGATCCAGGATCGGTACGCCGACCACCCCGAAAGCCGGGCGCGCTTCCTGCTCGAGGCGGAGATCACGAGCGGCCTGGAGCACCCGGGCATTGTCCCCGTCTACGGCCTGGGTTGCTACGACGACGGCCGCCCCTTCTACGCCATGCGCTTCATCAAGGGCGACAGCCTGCAGGAGGCCATCAGCCGGTTTCACAAGGCCGAAGGGCCAAACCGCGACCCCGGCGAGCGCGCCCTGGAACTGCGGCGACTGCTGGGGCGGTTCGTGGACGTCTGTAACGCCATCGCCTATGCCCACAGCCGCGGCGTGCTGCACCGCGACCTCAAGCCGGGGAACATCATGCTCGGTCAGTACGGCGAGACCCTCGTCGTCGATTGGGGCCTCGCCAAGGCGGTGGGCAGCAGCGCGGCCAGGGTCGGCACCACAGAAACGCCTCTGACCCCGGCGTCGGCTGACAGCGCAGCCCCCACGCAGATGGGGACGGCCGTCGGCACGCCGCCGTTCATGCCGCCGGAGCAGGCGGCGGGGCGGCTGGACCGCTTAGGGCCGGCCAGTGACGTCTACAGCCTGGGGGCAACGCTCTACTGCCTGCTGACCGGCAAGCCTCCCTTCAGTGGGTCCGAGGTGGGCGACATCCTGCAAAGAGTGCAGCGGGGCGACTTCCCACCGCCGCGCCGCGTCAGCCCGGCCGTGCCGGCGGCGCTGGAGGCGATCTGCCTGAGGGCGATGGCCCTGAAGCCGGAGGACCGCTACGCGACGGCGCTGGACCTGGCGGGCGAGGTGGAACACTGGCTGGCCGACGAGCCGGTCACGGCGTACCACGAGCCGTGGTCGGGGCGGGCGCGGCGGTGGGCGCGTCGGCACCGCTCGCTGGTGTCGGGCCTCGCGGCGGCGCTGCTGGTGGCGCTGCTGCTGGGCGGCGGCCTGTGGTGGTGGCTGGAGCAGGCCCGGCAGGAACGCCTTGAGGCCGTGACCCGCCTGGTCAACCGCGACCTGGAGGAGGCACGCGAGGCGCGGGCCCGCGCCCGCGCGGCGCCCGTCGGCGACCTGGCGCACTGGGAGAAGGCGGCTGCGACGATCGAGCGCGCCGCCGAGCGCCTGGCCGGCGGGGATGGCGATGCCGGTCTCCAGGCGCGCGTGGCCGAGTTGCGCCCGGCGCTGCAAGCGGAGGCCCTGGCGGCCAGACAGGCGGCGGAAGCGGCGGCGCGGGACCGGAAGTTCCTGGCCCGCCTCGCCGAAGCACGCTCGCGGAAGGGGGATATCTACCTCGACGCAGGGGGGAAAGGCCAGTTAGCCCTCGGCGGCGACCCCGAGGCGGAGTACGCCGCGGCTTTCCGGGAGTACGGCGTGGACGTACTGGCGCTGCCCGCGGCGGAGGCGGCGGCGCGGCTGCGGCAGCGGCCCGGGGTCGTCATCGAGGCGACGGCGGCGCTGGATGACTGGGCCTCCGAGCGCCGCAACAAGAAACAGCCGAAGGCGGCCTGGCGTACCTTGCACGAGGTGGCCTTGCAGGCGGACCGGGATGCGTTCCGCCGGTCCCTCCGGCAGGCGATGATTGCCAGAGACCTGCCGACGCTGCGGAAGCTGGCCGGCGGGAAGGTGGGCGGGTTGCCGGTGGCGAGCGTGTCGCTGCTGGGGGCGGCGCTGCGGCAGGCTGGCGACGGCGAGGCCGCTATCCGCTGGCTGAAGGCGGCGCAGGTGCGCTACCCCGGTGATCTGTGGATCAACTATGAGTTGGCAGAGAGCTTACGGCTAGCCTGGCCGCCGCGGTTGGGGGAGGCAGTGCAGTACTATCGGGTCGTGCGGGCACTGCGCCCGGAGATGGGCCATATACTCGCCGCCATGCTGTTGGAGAAGGGAGAGAAGGCAGAGGCACTGGCCCTGGCGGAGGAACTAGTCCGGCTGCACCCGACCAACCCCTGGACCCAAATAGGGTTCGGTGTCGTCCTGCATGTCAAGGGGGATGTGGCGGGGGCCATCGCCGCCCTCAAGGAGGCCCTCCGCCTCAAGCCCGACTTCCCCGAGGCCCACATTAACCTCGGCGCCGCCCTGAAGGCCAAGGGGGACGTGGCGGGAGCGATCGCCGCCTACAAGGAGGCCCTCCGCCTCAAGCCCGACTACCCCAAGGCCCACTACAACCTCGGCAACGCCCTGAAGGCCAAG
>JBBRPS010000736.1:0-5020 GCA_038227745.1 Gemmatales bacterium | reverse complement strand
GGCGCAATGTCAGTTCATTTGCGGCCGCCCGCTGGGCGGCCGCAAATGAACTGACATCAATTTCTCCCCAATTTATCCTCAAATTTCTACCCCCTTCTTTTCTTCAGCACCGCCAGGGTAGAATGTGCTCGGTGGCGACCATCCCTCAAGAGGAAGGAGAGCAGACGTTCATGACTCCAGTAGTGATCAAACAGCAGCTGAACGCGGAGGAGTTTTTCGACTGGTGCAACCGGCCCGAAAACCGGGATCGGCACTTTGAACTGGAGCGCGGAGAGGTGATGGAAGTGCCTCGACCGGGAGAACGACACGGCTTTGTCTGCCTCAACGTGGGGGGAATCCTCGCCAACTACACGTTCCAGCGGCGCCAGGGCTACGCCTGCAGCAACGACACCGGTCTCATCCTGGAGCGTGACCCCGACACGGTACGCGGTCCGGATGTGTTTCTCTACGACCAGGCGCGACGTTACGATGACCTCAACCCCCGCTATTCCGACCACCTCCCCACGCTGGCGGTCGAGGTGCTGTCGCCGAACGACAAGTGGGCCAAGGTGACGCGCCGGATCACGGAGTTCCTCGGCCGCGGGATCGCCGTGATCTGGCTCGTGGATCCGGAGGGGCGGAGCGTGACCGTGTACCGATTGAACCAGCTCCCCCAGGTGTTCGAGGGTGCCGACGAACTGACGGGAGACCCCGAGTTGCCCGGCTTCCACTGCCGCGTGGCCGATTTCTTCTATCTGCCGGGAGAGGAGGAGACACCCCCGCAAGCAGGCCAGGGATGACCGGCTGATCCGTTGCCCGGGGGAAATTGGCCGGGTCGGGGTGGGAGGTGACTCCCACCCCGACCCGGCCCAATTGCTCCCGCGCGGGTAATACTGGGTCCTGCATGGCTAAAGCGCGCTCGTTTAGCCGCGAGCGGTGAGCCAGATCCCGCTACGCGGGGGGCGAGCGCGCGGCGCGCGACTAAACGAGCGTGCTTTGACCGTGCTGCCCTCCGTAACGGCGGTTGCGCAGAACACTGCCATTCGTTCCAGACACCGTTTTCCGGCCTTCGGGAACAGACTCTCACTCCTCAGGTTATTCCGACGCAGCCGCTGCGTCGTCGCGGATCCCCAGCTCGCGGTTCATCTCGCTGAGGATGTTGTCGTCGCGGATCAGCTCGCGCATGAGCCGCGGGAACGGCAGGGCTCCGAGGGCGACAGCCCGCTGGATCAGATACGGGATGGGACTGTGCGGCTCGATCTGCTGGAGCAGGGCGGCCGCCTCGGCCAGTTGGCGGTAGACGTCGGCGCGGGTGCGCATCGGCCGGGCGGCTGCCTTGCCCCGTACCCCGGGCGCCTCCGCGGCCCCCTCTTCCCCCGCCGACTCCGCCGCGCCCCCCTCCTCGGCGGGCGCCTCATCCCCGCCCTCCTCGGGGGGCGGGCCCTTGCGTTGCAGGATTTGCTGGGCGAGCGTCTGGCACTCGGTGAGCGCCTTCTGGACCCCGAGCATGCCCGGGGCGAGAGTGTTCATCTTCTCGTTCAGGGCGCCGGTGAGCAACTGCACCTCGTTCAGGGCCTCGCCGAGGTCCTCTGTACGCCGCTGGCACTCCTCGCGCGGTGTGGCCTGGATGGCGCGCTCGAACACCTCGGCGGTCAGCGAGCCGCGGCCCTCCTGGAGGAGCTTCCAGTGGTGCCAGCCGTAGCCCGCGCCATCGAGTTCGACGAGCGGCACGGTGCGCAGCGTGTTGGGGAAGCGGGCGCCGCGGTCCGGCTCATCGAGCCAGTTGAAGGCGCCGGCGCGCACCTCGATGTCGCCGTCCTCGATGACGGGGTGGACGCGGTCCCAGGCCTGTTCGACCAGGAGGCGCAGCAGGTGCAGGCCGTCGCGGACCCCGGCGAAGCCGTGCTGCTTCGTGAGGGCCTCGGTGAGGCGGGCGGCGACGAGCATGTCCTTGGAGGTGCCGCCGAGGGCCTCCTTCGCCAGCTCGACGATGCCCGGCCAGTTGGCGTACTTCGGCTCGCTGGGCCGCAGCGGGTCGTCCTCGGCGAAGTCGGCGGGGTTGACCTCCTTGCGGTACTCTTCGAGCCTCTGCCGCGCCGAGAACGGCACGGTCTCGCCGGCCGGCTCGTCGCCGGGGATGGGGGCGGTCAACTCCTCGAACTTCAGCAGCGGTGGTGAGGCCATGGTCGCGGGAGGTGCGGGGGTGGTCCGCGGCGGGCCGCGGGGGACCGGGGCACGGCGCCGCAGCCGTGCGCTCGTAGCGCCTCCGCTGTTCTAGCGGAACGCGACGACCCTCGCAAGGAAACAGGCCCACGGTCGCCCCGGAGGGCGGCCCGCGGGCCCTGGGAAGTCGGCGACGGGGCGCGGCGATTACTTCTTCTTCGACGCCTTTTTCTTCTTCGCCGCGGCCTTCGGCTCGGCCGCCTTCTTGTCGCCGCCGGACGTGGTCTCCTCGGCGGCCTCCTCGGCCTTCTTCTTGCCGAAGATGGCGTCGTAGCCGTCCGCGAACTTCTTGGTCTCCGAAAGGCCGACACGAATGATACTCACGGAAACACCTCCGCAACATCTCTCGGGGCCGCCGGGCCCTGGCCGCGCGCCCGCGCCCGCGTCACCCCTGTCTCTCGCTAGTGTAAACGAAGCGGTCGTCCTTGTCACGCCTCGCGGTGCGGGCGGGGGCGCATGCGCTGTTGATCGCGGACGTCATTTCCGGGCACCCTCGGCTCCGTCCCACGCCGGTCAGCTCTCGAGTGGCCTCACGACCGAGTGAATCGGTACACTGTGTTCTGCCAAGGAGAGTGACCGCCGTACCCTTCGGGAGGTCAAGTCGAAAGTGACTGTGCTGCCGGTCCTCGACCTGCTGAAGAATCGGGTGGTCCGGGGGGTCGCGGGGCTGCGCCAATCGTACCGCCCCGTCGTCAGCCGACTGACCCCCGCCGACGATCCCCTCACCGTGGCCCGGGCCTTCCGCGATCACTTCGGCCTCACGCGTCTCTACCTCGCGGACCTCGATGCCATCGCCGCCGCGGCGCCCGCGGTGGACACCTACGCCGCCTTGCAGCGGGACGGCTTCCGCCTCTGGGTCGATGCCGGCCTGCGAGACATACACGACGCAATCCCCCTGGCCGATGTCGGGGTCGAGGGCATCATCGCGGGCCTGGAGACCCTCGCCGGCCCCCGGGCCCTGCGTGAGCTGTGCGGCAGCCACGGCGACCGGATCATCTTCTCCCTCGACCTGAAAGGCGGCCGGCCGCTCGGCGACGGGGCCGCGTGGGGGACGGCCGACGCCTGGGAGATCGCCGTCCGGGCGGTCGCCTGCGGCGTCCGGCGCCTGATCGTCCTCGACCTGGCGCGGGTGGGAGTCTCGGAAGGCCCCGGGACGGAAGACCTGTGCCGCCGCCTGGCGCAAGCGTATCCGCAGCGGGAAGTGATCGCGGGGGGCGGGGTGCGCGGCGTCGCGGATCTGCGGCGGCTCGAGGAGTCCGGGGTGTGGGGCGTGCTGGTCGCCTCGGCGCTGCACGATGGCCGGCTGCGCCGCGAAGACCTCGCCGGCCTATGAGCGCGTGACCTCGCAGGTCGCCGACTGCCCGACGTTCTCCTCCACCTCGACGCGCAGCACGCGCGGCTCGAACTGATGGTGGCGGCGCAGGTCCTCGAGCAGCCGCTGGGCGATGTAGCGCGCCAGCAATTCGGCCGTCGTGTTCTCGATCGGCAGCAGCACGCAGTCCTCGCGCGGAAACAACCACTCGCGGTCCTTGTAACGGACGCGCACGCTGCGCGCCCCCTCCTCGACGTGGATGTACGGGTTGCTCGTCGCCAGCATCATGTGATGGTCCAGCTCGTCCGTAATCGCCCGCATGCGCTGTTTGAGAGCGATGAAGTCGAAGACGTAGCGGTTCTCGTCCAGTTCGCCCTCGATCTCGACGGTGGCGCGGTAGTTGTGGCCGTGCAGGCGCTCACACTTGTCGCCCTCGTAGCTGATGAAGTGCCCGCTGCAGAAGACGAAGTGGTCCTTGGTAACGCGGACCTTGTAGTGTTCAGCCATGACCGGGCCCGTGGGGGTGCAGCGACGGCGCGAAGTTGTGCGGTAGTTGTATGATACGCTCGCGCAGGGCCACGAACAAGCACGCCGTCACCAGGTCCGCCGTCGTCCCCGGGTTGCGGCCGCGGCCCTCCGCCCGCAGCCAGGCGTCCAGGTCCGCCAGCGCCGCGTCGGCCCCCGGGGCGTCCGGCCAGCCCGCGTCGAGCACTCGCCGCGCCCGCCGTGCCGACTCGTCCGCCTCGGCTTGCCCGCGCTTGCGCGCGATCAGCGTATCGGGGTGCGCCGCCATCAAGTGCAGGTGGCAGGCGATGACCGCGGTTTCCAGCCAGGGCGTCCTGCCCAGCACGTCGCGCAGCACAGGCACGCCCTCGTCGAAGACCGCGCGGAAGCCGTCGGCGTACTGCCGCGCCACGAGGTCGCGGTCGGCGGCCAGCGCCATGACCTCACGCAACGGAAGACTCGGCGCGTCGCACACGTCCTGCTCGGGCGCCTGTCCTAATCCGCCGGGGGCGGCGTGGCGGATCGCCCGATAGACGAGCCGCGAATCCTCCGTATCGAGGCGATCGAGGATCCCGTTCAGTCCGGTGCGCAGGTCCGCGTCCGGTGGCACGGCGGCGAGCGGGGCGAGGAGGAGGATCATGCCGAGGTTGGTGTTGCCGCGCGTGACGCGGCGCGTGGCCTGAACGGCGGCGACGACCGTTTCGCCGACGCGGCGGCGCGGGGCGGCGCCCATCTCGGGGCCTATGGCGGCGGCGCTGAGGAGGAAGTCGAGCAGAGTGGCGTCGTCGAAGTCGCGGAGGCGGTGGACGTTGCCCGGCTTGCGGGCGGTGACCTCAAGGAGGCAGGCCGCCTGAGCGCAAAGGTCGATGGGTAGCATTGTAGCGCTTACCTTTTCAGGGGCGGCTTTGGAGTGCGGCGCTCGGCGCCGCGTTTCTTTCTTTGTCGAGTTCCAGGCCGCAAGAAGAAAAAAAGACAAGCGGCGCCGAGCGCCGCACTCCCAAG
>JBBRPS010000735.1:0-5024 GCA_038227745.1 Gemmatales bacterium | reverse complement strand
TCCGGTCCGCGGGGGGGCGCCGGGGCGGCGGCGACGTCCAGCTGCAGCTGCAGCTGCAGCTGCGGCAGCGGCGGCTGGACCGCGGGTACTTCCACGAGCGGAGCGGGGAGGGCGCCGAACAGGTCGTCGCTGGCGGTCTCGTCGGTCGGGGAAAAAATGCTCTCCTGCTCCTTCGGCGAGGGGATGTGGAGCTCGGGGAAGGGAGCGGGCGCCGCGGCCGGCGTGGGCGGAGGCGGCGGGGGGGACGCAGGGGGCGCCTGAACCACGTGCCCGCAGTGCGGACACGGGACCTCCTTGCCGAGGTCGCCGACCTCGACGGCCATCTCTTTCGCACAGTGCCCACACTCGAAATTCACGGTGTCCATCAGCCGCTCACTCCTCGCCCCGGCCCGATTCAAGGCGGAGGCCATTGTAAAGCGCCCGCCCCGTGCAGTCCAATCGACGGCGGGTCACCCGTCCGCCTCGACGCGGACCGCCGTGCCGACGCCGCACTCCAGCGCGCGGGCGGCGCTGCCGTTGACGACGGCGACTTCAAGAGTGTCCACGCTCGAAACCAGCGTGACCAGTGTCCCGGGCGGGGCCTCGCCGTAGGTGCGCACCCGGCGGGGAACCGTCCGGCCCCCGACGGTGACCCGCGCCGGCTGCCCCACCCACTGCCGGTACGCCTCCCCGGGAATGTTCGTGATGAGGTTACCGAACGGATCGACGAAGACGACCTCTCCGGCGAGGGCGTCCGGGCCGAGGACCGGGGCCGGCGTCTCCAGCCGGACCCAGTCCGCCGCGGGCGGGCCGAGCAAGCGCGGTTCGACGCCGAGGCTCAGGTGGGCCGCCGTCGGCGCGAGGATGTCGCGCCCGTGGAACGTCGCGCTGACCTCCGGGCGCCAGTAGCGCGGCTCGGCCAGGCGGAAGACGGTGGGAAGCGTCCCCGCCGCCCGGGCCAGTTCGGTCCAGCAGCCGTTGTCGGGGACGACCAGGCGCTGGCCGGCCGTCTCGACGTACAGCACGGCCCGCTCGGTGCCGACTCCCGGATCGACGACGATGACGTGCAGCGTGCCCACCGGGAAGTACGGCAAGGCGGCCCGCAGAAAGAAGGCGGCGTGGCGCAGGTCCTGGGGCGGGATGGAATGACTGAGGTCGAGCAGGCGGGCGCGGGGGTTGATGGACAGCGCGACACCCTTCATGGCGGCAACGTAAGGCGAGCCTTCGCCGAAGTCGGTCGTCAGGGTGATCAGCGGCTCGGCCGCCGCCGCGCCCTCCCGAGGCGATTCCACGTTACCACCCTTCAACCCCGCAAGGCCCACAGGACCGCCACCGTCAGTGCGAGGAGCGCGCCGACGAGGACCCACCACGGGCGCCGGGTCGGGGCGTCCTCCGCGGACAGGTACGTCTCGCAGTGTGGGCAGCGCTCCGCCCCCTCGTAGACGGGCTTGCGGCAGTGCGGGCAGGGGACGGTGTCGTCGCTGTCCTCCTCGTCCGGCTCCGGGTACTCGCCGGGGTCGAGGTCCGCTCGGTCGTCGTGAAAGGGCATGTCCACACCTCCGAACCGTCCCCGTCGTGCCGGGTCACTTCGCACGGCTGAGGTACTTGCCGTCGCGCGTGTCCACGGCGATGAGCTCGCCGATGTTGATGAAGTTCGGGACCTGGATCTTCAGGCCGGTCTCGAGGGTGGCGGGCTTGTACTGGGCGGCGGCAGTGGCCCCCTTGAGCCCCGGCTCGGTGTCGCTGACCTTCAGCTCGACGGTGGCCGGCAGCTCGACGCTGAGCGCCTTGCCGTCGTAGAAGGTGATGGTCGCCTTGTTGTTCTCCTTCATGTATCCCATCTGCTCGCCGACCATGTCCTGGGGCAGGGTGATTTGCTCGTAGCTCTCGGTGTCCATGAAGACGTAGCCGTCGCCGTCCTGGTAGATGTACTGCATGTCGCGTTTGTCGAGGTAGGCCTGTTCGGTCTTGTCCTGGGGGCGGACCTTCTTGTCGCTGATGGCGCCGGTCTTGAGGTTCTTGAGCTTGAGTTTGAGCTGGGCACGCCAGTTTCCGGGCGTGTTGAGGTCGCGGTCGATGACGTAGAAGAGCTGGCCCTCCTCGGCGAGGACCATGCCCTTGCGGACCTGGCTGTATTCAATCGAGGCCACGGGACCCTCCGGCTCGCACAAAGGAAGCCGTTCCAGGGGATGGCGATTCTCTAACGCGGTGATCTGGGTTACCGTAACACAAAGAACGCGATCTGAGAAGGGAACCCGCGGCGGACGGCAGGGCGGAGGCGGGGCAGCGGGCAGCGGCGTAAAGCCCGTCGCTCGCTTTCCCCTCCGCGTGGACTCGTTCAGAGCGCTTCACCTCACCACGTCGATGCCCTGCGGCCAGGCCTCGCGCGGCTCGTAGCCGACCAACTGCCTCGTCACGTCCAGGTCGTAGCGCTGCATCTTCAGCGGCCGGCTCGTCGCGTAGACCACGGCGAAGCGGATGTCCAGCGACGCTTGCACGGCACAGGCGAAGAAGCGGCCCGCGTCGCCGGGGCTGAGGTACACGTCCTGCGCCCACTCCGTATCCGTAATTTCCTGCACCTGCGCGCGCGTCCGCGGGCACCAACCCAGCCGCGCCGCGATCACGCTCATGCCGTGGGCGTCGGCGTAGGCGCGGCCCGCCGCCTCGAGGAACACCTTGAGGGCGGCGTACCAGTAGCGCGGCGTGACCGGGTCGGTGGGGCGGATCGGCCACGGCCCCGTCAGGCGCTGGTTCCAGGCCACCTGCCCGCTGCTGGCGAGCACCATCCGCTTGACGCCGGCCAGCCGCGCCGCCTCGAAAACCTGGTAGACGCCGACGACGTTGTTCGGCACCAGCTGCGTCAGGAAGTCGTCGTCGTCCGGCGTGGCGGCGAGGTGGACGAGCGCCCCCATCCCCTCGGCGGCCCGCCGAAGCGCCGCGCCGTCGGTGATGTCGCCGGTCATCGAATCCGCCAGGCCCGGCGTCGGCACCCGGTCGAAACCGCGCACGCGCAGGCCGCACGCCTGCAGTTCCGTCACCACCGCCTGCCCGACTCGGCCCGCCGAGCCCGTCACCAGCACCGCCGTCGCCGTGGACATCAGATCACCCTCCCGTTCCAGCCGTGGGGTAGGATTTCAATCCTGCCGAGCGTTTGGCAGGATTGGAATCCTGCCCCACGGCGAGAACCCCTCTTCCCGGTGTCCTGTTCGCAGGGGGCCGTCGGTGGCCAGGGCGCTTTTCCCCGGTTCCGTTGCAAGGGGCACCTGCGTCGTCTATAATCCTAAGTTTACTGACATTCAGCAAGTTGGACGCCCGCGCAACGACCGCGCCGCGGCGTTTCCGACTCCGAGGAATGGGATGAGGCTTCCGGGGTCCCAAACGCAAGGGTGGGAATCATGTTCGAGGGTATTCAACGGTCGCTGTCCGAGGCCTTCAAGAAGCTGCGCGGCCGCGGCCGCATCACCGAAGCGAATGTACAGGAAGGCTTACGCGAGGTCCGCAAGGGCCTGCTCGACGCCGACGTCAATTACAAGGTCGTCACCGAGTTCATCGCCCGCGTCACCGAGAAGTCGATTGGACAGGAAGTTCTGCGTAGCCTCGATCCCAGCGAGCAGATCGTCCACATCGTCTACGAGGAGCTCGTCGCCCTGATGGGCCCGGTGGACCACAAGTTCCACTTCGCCAAGGACCGCCCGACCGTCATCATGCTGTGCGGCCTGCAGGGCGGCGGCAAGACGACGACCGCCGGCAAGCTCGCCCTGATGCTGCGCGACCGCTTCGGCCGCAAGCCCCTCCTCGTCGCCGCCGACCTGCAGCGACCCGCCGCCGTCGAGCAGCTCAAGACGCTCGGCGCCCAGCTCGGCGTCCCGGTCTTCAACGCCGGCGAGCACGGCCCCGACGGCACCTACAAGGGGCCGTCGCCCATTGAAGTCTGCCGCGAGGCCGTCGCCCACGCCAAGCGCACCCTCCTCGACACCATCATCCTCGACACCGCCGGGCGGCTCCACATCGCCGAGATGCCGATGGACGAGTTGAAACAGATCGACAAGGTCGTCCGGCCCGACGAGGTCTACTTCGTCTGCGACGCCATGACCGGTCAGGACGCCGTCAACAGCTCCAAGGCCTTCAACGACGCCCTGGACCTGAACGGCGTCATCCTGACCAAGCTCGACGGCGACGCCCGCGGCGGCGCGGCGCTGTCGATCAAGGAAGTGACGCAGGTGCCGATCAAGTTCATCGGCGTCGGCGAGAAGCTGACCGCGCTGGAGGAGTTCCATCCCGAGCGCATGGCGCAGCGGATCATTGGGCAGGGCGACCTGCATGGCCTGATCGAGAAGGTGGCGCGCGTCCAGCAGGACATCAGCGAGGAGGAGCGCAAGAAGCAGCAGGAGAAGCTGGAGAAGGGCAACTTCACGCTCGACGACTTCCGCGCCCAGTTCATCCAGATGCAGAAGATGGGCGGCATGCGCGAGCTGATGGCGCACATGCCGGGCATGGGTGAGATGATCCCGGAAGGCGAGGACCCCGAGGTCGCGATCAAGCGTATCCAGGGGATGATCGACTCGATGACGAAGGAGGAGCGGCGCAACCCGGACGTCATCGACATCAGCCGGCGGCGGCGCATCGCCGCGGGCAGCGGCACCGAACCGCACGAGATCAAGCAGTTCCTGCACCAGTTCGACCAGATCCGCACGCTGATGCGGCAGATGGCGACGATGAGCATGTGGCAGCGGATCAAGATGATCACCGGCATGGGCAAGCAGGGGATGTTCCAGCCGGGCGCGACGATGCCGAAATCGAAGATCGGCACCGGGCACCGCAAGAGTGCCAAGGAACGCGCCGAGGAGCGCAAGAAGAAGCGGAAGCAGGACAAGCGCAAGAAGTGAGGATTCGGTTATCCGTCCTCGGGCGGCGAAGGTTTGACGAGCGGCGGGCTTTACGCCCGCCGTCTTCGCATCGTGGGCGACTCGCTCCGCGAGTCGCTCTGGGAACGGCGGCCGCGACTCGCGGAGCGAGTCGCCCACGAACCCGGCGGGCGTAAAGCC
>JBBRPS010000734.1:0-5026 GCA_038227745.1 Gemmatales bacterium | reverse complement strand
GACGAACCGACCGCGGCGCTGATGGCCGTCTTCTACCACCGCCTGTGGGAGCGAGGCGAGCCACCCCTGCAAGCGCTGCGGCAGGCGCAGCTGGCGCTGTACCGGCACCCCCAGGAGGTGGCGGCCCTGGCCCGCGAGCGCTGCACGGATCTGGCCAAGCGGGTGCGCCGCCTGGCCGAGGGAGAGAAGCGGCCGCCGGCCGAGGGGCCGCGGGGAATGGCGACGGGGGTGCGCGACTGGGCGGCCTTCGTCCTCTCCGGCCCCGGGCAATAACCCTTCTCTTACCGCCCTAATTCACAAGCCCGGTAAGACTGTCCGGTCCGTGTGCCACGGCATCTGCGGACCTTGGATGGGGATTACTTCATCGCCACAGTGACCGATGCAGTGGTAGGAGCGAGCCTTGTTCGCATGGCTGATGTGAACAAGCGGTCCCGCAGATGATCCTTCGTGTGCCTCGACCATGTTGCTGCCTCCTCATGCTGGAACTACTGCGGGCATCGTAGCCGCCCCTGCCGCAACCGGCAACTGCCTTCGGCATGGAGAAGACGCTGCCCTTTTTGCTTGCAACCCGAACCAGAGCGGGTATCGTGCAGGGTGGTGGTAGTCCAACCGTCCTGCCAGCACGAAAGGGACAACGATGAACGACCCGACGATCTGTCCGAGGCACAACTTTTTGAAGGAGTTCACAGGGCACCATGAAGACGATCACGCTGAGTGAGGCCAAGGCCCATCTCAGGCATTACGGCAAGATGTGCTACCAGGAACCCGTCGTTGTGACAGTGGACGGTGTTCCCCTGTTTCAACTCGTGCCGCTTCCCGAGGAGGACGACGACCTCATCAATCAGCTTCTGGAACACAACCCTGAATTTGTAGAACTCGTTCGAGCCCAGTCGCGCACGAGAGAAATTTCCGCCGAGGAGGCAGCCAAGATGCTGTAGGAGCATTGCCGCCCGGCTCACGTCCTTTCAGGCCAGGATGTCGCGGATCGGCCGCCCGCCATGGGCGACCGGGATCGGCCGCCCGCCGCGGTCGGGCACCATCAGGTCCGGGTCGATACCCAGGCACTCGTAGATCGTCGCGCACACGTCGCTGGTGCTCACCGGCCGGTCCTTGACGTAGGCCGCCTGCGCGTCCGACTCGCCGTAGGCCGTGCCGCCGCGGATGCCCGCCCCCGCGAACATCATCCCGTAGCAGAACGTCCAGTGATCGCGGCCGCCGTTAGCGTTCACGCGCGGCGTCCGCCCCATCTCGCTCATCACCACCACCAGCGTCTCGTCCAAGAGGCCGCGCGCCTCCAGGTCCTCCATCAGCGCCGAGAACGTCAGGTCGAAGTTCGGCAGGTTGTTGTCGCGCAGGATGGGGAAGTTGCGCGTGTGCGTGTCCCAGGCGTCGTAGTTGATCGGCACGCGGTCCCAGAACAGGTCCCACGTCACGTTCACGAAGCGCACGCCCGCCTCGACCAGCCGCCGGGCGATCAGCGTGCTGGAGCCGAACAGCGTCCGGCCGTAGCGGTCCTGCACGCGCGGATCCTCCGCGTCCACGTTGAACGCCGAGCGCACGCGCGACGACGTCAGCAGGTTGAACGCCCGCTGCTGCACGCGGCCGAAGTTGTCCACGGCCGGCTGCGTCTCGATGCGGCGCATCCGGTCGTCGAACTGCGTCAGCAGGTTACGCCGGCTGTTGAGGCGGTCGAGGGTGATGCCGTCGCCAAGGGTACTCTGCGGCAGCCGGGGCACGCCGCGGACGACCTGCGGTCGGCCCGGCGCCGCGGCCGGGGTGCCCGGGGCCTTGTACGGGGTACACTCGGTGGTCAGCGCGTCGCAGCGCTGGCCGAGGAAGCCGGCGTAGGGACCGGGGCGGCGGATGGCCTGGCCCCAGCCGAGGTAGCAGGGCATGTAAACGTAGTCGGGCAACTCGGCGCCGTCCCGGCGCAGGTACTCGCAGACGGAGCCCATGCTCGGCGGGTAGGTGTCGCGCGTCGTGGTGTTGTCGGCGATCATCACCTCGTGGCCGGTGTAGCCCGGCAGGGTGTTATGGCAGCCGGCCTTGTGGGTGAGCGAACGGACGACGGCGGCCTTGTGCATCCAGCGGGCGGTGCGCGGCAGGTGCTCGCAGACGCGGATGCCGGGGGCGGTGGTGGCGACGGGGCGGAACTCGCTGCGGACGCCGGAGGGGGCGTCGGGCTTGAGGTCGAACATGTCCTGCGTGGCGGCGCCGCCGAGCAGGTAGAGCATGATGACGCTCTTGGCCTTACCGGGGCGGCGCCGGCGGCGGGCCTGGCCCTCGGCATGGAGGAGGTTCGGCAAGTTGAGTCCGGCGAGCAGGGCGAGGCCGCCAGCCTGCAGAACCTCGCGGCGCGTGACGCCATCGCAGCAACGCTTCTTGTTCCCGAGCACGGTCAGCATGACGCATTCCTCCCCTGGCGGCGACCGCTGGCAAGACAATTGGTCCCTCCAGTATGCCAGAACGGGGGGCGGTGTGCAGTAGAATTGTCGCCCTGTGTCGGGCAACCTCGGGCAACAGCGGTGGGCGGAACGGTGCAGGGCCAGGGGCCCCTTCTCCCGATGACGCGCTACGCCGGGCGCAGCACATATCCGAGGACGTCGGCATCCGCGCTGTCGAGGTGAACGCCCTGGACGACGCCGCTCGCCAGTTCTATCTCGGGTTCGGCTTCGTACCGCTGGTCGATGACCCGAATCACCTGTTCCTTGGGATGCACGGCATCCGCAAACTCGACCTGCCCTTCATGATACCCTGGGCCAGCCCGGAGAGCCCCCCGCAAATCCGTGGGGGTACTCTCGAGGAGGGGACGAACCAAGGAATCACCGACGAAGGACTTCCCGGTTTGACGAGCCACCGGGTTTACCCCAGCGGGGGCAGGCCGGAACCCTGGCGTCCCGGGTTAGGGGTCAGCTCCGTGTCGGCAGGGCTTCGCCGGGGATGCCGCCGACCAGCACGTCGCCGCCGTGTTCGCCGATCACGAGGGAGTCGCCGTCTCCGCCCACGAGTACCGCCCCGCCGGGGCCGACCGTGGCCGTGATCCCGACCGGATTTCGGTCCGGGGCTGGGCCCGCCGTGACGGGCGTGGCGGGGGACAGCGGCAGCGCGCCGGGCGGCGCCGCCAGCCAGGTGCCGCCGTCCTCCTCCGTCCCGCGGTAGGCGGCGGCGAAGACCTCAGCGTGGGCGGGGGCGTCCGGCTGCGGAAGCGGCGTGCCGGGGCCGGCAACGGCGCCCGAATCATCCCCCATGTCGGAGAGGACGGGGAGGGGAAGGGTCGTGCCGCCCGGTGCCGCCGGGACCACCACCGGCGCCTCGGGCGGCCCGGCTGCGCTGGGGCTCGCCGCGTTGCCGGCCGGCAACTGCGGCAGCGCCCCCATGACTGCGGCGGGCGGCGCGGCGCCCGAGGCCGGCGTGGGCGGCGCCAGCTGGGCCGCCTGCCCCGCGAGCCCGCCTGGCGGGGTGCCCACGGGCGCGGTGAGCCAGGCGGGGAGGCCGCGCACGCCGGCGCCCAGGCCCTCGGTCATCAGTTCGTGCGGCACCAGCGCGGCATTGAGGTCGGCCAGGCCCAGGACGTGCCCGAACTCGTGGCCGAGGACGGTGAGCAGGTCCACGCGGCCCGCGGCGGCGCTGCCCGGGGCCGCCCGCAGCGCATGGCCGCCGACGGGGATGCTGAATTCCTCGTCGGTGCCGGGGGTGAGGTCGAGGAACCAGCCGTGGCCGGCGGCGTTCAGGTCGATCCACACGGTGTTATTCGCCTCGAGCCCCAGGAGGTTATCGGGCAGGTCGGCGATGTGGACGGTGGTTTGCCGCAGGCGGTCGGCGGTCGCGGCGTCGCCGGTGGCCGCCGCCCAGCGGGCAATGGCCTCCTGCACCAGCGACTGCAGCTCCTCGGAGGTCAGCGGCCCGACGTCCGGGCCGGGGGCTAGGGCGGCGCCGTCGAAGGTCTGGGGATCGGCGTAGGTGAACTCGGTAGCGGCAGAGGTGTCCGACGTGCCGGCCGGGGTCGTCACCAGCACATTGACCTGTCCGGGGACGGTGTTCGACAGCGGCGCCGTGGCCGTGATCTGGGAGTCGGAGTCCACCGTGAAACGGGTGGCGGCGCTGGTCCCGAAGTAGACCGCCGTGGTGCCGGTGAGATAGGCGCCCGTGATGGTGACCACGGTGCCGCCGTCCGTGGGACCGTGGGCCGGGCTCAACCCGCTGATCGCGGGGGCCTGCGACAGGAAAGTGAACTGGTCCGCCGACGAGGTGGCCGAGGTGCCGCCGGGGGTGACCACCGTGACATCGACCGTCCCCGCGGGTTCGGCGGGAGAGGTCGCGCTGATGGACGTGTCGGAGTTGACCGTGAAGGCGGCCGACGTGCTGCCGAAGTAGACGAACGTCGCCCCGGTGAAGCCCGAGCCGTTGATCGTGACCGTGGTCCCGCCGGCCGTGGGGCCGGAGGTGGGGCTCATCCCCATGACCAGCGGACCCGTGGGTGTGCCCTGACTGATGGTGATGGTGGCGGTGCCGGTGGCGCTGGTGTAGTTGCTGTCGCCGGCGAAGGCGCCGGTGGCGGTGTAACTGCCGGCGTCTACCGGGGCAGTGCCGTCGGCGGTGTTGTAGCTGATGGCGGCCGGGCCGAGGTCGATGCCGCCGACGCCGTAGGCCTCGCCGGTGGTGCCGTGCGCCAGGCCGTCGTAGGTCACACTGACGTCGTAGACGACCACGGTGGCCGTGGCCTGACCGATGGTGATGGGGGCGGTGCCGGTGGCACTGGCGTAGTTGGCACTGCCCGTGAAGGTGCCCGTCGCGGTGTAGCTGCCTGCGTCGATCGGGGCAGTGCCGTCGATGGTACTGTAGCTGATGGCGGCCGGGCCGAGGTCCACGCCGCCGACACCGTAGGTCGGGCGCACGACACGGTTTGCACCTGCCGGGGGGAAGTCCTACACTGTCCTGAGCGAACGCGACCCCATTTTCCCCCCAAGTCCTGAAAGGGGCCAGGGATGGCACACGCCGAGAAGCGTACCTCCGCAGTAGAAGAAGT
>JBBRPS010000733.1:0-5029 GCA_038227745.1 Gemmatales bacterium | reverse complement strand
CGGCGGCGAGACATCCAGCGGCGCCAGCGTCGTGCGCGCCAGGGGTGGAAGAGGTGGCGTCGGTACGATCAGGTGCTGCCCGCACTTCGAGCAGGCGACTTTCTGCCCTCCCTGCCCGTCCGCGACCTCCAGACCCTGCTGGCAGCGCACACAGCGAAACCGGATCATAGGCGAGACTCCCGTGCCGGGCTGCGCCCGCCCTTCGGCGGCCCGGGAGTCAGCGCCGCGCGGAGGGCAGGCCGACGGCTGATCGGTCCGCCGTCCCGGTGCGGTCATTGCACCACGCCGGGAGGCGTCGTGCAAGCCCCTGCTGGAGTCGGGATTGCGCCGCGGGCTAACCTAGGCGGAATGCCGCTGCAGTGGGTTCCCGGCAATAGTCACCGCTCATGCCCCTCACGCCACCAGCCTATAATCCAGGTAGCCATGAGCAACGCGATCAAGTTGGTCGGCCTGGACTTCGGCACCACGACGAGCAGCGCCGTGATCGCCGCCGCCTGTCTCGTGCGGAATACCGTCACCGGCCGCACCGACCTGGACGATGTCCGCGAGTGCCACCGCTCCGACATGGTCTTCACGCCGCTCGCGGGCGACCGGCTCGACGAAAACGCCGTCGCGGCGTTGCTCGACGGCTGGCTGGCGGCGGGCGGTGTGCGGCCCGAAGAGGTCTTCGGCGGCGGCGCCTTGCTGACCGGCCTGGCGGCGCAGAAAGACAACGCGGCCGCCCTCGTCGGCTTGATCCGTCGGCGCCTCGGCGACGCCCTCATCGCCACCGCCGACGATCCCTGCCTGGAGTCGTGGCTGGCGTTCATGGGCAGTGCCGCCTCCCTGTCCCGCGCCCATCCCGACACCTGGTTCCTCAACCTCGACGTCGGCGGCGGCACCACAAACCTCGCCCTCGGCCGGGCTGGCGAGGTGTTGCGCACCGGCTGCCTCTTTGTCGGCGCTCGCCATGCCGAGGTGGAACCGGGCACCTACCGGATCGTCCGTGTCTCCCGCTACGCCCAGGCCCTGCTCGACCACCTCGGCATCCGCAAGGGCCACGGCGACACGCTGGCGGAGGGCGATGTCGCCGCGATGCTGGATTTCTACATGACCCTGCTCGAAGGGGCGGCCGCCGGTGCGCGGGAGCCATTCGCCGGGCCGGTCGGCCGACTGCACGAACAGGTCGCGTTCCGCCCGCCGCCGGAAGCGATGGGCGCCGTCGTCACGTTCTCCGGCGGCGTCGGCGAACTGCTCTACGCTCACCTGCAGGGCAAACCATGGCCGCCGACAACGTACTACGGCGACCTCGGCATCGACCTGGCGCAGTGCCTCGCCGCGTCGCCGCGCTGGGCCGAGCACCTGCGGCGTTACCAACCCGCCTCCGCCGGGCGGGCGACGGTCTACGGCCTGCTGCGCCACAACATCGAGATTTCCGGCAGCACGCTCTTCCTGCCGCGGCCCGAGACGTTGCCCCTCAACGACATGCCGATCCTCGGCAGCGTCACGGCCGCCTCGACCGACGCCGACCTCGGCGCGGCCCTCGAACTCGTCCGGCGCAGCCCGCGCGGCGGCTGCATCCGCGTCGCCCTTGCAGCGCCGGAGGCGGCGACCGTCCGTACGCTCGGCGGCCGGATCGCGCGAGCGCTGCGAGCGCTCTCTTTCCCCGCGACGCTGCCGCTGGTACTCTTGGTGCGTGAGAATCTCGGGAAGACCCTGGGCCACTACGTCACCGAATGGGGGACATTACCCCTCAACCTCGTGGTGATCGACGAGGTGACCGTCCGCGACGCCCAGTACGCGCGGATAGGCCGGCCGCACCACCAGGTGGTCCCCGTCTCCTTCTACGGACTCAACGAACCAGGAGAGACGCCGTGAAGACGCTGCCCCCCCTCGACGCCATCCTCGTCCCCGAACCGCAGCCCGACGAGGTCTACAGCGCGCGCTGCCTCGGCCGGCCGCTCTCGTTCCACGGCCTGAAGGCGCTGCTGGGGGCTGCCGACTACAGCAAGGCCGGCGACCGCAACGCCGGACTGGCCGCTGCAGGGGAGACGCAGCGCGAGGCCGCCCGGGCGCTCCTCTCCGGCCTGACGCTGCAGCACCTCCACGACCATCCCCTGACCGACGACGAGGGCCGCGTCGATTCGGTGATGCGCGTCAACTACGACATCGACCGCGCCGCCTTCGCCTCGGTCGCGGACATGACCCTGGGCCAGTTGAAGGACCACCTGCTGCGCTCGCGGGGAGCGGAGATGCAGCGCATCGGTCGCGGCCTAACCGGCGTCATGGCGGCGGCCGTCGCCAAGCTGTGCGACGTCCACGAGCTGATCTACCTCGCCCGCAAGATCACGCACCCCACGAAGGCGCGGACGCTCCTCGGTTCGCCGGGGACGCTCTCGTCGCGCCTGCAGCCGAACCACCCCACCGACGACCTGCGCGGCATCACGCTGCTCTGCTACTGGGGCCTGGCGATGGGCTCGGGCGACGCGCTGATCGGCCTCAACCCGGCCATCGACACCGTCGAGAACGTGTCGAGCATCCTGCACCACCTGGACCGGCTGCGCCGCCGGGCCGGCGCCCCGACGCAAATCTGCGTGCTGGCGCACGTCAAGACGCAGCTCGCCTGCCTGGAGCGCGGTGCCCCGGTCGAGGTCCTGTTCCAGAGTCTGGCAGGCACCGAGCGCACGAACCTGCTCGAGTTCGACATCAGTGTCGATCTGCTCGACCGCGGTTACCGCACGATGGCGGAGAAGGGGCCGCTCCGGGACACGGCCGACCAGTTCATGTACTTCGAGACGGGCCAGGGCAGCGAGTTCAGCTACGGCAAGCACAACGGCATCGACATGACGACGACCGAGGCGCTGACGTACGGCCTGGCGCGGCGCTACGACCCGTTCATGGTCAACAACGTCACCGGCTTCATCGGCCCCGAGACGCACCTCGACGGCATGGAGATGGTCCTCGCCAACCTGCAGGACCACTTCATGGGCAAGCTGCTCGGTCTGCCGATGGGCATGGCGCCGTGCTACACGCTGCACTCGAACATCACGCTGGAGGGCCAGCAGATCGCGACGCAGCTGCTGACCGCCGCGGGCGCGAACTACTACATGGACGTCTGCCTCAACACCGACCGGATGCTGGCGTACTTCGACACCAGCGCCCACGACAACCAGACGCTGCGCGAGGTCCAGGGCAAGCTGCCGGCGCCGGAGTTTTTGGAGTGGGGCCTGGGTCGCGGCATCTTCGCGCGCGACGCCGGCGGGGCGGTGGTGCGCGGGCCGCGCTGGGGCGACCCGCGCCAGTTCTGCGAGTCGGACGAGGAGCTGCGCGAGTTGGCCGCCGCCACGCCGGCGCTCTACGGCTTCGAGTGCGCCGGCCCGCGGCCCGCGAATGCCGTGTCGCGGCAGGTGAAGATGAACCAGGGCGTCGGCCGCGAGGCGATCCACGCCGAGCTGCGCGTCGAGGAGTTGCAGCGGCTGGCGCCGTTCCGCGTCGTCGAGACGGAGGCGGCGAGCAAGGAGGCCCATCTGAACTCGCCCGACCTCGGGGCGCGCCTGTCGCCGCAGGACGGTGAGGAGTTGACCGCCGAACACCGACAGGTTCAGGTCGTGGTTTCCGACGGCCTGAGCGCGGAGGCCGTCCATCACAACATGCCGGACCTGCTGCCGGTGCTGCTCGACGGCCTGGCCGGGCGCGGTTTCTCGACGGGGCGGCCGATCCTGGCGCGCTACGGCCGCGTGAAGCTCGCCGAGCCGCTCGCGGAGCGGCTGCAGGCCGAACTGATCGTCTACCTGATCGGCGAGCGGCCCGGCGGCGACGCCCTGGCGTCGCGCAGCCTGTCGGCGTACCTCGTCTACCGGCTCGGCGACGCGGCAGTGCAGCGCGAGGCGGCGCGGTTCAGCGGCAGCCCGGGGATCAGGTTCGAGTACACGGTCATCTCGAACATCTACGCGGGCGGCCTGCCCCCGACGGAAGCGGCCGGCGTGATCGTCGAGAAGGTGAGCGACATCCTGGCGCACCGGGCGGCCGGCAACCGCCTGGAGGCGGTGCTGAAGACGGCAGTCGCCCCGGCCTGAGAGCAGCGACCGAACTGGCCAATGGGTTCGAGCGGATTAGCACCGGTCGTGCCCGCCTGAACCTCCCTATTCCCCTCAAGGTCACGAAGTGGTAGGCTACCTGATGATAGATGGTGTACCCGCTGCTTCCGTCCCGACGTTTGCTCGGTCCCCGAAACGAGGCACTTCATGACCTTGGAACGTGAAATCGCTACCTACCACCGCAAGTTGCCCGAACTGCTTGCGGACCAGGGGAAGTTTGTGATCATCCACGGCGAGGACATCATCGGCATCTTCGACGGGATGGAGGATGCGCTCCGGGCCGGCTACGAGCGCTTCCTGCACGAACCCTTCTTGATGCGGCAGATCCGAGAAGAAGAGAGAATCCTGTACACCTCAAGGAACCTCCGCCCATGCCCATCGTCCACGGACCGTTGACCGCCCTCGGGGCGGTGGTGGAGTTACTCGTCGGTGTCCACAAGCCCCGGCGGGAAGTCCTTGAACGAAATCACATGCCCGTCCCCGCTCGGCAGCGCGTCGCCGCGCAGATCGACACGGGGACCACCTTCACCGCGGTTGACGCGCGGGTGCTCCGGAGCCTGAACACCCTCCTGATCGATCAGGTTCTGGTCAGGACTTCCTCACCTTCAGGAGAACCGATACGGTTCGACCAGCACGCCGTCAGCCTCGGGCTTGAGGCCGATGGCATCGGGATTCATCTCCCCGAAGTTCTCGTGCTTGAGACCGTATTCGGGCCGCAGGACGGCATCCAGGCGCTGATCGGGCAAGATGTCCTCCGGCATTGCCTGTTCATCAATAATGGACCGCGGAACTCTTTCTCCCTCGCCTACTGACCTCCCCCCCCCTGCCTCTATTCTACCGGGGCGGCGGTTCGGCCGCCCGTAAAACTGACTTCCCGTAATCGGGGGCCGTTCGCCCGTTGCGCCGCGCGCCTCGGGCGAGCCCGGGACGGCGGCCTGTCACGCGCTCGCCGG